>JAQVSG010000072.1 GCA_028700655.1 Caldisericia bacterium
TCTCTCCATCGATCGTTTTCACAATCGTGAGAGATCCATTCCTCATTCTTCAGTTTTCAAGGTTCAGACAGCAAGGTCTAATTATGGGAAAACAGATTCGGTTGTCAATGGAAAAAAGAAAGAAAATACAAAATTTTTGAAACTTTTTTTTGAAAAGCTGATGGGATGAGCTTAATTTATGTAAATTAATAGTTCCAAATTAGAAATTTTGCTTCCATTTAGCAGTAGAATCGAATTGTTACTTTTCATATCTTTTTGTCATATAATATTGTTGAACTGAAGTTACCATTTTTATTTACTTATTGGTGTTTTTGATGTTACTAAATTAGCAGGAGGATGCTATGAGTGATTTTATTAGACCTAGTGTTAAAACGTCTATTCCCGGTGATAAGTCTCGCTCTATTGTGGAACAAGACAATCTCTATGGGATTACAGCAACGAAAGTTTTTCCTGTTGCTATCAAAAAAGGCAAAGGTATTGTACTCGAAGATGAAGATGGAAATATCTTCTACGATTTCACTTCGGGAGTTGGTGTTTGCAACACTGGTCATTGCCATCCGCACGTTGTAGAAGCCATAAAGAATCAAACAGAAAAACTGATGCACTTTGCCGGTACCGACTATTATTACATGGCTCAATCCAGACTCATGGAACGGTTGTCAAAAAAAGCTCCTGGAACCAACAAAAAGCGAGTGTTTTTTACAAATTCTGGTACTGAATCCGTTGAAGCAGCCATTAAATTGGCACGTTACAAAACAAAACGTCCTCAATTTCTAGCCTTCATTGGCGCTTTTCACGGGCGAACCATGGGAGCCTTATCCCTAACCGCTTCAAGGGCTGTTCATAAAGAAGGTTTTCAACCCACCATGCCTGGGGTTGAACATGTACCCTATGCATATTGCTATCGATGTCCGTACAATCTAGAATATCCATCTTGCAATATGGAATGCCTGCATAAAATCGAAAGTTTCTATCTAAAAAAAGTTCTCTCTCCCTACGATGTTGCTGCTTTCTTTGTCGAACCTGTCCAAGGAGAAGGAGGATACATTGTACCTCCCAAGGAATTTCTTCCCGGAATCAAAGCACTTTGTGAAAAATATGGAATCCTTTATGTCAGTGATGAAATTCAGGCTGGCTTTGGAAGAACCGGTACCTTTTTTGCGTGTGAGAATTGGAATATTGTGCCCGATATCATTTGCTCTGCAAAAGGAATGGGTTCTGGCTTACCTATTGGCTGTATGATTGCCGACGAAGAATTGAACTATCCTCATCCCGGATGTCACTCCAATACTTTTGGAGGAAATCCAGTTTGCTGTGAATCATCAAGTGCTACAATGGATGTTATTGAAAACGAAAATCTTCTTGAAAATGCTAAAAAACTTGGCAACCATATGCACCAAGGCTTGCTAGACATACAGAAAAAACACCCTATGATTGGGGATGTTCGCGGTATTGGTCTTATGCAGGCAATAGAAATAGTCAAAGACCCCAAAACAAAAGAAATCGATCCGGATAGCCGAGATCGAATATGTGAAGAAATGCTACACATGGGTATGATAACCATTGATTGCGGACCCAGTTCAATCCGGTTTATCCCACCTCTAATCATTAAGAAAGAAGAAATGGATATCGCATTGGAAATTATCGAAAAGGCTGTTGCAAACGTTGAAAAGCATTAAATGCTTTCGACTTCATGCAGAAGCTATATTGCCATCGTATTCACATGATACCGATGCAGGAATGGATTTGTTTTCGTGTGAAGAAGTTGTTCTTTCTCCTGGAGAATGGAAAAAAATTGGTTGTGGTTTTCAATTGGAGATTCCCCCAGGATATTTGGGAGCAGTAGCCCCTCGTTCTGGATTGGCCTACAAAAATGGAGTTACTGTTCTCAATTCTTGGGGCGTTATTGACAGTGGTTATCGTGGTGAAATTTGTGTGATTCTTATCAATCATGGGTATAATGTTATTGTATTGCCTAAGCAATCAAGAATTGCTCAGTTCATTGTTTTACCGTTTGAAAAAGTAAACCTTGTGGAGAGCAGTACCAGTTTAGCTGAAAGTGACCGTGGCCAAAATGGTTTTGGCTCCACAGGTATTTAATTTGCAGGAGGACATATCCGTATGTTGAAACGTTTCTGTGTGTATTTAATTGTTTGTAGTTTCCTTTTCGGACTGATTCCTTTTTCGATTCAGTCTGCCCAAGCATCCCACCCAAAAATCGATGTTTCCTATCTAGAAGAAGTCAAGAATTCGTCCCAAGAACAAACATTGATTTTGCAATTCAAAGAAGATCCCGTAGTGCCCTATTCTGAAAAACATCAAGTCCATCTACACTCAATATGTTCGAATAATGATACCTCTGCTTTCCTGTTCGATACTACCTATGGAGCATCTCTAGAAAAGAAACAACTAGAGATATTTCAAAGCATTCAAGGTAAAATGAATGTTGAACTCTTACACACATACCAGTATATCTACAATGGTATTGCCATTAAAACAGCCGGTTACAATATTCCCTATTTATTAAAGAATCCCTCTATTCAAGGTATTTTTTCTGCAATGGAAGAGGACTACTCGTCAAGAATTATTTCAACTGCAACAATTTCTGCCAATGAAGTATGGGATATGAAAGCCAAAGATCAATCCACCGTAACCGGTCAAGGATCGCGAGTGGGCATCATTGATTCTGGTATCGACTACAATCATGCTGATTTTACTCCTACTGGCGTCGGTGAAAAATCAAGAGTTAAAGTAGGATATGATTTTGCAGATGGTACAAGTGATTGTAAAGATGCCGGTTTTGGTGGTATCGCCCCCCCTCATGGTACCCACGTTGCAGGAATCACCTCTGGTAAAAACCCAGATCGTGAAGAAAAAAGAGGGGTTGCCCCTGAAAGTGATTTGTATGTGTACAAAGTTTTTTCAAAAGAGGGAGGTGGAGCAAACCCTGCCAATATCATCAAAGCAGCCGAACAGTCTGTTAAAGACAAATGCGATGTGATCAATCTATCTCTAGGACATTCAACAGATGGTAGTTCCGATGAATCTGGAAATCCTTATTACGACGCCCTTTACAATGCAGACAAAGCAGGTACCATGGTAGTAGCAGCTGCTGGCAATGCAGGAACCCGTCACAAAAAGAATCCTTGGCCCATTGATGCCCCTGGTGTATTTGATTTTGTTCTTCAAGTTTCTGCATCGGATGATCGCATGCACCAATCGTTCGTATTTTCTACGTCTGATGGCAACGATCTTACATCAAATGCATATCGAGCAAGATATTCGCCTGCGTTTCCCTCAAAACTAAATACACATAATAATACCAAGTTAGTGGATTGTGCTTTTGGTGCAAAAGGAGAATTCCCTTCTGCTGTAAAAGGCAATATTGCCTTTATTTCAAGAGGCCCAAAGAACAATGGTTTATCCTTTCAAGAAAAGAATCTTAATGCAAAAGCTGCAGGTGCTATCGGTTGCATCGTTTACAACTACGATCCCGATCCCTTTGGAGGTTTGTTAATTGACCCCAGAAACGGAGATAAACCGGAAGATTTTGAATTTATCCCTTGCATTTTTATTTCCGGCATCAAAGCTGACTCCATTAAAAAGCATTTGGACGAAGACTATGAGCTATCCTTCCCGGTCGGTTCTGATGTCACGTTTTCTGATTTTTCTTCAACAGGACCAAGTTTTTCAGCCGATGATAATGTTTTGAAGCCTGAAATATGTGCACCCGGAAAACAGATCAATTCTGCTGTATTGAACAATAAGTATGAAGACTGGGATGGTACCTCCATGGCCACTCCGTTTGTTTCTGGATGTGTAGCACTAACCCGACAAGTACATCCCTCCTGGAAACCTCAACAAATAAAAAGGATCTTCATGCATTCATCAGATCTTCTGAAAAATTTTGTGAATGACCAATATGTCTCTTATTTCCTTCAGGGCGCTGGACAGGTCAATGTACAAAATGCAATTACAAGTCCTATTGAAATGGATCCTGCCTACATCATGCACAAAAATGAAGAATTTGATAAACCCTTTACGGTCTCTATTACAAACATTATTGAAAAAGAGGTAACTCTTTCGCTATCTGCAGAAATCTTTGACAATGTGTTAGTTCAACTTGACTTGGACGATCTACCAAAACTTGAAAAACCTGCTTCATTCAAATTGTCCGACAATAAGATTACTCTAAAACCAGGAGAAACAAAGAAAATTCAACTAACCATAACTGAAAATGAAGAGACATTTACTGCCAACAAATACGAAGGAGCCTTATGGGTAGACATTCAAAATGCTTCTTCTATCGGTAGTTCAACCCACCTACATCATCTTCCCATTATTGTATGGAAAGACTCTCTTTGCACTATTCCTGACAGTGTAACAGACTTCTACTTTTCTCAAGACTCTCTCAATATTGAAGAAGAAGATACCGGATATGTTCATTTTGTTTTAAATGCTGGGAGTGCTTTTGATCTGGATTCGGGTAGTCCACAAGATGGTAGAACCTACAACAATATTGCTACCTATTTGAGCTTTCATGCCTATGATCAAACTGGCGTCGATTGGGGTATTGTAAAAACATTCGAGTATTTACCCCTTGGTGAGTATGTTTTCGAATGGGATGGAAAAAGTTTGGAAGGAAATGAATTTTTACCCGATGGTGATTTTTATCTCGCTGCATCCATTAAAGGTACGCGGTATGATGGAACCATTGAAGATATTTATGAAACGTTTACTGCTCAATCTACTCTTACAATTTCTGGTTCTACTATTCCGCAGCCTCCCACTTTTTTGATAAGTTCCCCCAAAAAACTAAACATTGGTGATACGTTTGTCGTTAATATTGGTTTTAGAGAACCCTTTGACATTCAAGAGTTTGAAATTGAACTCCAGTTTTCTCGCTCAAAACTGATCCATAAAACCATGCATCTTGGTGATTTCGTTGATACTGAATTATTGACAGATAAAGACATTGAGTTTGACAAGGGTACATTTTACATAAAAGGCCTTCGAAATCCTGCATGGAATGGAAATAGCAACGCTATCATTGCACAGCTTGAATTTGAAGCCAAAAGAGCCACCGACACCTTAGATGTAGAGATTGTCAATTTTGTCTTCAAAGATACTGAGGGCAACAAACGAAAAACCCTCTTCTTGCTTCCACCATTTATCATCGAAAAAGACAGTGCTACTTTGGGTGATTTTAACGAAGATGGACTGATCAATGAAGAAGACTTTGAACTTCTTAAAGAACACTATGCTACCAGTTGGAAAGACAAAGAGAACTGGGATCCTATGTATGACCTAAATACCGATTATTACGTCAATATCGAAGATTTGAAGATTTTTGCCCGATATTTTATTCCTAGTACCTAAGGAGGGTCTATGAAACGAATTATTTCGCTTTTCTCAGTTTTGTTTCTATTTGCTACTATTTTTAGTTTTAACATGGTCCAAACAAAGGCATCTCAGAATGATGATCCTTTAGAAATTTCAAAGGTTATTGGACTAACCAGCAAGGTTGGCACTTTTCGAATGGCCACCCAAGATGGTTCTAATTTCAACCCCATGTATCAAATGGGTTTGTTTATTTCCGAAGATGAAAACATATTTGTGGTCGACAGTGGAGAATCTCAAGTTGAAGTATTCGATAGTCAATTGAAACCTCTTTACCACTTCGGTACGATCGGTAAAGAAGAGGGCGAATACATGTATCTAACCTCTATTAATCTCTGCAGCAATGGCAATTTATACCTAACCGATTCCTACCTAGGTAGAATTACTGTCACCAAAACAGACGGTACATTTGTTAAAACGATTGAAGACGAACACATGAAAGCTCCCTCTGACTTGGCCTTTTTGCCAGATGGGTCGTTTGTTGTCGCAGATTTTGACAAAGGACTTTTAAAATTTGATGCCACAGGATCCTACATCGGCTCTTTTTCCGACTATGCGGGGCTAACTCCCTCTCCGGAGAATTATTTTGGTCCGTCTCAAATTGAAACCGACAAGAATGGCAATGTGTATGTTTCTGCTTCTTCGATTGCGGGTATATGCAAGATTGTGACCATGGATTCCAAAGGCAACCATCTTTCCGATTGTATCGATATTGGAACGAATGAAGACAATGTTGGAGGATTGATCACAGGAATTTCTATCGAAGATAACCTTTTGGTTATTAGTCAAATCAATGGTCAAAGTACTCATATAAAGAAATTTCAGATTCCAAGCGACCCTAAAGAAAAATTGAAGTTTCTGAGTCTAGTAGCCACTGCTCCAAGCGGGAATACGATTGAACAACAAAACGTCTTGTTCCCCGCTTCAGTCTATATCAAAGAGGGCGTCGTATACGTACTCGAAGGAGCTCTTTCTCGGTTAATGGTGTTTGACAAAGACAACCGCTATGTAAAAGACTACATGAGCAATGTGGATGGAATTCCTATTTTTACGTTGGGTTTTCTCTATTCAGAAGAATCACCCAAGGGTATTTTATCCAACCCTCAAGGTGTACGAGTTGATGTTGATGGAAACATTCTTGTGGGCAATAGCAATTTTGCCAATATTGTAGTTTTTGACGAAGACGGCAACGATATAAAACATATTGGTAAACCTACTAGAACCAGAAATCCCGATATTGGTGAATTTTTCTCCCCCATCGATGTATGTTTTGACCAAGATGGGTATATCTATGTCTCTGACTCACAGACCGGTACAGTCCATGTTTTTGACGAATCCTACGAACCAGGGGCTCTCATTGATGAAGGTTTCACGTATCCC
>JAQVSG010000073.1 GCA_028700655.1 Caldisericia bacterium
CAAAATTAACACTTTCCAATAATCTTAAGATAACTCGTATCAATGTCAAGAAAAAGGAGTGTTTGATTGTTGTGTTTTATATAAAACTTTTGTATATATATACTATACAAATAGTATGAAAATGAACGTTTTCGATCCCTTGGTGTACCCTTTTGTTGCGAGTCTTCGTTTATGCGTAAGCGAAGGGAGGTGGTTTTATGTGGCTAAAACAGAGTTTTATCATCCTTATTTGTGGGTTGCTTCTCTTACTTTCGTTCTCATTCCAATCTAATTATACACGTGGCATTGAAAATCAAAATCAATATATTCTCCGAGTAAGAGTAAAACACTCTTCACAAAGAATCCCTTTACAATCCACTACTAATCTATCTGTATATCACCCATTGACAGAAACATGGTTTTCAGTTGGTTCCCCTGCATCCTCTTCCTATATTGCCTCTTTGTGCAAACCCTCTTCCCCTGTCTATTACATTCAGCTTCCACTCCAAGAAAAACCTATTGAAGATATTCAATCCCTTCGTCGTTCGTATTTTTCTTCTTCCAACCTCTCTTTCTATATTTCGCTTGACGAAAACTTTTTGGCTGTCAGAATTGGTCCCTTTTATTCAGAAAAAGAAGCTACGTTTCTTTTATCCACCATAGCGTCTTCTATCCCCCATGGAAAAATGGTTACAATTCAAAAAAATACTCCTTTGTGTCTACTTGATTTAAACTCTGGTATTTATATCCAAAAAACAATCTCTGCACAATCCAACCCATCTACACCTTTGTTCCAAATCTCACCCTGCAGTACTACAGAATCTATCAGCGTAGGGAAATACTCCTACTATGGTTCTATTTGGATTCATTCACCCAACAACACCGATTTGAGTGCCATTAACCACGTTGATATAGAAACCTATTTAAAAGGAGTTGTTCCCGCTGAGATTTCTGCAAACTGGCACATGGAAGCACTTAAATCGCAAGCCATCACAGCCCGAACTTTTGCTTTAAAAAGAGCACAAGCAGCGCGAGATAATGCATCTTCTTACTACGACGTTACAGATGATACCTATTGCCAAGTGTACCTAGGTACTAGGCAATTTGCATCGACCAATCAAGCCGTCGAAGAAACAAAGAATTTGGTACTTATTTGGAACCAGCAACTCATCACTAGTCCTTTCCACTCGTGTAGTGGAGGAATGACTGAAAGCAATGCCAATGCATGGAATAGTTCTCCATATCCGTATTTACAGCCCGTCGATTCCCCTGGAGAAGAAATATCGCCACATTATTCGTGGTACCAGCACTATACAAAAGAAGATTTTGATACTCAGTTACAGCTTCTTTTAAAAGAAAAAGTAGGAGTTGTTATAAATACTATCGAAAAATGGGAACTGCAACCTTTTCAGAACAGTAATCGGGTACAGTATGTGAATGTATTTACAGAAAAAGGGATGGTGCAAATTACCGGGCTTCAATTTCAATACTATTTCAATTTGAAATCCAGCTGGTTTGGTATTTTTCAAGACCCTTCTCAAAACCAATGGGTGGATCCTCCCCCTCTCATGAAATCTGCCCTACCATCGCTGCAAAAACAACAATATGTCTATGTGTACGGAAAAGGATGGGGACATGGGGTAGGTCTTCCTCAATATGGTGCTCAAGCTGCCGCTTTGAGAGGCGAACCTTTTTCTGTTATTGTGACTCGTTATTACAGAGATGTATCCATTGCTTCCATGGAACCTCTTTATCAAAATCTCTCCTCCTTGTCAAACACCAACATTGCTCCCTCTCCTTCAACAGAATCTTTCTCTCCTACGCAGTATGAAACCTATTCATCAAACCTTGCTCGTCTTTCCTTCACCTCACAAGAAATAGATTTGCAAACCGCCCAGCCCAAGATCGAAATGGGTACTCATCCCACGATCGACCTTTCCATTGAAACAGGATCGGACGTCTTTGGAGTTACCTTTTACTTGTTTTATGCATCCTCTATTGCAAATATTCAAAAAGAAACTTGTAAAATTGGTAGTTTTCTTACAGCCAATGACGTGCATGTCAACTCCATCATCAAACCAGAATTGACAGACGATGGCACCCCCTATTTGCACATTGCTCTTTCTAGAGAAGGAAAAGAAAATGGAGGAGTATCCGGTGCAGGGACACTGCTTTCGTTTCAATTAGAAACGGTAGGCATTGGTTCAGGATCCATCTACATCGACAATGTATCCATGCTAGATGCAAAGTTAAACCCTATTCGCACCGAAACTTCTCCCTTGGAGTTCAGTATATTTAAAACCGATCGTGATCCTCCCACTACCAGAATCATATCTCACCCAAACCCAACAACCAACCAACAAGTTGTGCAGTTTCGTTGGACTGGTGAAGATATGCAGACAAAAACCGAACATCTGTTTTACTCCTATCAACTAAATATTGAACCATGGAGCCCTTTTACGGCAGAAACATCAAAACTATTTCATATCACAGAAGATGGCGAGTACATTTTTCGAGTCAAATCGAAAGATGCGTTTGGAAATATTGATCCAGAACCTGCCTCGTTTGTTTTTACCGTGGATACAAAACCTCCCAAGCTTGTATTCAACGCATTCCCCGATATTGCCTATACAGACGCAATTGATATTCAGGGATTGTCCGAATACAATGCTCAACTAACAATTAATGACGTATCTATTCCCATTCAGGCAGACGGCTCCTTCTCCTATCAATTTCCCTTGTCCATCGGATCGAACACTCTGTATGCCAAAGCCATTGATTTGGCAGGAAATGTAACCACCATAGAATATTCCATCGAAAGAAAAGTGTTCGAACCTATTTTCATATGGCTTCAAATTGGTAATCAAAATGCGATTATCAATCAAAATCCTGTCACTATCGACTGCAAACCTTTCACGAAAAACGGTAGAACCTTGATCCCCCTACGATTTATTGCAGAAAGTTTTGGTGCTGTGGTTGACTGGAACGAACAAGAGCAAAAAATTTCGATTGAAATTTCCGCCCCGTTTACAAAAAAAATAGACCTTTGGTTGCAACGAAAAATAGCCATTGTTGACGGAAATCAAACAGTAGAACTAGAGGTGGAACCTTTTACAATACCGCCCGGTCGCACCGTTGTTCCGTTACGATTTATTGCAGAAAGCCTTCAAGCCTCTGTCGAATGGTTTCCGCAAGATCAAAGTATAGAAATTGTATTTCCAAAAAAATCATCGATTTTAAGTCTACCGATGGTCCAAAATTGGTTTGAAAAGAGTTTCAACACCATTCTGGATCTTTTCAATGGAAGGGGATAATGTATGAATATCCATCGATATGTTCGAAATACCCTGTCTGGACTTTTGTCTTTTTTATTTGTAGTATCAAGTTTTATTCTTCCGTGGAATCACCCAATTCCTTCAACATATGCATCCGAAGGAAGCGATTGGCCAACATTTCATCAAAATGAATCCCGCACAGGTGTTTCTTCAGAAAATATTCAAGTAGAGGGATTGCTAGAACAATGGCGTTTTCAAACGGGTAGCTCTATTTCTTCGTCCCCCATTGTCCAAAACAATATTGTATATATTGTTGCTGACAACCGAAAAGTCTATGCAATTGACATAGCCGAAGGAGAAAAGATCTGGGAAACGGAAGAGCGGTTTTTAAACTACCCACTACCGTATGGGGCTCCCACCTATAGCAATGGAAAATTGTTTTTTTCTACGGGAGGATCGTCCGATACACCTTCATATATGTATTGCTTACGAGATGATGGAACAGAACTCTGGAAATTTGTTGCCTATGGACAAATTACTACAAGCTCTTGTTTGGTTTATGGAGACAAAGTTTTTTTTGGTACTTCCACTGAATTTTTATATGTCCTAAACGCTGCTGGTAGCGAATTAGAAAGAATTCCTTTAAACGGAAGTGTGATTTCGTCCCCCATTGTGGGGGCTGGTAGAGTTTTTACGGTGACCTCCGGGGGACGTCTCTATGCCTATGATTATAGCGATTTAAAACCCCTCTTTGATCGCAATGGCATTCAATTGCCTATTGGTACAAACGATGAATGCAAAGCATCTCCCGTTTATTTAGACGGGGTTCTCTATGTTTCCACACGATCTGCAAGTGGTCAAGGAGAGATATTTGCCATCAACGCATACACGGGAGAAATTATCTGGCGTACAGGCCAAATTGGCAATTTCATTGCAACCCCTGCCGTTACTCAGAATACTCTCTTTGTTGGCGATGAAGATGGGAAAATGCTAGCGATTCGACGTACCGACGGAAAAACAAAATGGAAATTTCCCGTTCCTGGTAGAATTGTTAGTTCTCCTGCTGTTACTGGAGAATATGTTATTTTTGGTGGTGGAGACGGCAAATTCTATGCTCTTGACACAGAAACAGGCAAAGAAATGTTTTCCACTCTTTTGGGCAATGAAATCAATACTTCTCCCATTATTACAAAGAACAAAGTAATACTCGCCTTTTCCAGCACATGCGTTTGTTTTTCTGACAACATCGATTTTGGACTCTCTTTGTCTCCTGCGAATGTTTCTATGTATCAAGGAGAAGAACGTAACATTGAAATTCAAATCAACGCTACCTCTTCCTTTTCTCAAAATGTTTTTCTTCGTATAGGAAAAACGCCCTTAGGGCTTGAAACTGTAGTGAGCCCCAACATTGTAAAGATGATCAATGGAAATGCTACAGCGAATCTACGGCTTATTGTCAACAAAGAGACAAAACCAGGTACCTATTTTATCGAAGTATTTGGAGAAACTCTGGGTCGTACCAGAAAGGCATCTCTTAGTATTGAGGTTTTGGAAATTGAAGAAGGTACATTTACTGTAAGTATCAAACCTCCCAGTATTGAAATTGATGCTGGGAATGCAGCTGTATTTAATCTTGATGTAAGTTCTCCTGATGGATTCTATGGGGCTGTTAATTTCTCCATGAAATCCACCAACCCTGGATTCAGTTCCAAATTTTCTTCTCCGTCGCTGCAAGTGCCTGGAACATGTCAATTGATCATTGTTGTAGATGTTACTGTCGACCCGGAAACCTATTCTTTTGCTATTGAGGCAAAAGGAGGTGGTAAATCTGTGATCGAACGATTTACAATCACTGTCAAGGGCACGAAGCGATTTGATTGGAACGGATTTGGTAATACAAGTACTCTACGCAACTATACTGAAGAAAGTGTGAGTAGCAAACTGGAGGACCGCTATACCTATCAAACCGACAGCGATGCCATTCGTTGTACTCCAGCCATTATTGGTAATGTTATATACTTTGTGGGTGAAAAAGTATTGTCGGATGGCAGACATTCCACAAAACTGTACGCTATTGATCGTACCACCGGCGAAAAGCTTTGGGATTACTATTTAGGGCAATCCAATCGAATATTGCCCCCCATAGGCAAAGAGGAAGAGGATGATCCACCTCCGTGGACGTGTTCTCCTAGAATTCACGAAGACAAGCTATTTGTGGGAACCCTGGATGGAATTTTTTTCTGTTTTAACCGAAGCACGGGCAGACCCATTTGGTATCGTAATGTTGGATCTAGCATTCGTTCTACAGCTTGCGTTGGAGATGGTAAGGTCTATTTTGGGACCGAATCTGGAGAGCTCTACGCCCTATCGATCGAAGGCGGAGAACAACGTTGGATGAATGACTACGACGCCCCCATATACACCTCTCCAGCCTATTACAAAAACCGCGTATATGTGTCTACATATGACAATTACATGTATTGTCTTTCCTCTGTAAACGGACTCCCTTTTGGGAAATTTAACGGATTCCGTGCCAGTTTTAAATCGTCTCCCACTGTAGGAGAAGATGGCGTATATATTGGAGGAGGCGGTGAAAACTTATTTTTCTACCGTGTTAATCCATCTATGACCATGAAATGGCAGATTTTAACCTACGATGAAGTTCCCAATACTCCCGCCCTCGATGAAGAAGAAAAGCATATTTACTTTATTGGGGTAAAAAAGAATCAAAACCTAAAAATGGCTGAACTTCGAAAAATAGATACAGAAACCAAGGAAGAAAAATGGGCATACTCCGTTGGCGGAGGTGCAATTACAACCAATCCTGTTGTTGCCGGAGACAAAATATTGGTAGCGGGTCTGGATAAGAAGCTTACCATGTTAGACGAAGCAGGAAAAATGGTGTGGGAGAAAACACTGGATGCTCCCATACAGGGTAGTCCTGCGGTTGGTAGGGGAGTGGTAGCAATTGGAACCAATTCCGGAAAATTGTATTGTTTTTCATCCAGTGTGGGATTTACGTTGATTCCAGAAACCCAATCTGTTACCCTCTTTCAAGGTGGCAGTGTTGACATAAAAATCAACGTCATTAATGATATTCCTTTGAAAAATCCTGTACAGTTTCAACTTGAAAATGTTCCCGCAGGAACTCATTACGAATTCACTCCTTTACAGCTACAAACAGCACCTGGTGAAACTTCTCTTAATGTCCAAACCACGGCAGAAACTCCTACAGGAAGTCACAGCCTTCTTGTAATTGCATTTAGTGGAACCATAAAGAAAACCACACGAATTCAATTACGGGTTCAAAATGTAGCCCCGGGACAATTTTCTCT
>JAQVSG010000074.1 GCA_028700655.1 Caldisericia bacterium
GAGAGTTGTCCATTTTTCAAAAATGCATTGATTTTCTCCACCAAAAAGATCCGGAAGGCAATCATAGTTATACACTCTCTGCAGTTGCCCAAAAAAATCTTATCCCCACTGAAATTTTGCCCCAGCCGTTTTTACAACGTTCCACACAAGATGCCGTAGCACCACCTATTGGCATTCACCCTGCCAGCATCAATCATCCGTCTTTTTCAGAAAATGGTTTCGTCCATGCATACAACGTTGGAATTAACATGAGTCGTGAAGGACTCTATGCCTTCTGGCCCCTGGTGCAACCCGATTTGAAAAGCTCCCTATACAACTTCCAGATGTACGATTTGCAATGGTTCTCCGTCCCCAGTAACATCACAATTTTGGGAAATATTTCAGCCCAGCCTTCTATGCACGATTATGGTCGGTTTGTACCGGGTACCTGGATCCCAATCGACATCCCTGCTTACCAAGAATTTGTGAAAGCTGTCATAGAAAGATACGATGGAGATGGTATCGATGACATGCCAGGACTCATGAATCCTATACAATACTGGCAAATTGGCAACGAACCCAATATTCACCGATCAATACGGACGGAGTATGCCACCTACCAAAAAATCACCTACGAAGCGATCAAAGAAGCCAACCCCGATGCGTTTGTTCTGATGGCTGGTGTAGCAGGTTTTCCCGAAAACTATTTGCGAGGTTTTGATACGTTTTATCCTGCTGTACTCGAAGAACTAAACGGACAATACATCGATATATTTGATTTTCACTGGTATGGTAACGCTTTTGGTGAATACCAGTTTGTGGATACTACCACGGGCCAAAACGTACTTGAAAGAATCCGTAAAACCCTTGCAGATTCAGGCTTCTCCGAAACAATCCCTATCTGGATTACTGAAATGGGAACCTATGCAGGAGTATTGCACGATCCTCTCAACTGGAATACCTACCAGACCGAAGAACAACAAGCCACAGACCTTGTAAAACGATGCTTCTATTCTTGGGCCAATGGAGTTGAACAAGTGCTAATGGCTTTTGGCTTCATGGAAGGGTTCAAACATGATGCTGGATATTTTGACAACACTGGATTCATTTATGATGGAGAGGGTTTTATTGATTACGGACTGGGAACCAAAAAGCTTGCCTACTATACACTAAAGCTTATTACTCAAGAGTTTCCAGGTCTCCAACCCTCACAGGTTACAATGATGCAAAGCGATGAATACATATCGCTTTACAAATGGAATAATCCTGATGGTAAACCCTCCTATATTCTATGGCGAAATGACAACCCCAGTATTCTAGCACCAGCTATGGAAGTTACACTAGATAACCTTGCGTTTGCCAATGCACAATCCATCATCACCACAGAAATGGTACCCGACGCTTTCATAGGAAAAGGTCTTGAAAATCAAGATTTCAACTCCCTATTCCGCACTCAAACTCATGCCTCCACCTCTTCTGGCACCTTTATTATTCCCATTCAAAGAGCCCCCCTCCTCATCAAACCTATCAAATAACCTCCCCCTATCATACTCACTACCAATTAATAATATTTGTATACATATTACGTGACTCACATATTATGTATATATTCGTAATGCTTCTCAATTTTGAAGACTACTTGCGAAAATTCTTGTTTGTATTAGAATTATAAGCAGGAATGATTGGGGTACTTATAACGATCCCAACAAATAAACCGATGTACTGGAGGAAGCATTTTGAAATGTTCAAAAATAATGACTCTGATGGTGGTGGCTACTCTTTTTTCAATATCCTTTGTATCGTGCACAACAATAGGTACCCAATCTGATTCAAATCAACCTTTTACATTGTTCACACCAATCTCTACCGATTACCCCAGCGTGGACAATCCAAATCTAGCCTGGACATACCATTGGCCCGAGAAATACGAATCTGTTCTAGAGGCATTGACTGCTCCAGCGGCTGATTTAGATGGCAATTGCTATTTCATCGGGAACAACAATTATTTGTACTCTTTGAGTCCTTCTGGAGAAGTACGGTGGAACAAAAAAGACTATTACCACCCACTATCGGTAGATAAACTCACAATTACCCAAGAGGGAATTTTAGCTAAATCGGGATCTTTACAGCTGATATCTTTTGACGGTGAGATCATTTGGGGAAAAGATACGTTGTGGGGAGACTGTTATCTTGCACCAAATGGAACTCTTTTCTTTTTCACCAATGATGATCAAGTACTAGGAATTGATGCAAAGGGTAAAACCATGTGGACCACAAAGGATATACCACGGAATAACTCTCTAGTTGGGACATTTTTCGATTCTAACTCAAATGGGTATTTTGTATTATCTTGTCCCGAGGAAGAAACCGGGGATTTCTATAGATGCATAGTGTCCATATCCCCCACCGGTGTTATTCGGTGGAATAAAAGAATACCTCATAAGTGGTTGAACTTCATTGAGGAATTTCTTCCCAACAACACCATTCAAGATACTTTCTTACTAGCCTACACAACCGACTCCATTGCGGTGTCTGAAAATGAAGAATATGATTATTACACCATGGAGAGAAAAGAAGAAAAAATACTAGAAGCATACAATCTTGACTTCGAAAAAGTGTGGGAAGTAAAAGTACCCAGAATGGGGATATATGAGGATAAATATGCCGTCAGCAAAGAAAACAATTTTACTATTGTGTTCAATGAAGTAGATATGAATACGCACAATTCCCCACTCATCAACAGCTATCTAACGTGTTTCTCCAAGGAAGGCACAAAAATGTGGGAAAGAGCATTTGACTATAGTATTGCAACCTGTCCAACCTTCGATGCACATCAGAACATGTACCTGTGGTTCTATAGCACAGACTACAACCTATGTTCCATGAATCCCGACGGTTCCTTCCGGTGGACATACTACCTAGAACATTCAATTGGATGTAAATTCCCCGTAACTCTTAGCCCGGTAGGCTCCATTTTCACTACATCCAAATACCAAAGCCTTATGTTCTGCGTCAAATAGTACCCTTACTATGTACTGATCACTACCACTCTGTGATGATGATGGGGGTGTTGGTGAGTGGAATGGAATGAGAAGAAACGCATTCGCTGTAGGCGTCTAGATCAGTGAAGCCTCTCTTGGTGACAATGTGAGTCACTTTTGCAATGAAAGGGAATTGGTTTGATACATCAATTTTCATATCCCCACCTGAGGACCAAGCAATATATAGGGTAGGTCGATCGTCAGGAAAATGAACAGCATACACGCTTGAAACAGAGGATCCTTCCATTTCTTCTTCAGAAAGCTTCTCGATATGGTTGCACCCACGAAGGTTTTCTATGAGTAGCTTGTACGTATAATACGAAGGTTTGTGGTTTCCTTCACTATCCATGAGCCCCATCATAGCAAAAAACCAATCCACGGGATTTTTTTTTTGGTTCATCATGACAACTTGATTGAAGGATTTCACACCCTGGCTAAACGTGATCATTACTCGTTTCACCAAATTCTCCGCTTGGTACTTCTCCAAAACGGGACGAGAATGAGGATTGTCAGACAGAAAGATAGCGAAGTCAATCCATTCTTGTTCTGTAAGTCCTTCTTCCAGAAGTTCTTGTAAATAAGCCCTTACATCAGGAATAGAAAGAAGTTGCTCTACAATGGGCACAGGTGGTACCGAACCATCTGCCAAATGTTGAATATGCCTACCAAACAAGCGAAGATCCAGATCACCCGATTCGGTACTGATAAGCTCTTTGTGAATGCCATGTTCGGCCATACCTTGCTTCAGAATACTCACGATTTCCACGACATCTCCGGGTTCATAATACTGGTGGAAGTCAATTACATCGAAATAATCACTTTGCTCCAGGAGTACATTGAAATAGTCTAAGGCATCCTCATTGCCAGCTTCAATTTCTCGAAACACTTGATTGGCAAATCCTTGCAAAACAATAATGGCATCTTCATCAAGATTTCGAATGGTAGTCGATGCAATTTGCAAAAGGGCAATGTATTCTTCCACAGAACCGTTCCAATACCTCCCATAATCATACACTTCATTTTCAATCTGGTAATACGTAACCTTATCCTTGTATCGCGTCACAAAATTGGTCAAAAATGCGATGTAGTCTTGTTCGTCAATGGGCGGACTTGAGGCAGGCTTTGTAGGGTCTACTATTTCAGTTCCCCAGGAAGAATCGCACTTCACTGTGACAATGGGAGACATCCCAGCCTGGTGCATTTTATATATGTTCCAATCATATAGCATGAACTTGTACTGCCCTTTGCTTGGCTCAAAAAGATTCCACGAAAGAATGACCCGAGGTTGCGTAATACCCAAATTGATTGCAGATTGCAATTGATCCACTGGATTCCCGGGGGGAAACACTCCCAATCGGTATTCTTCTTCACTATGGCTTGTTAAAGTCAAAGGAAAGCCTGGAGAAAACGACGAAACCACATTTTCTTTTGAAAAACTCCCCACACAAACAACCATCAATGCAATACAGAGTGTTGGAATGACAATCTTACACCAAAAAATAGAGTTTTTGTGACTCATAGAATTTTTGCTCATAACTCAATTTTATCTTTTTTTCTTCCGATGGACAGAAAACGTGATTTAAATCACGTTTTTAGCAGACCATGTGTATAGTAGAATCACATTCTGGTATTTTTTTAACATATAGCACGACTAACGCATTACTACATTTTATCAAATTGACTTCTTGTTTGTAAGCACTCTTACAACAGATTGACGGAAATGATAAGAATCAGTCTTCATGGTTAAACAATAGAACTCAGCTATGGGGTTTCTTTCTTTAATCATTTATTCAGTGTTATCTTTACTGGTTTTATTGGTATCAAAAATGTAGATACGGTGTTTTGAAAGACATCATGATAACTTGCTAACAATTGATCACTAATCTAAAGATGTATTAGAAAGATTGGATAGTCTTGGTGGTATGCAGAATTCGATTCATCGTGTCTGCGAATTGTTCCGGTTGGTCAATCCAACAAACATGCCCTGCATGACGGAGAACATGGACACCAACCCGTGGATAAAGACGATAAAAATCGAGATTGGGTTGGATGGGCACATAATCATCATCCCCCAGAATAACAGATATTTTCTGCTCAATACCCATGATCTGAGGACTGAAATCCCAAGATTCTGGCATACTTTTAGCAGCTGATTGACCTGCTTCATTTTTAAAATAAAAGCAACTTCTCAGTTGCTCCCAACGCGATACATCATAAAGATTGATTGCAGAAAAAGTAATCCGATGCCATAATGCTCTTTCTTTATCAGAAAACTCAGAGTTCTTTTTATTGTGAAGATGATATTTCTTGAGTAAATCAACTACGTTTTTTCTTTCCCATCGTGCCAGGGTTTTTGATTCAATATCTTCTGTTAAGCTAGATATAGAGGCTTTGGCGTAAACAGGTGAAATTAGAATTATATTCTTCACATTATTGGGGTAATGCTTAAGATACTGTAGTGCAAGAAAAGATCCCATTGAATGACATATAAGAGATATTTTTTGTAGATTTATAGATAAACGAAGCTTTTCAAGATCTTCTACGTGTCTCTCAAGTGATATACTTTCTGTTTTGCAGGAAGATCGTAAAGATCCCCGCTGATCGTAAAAAATCAAATGGATCTGTTGTTTAAATGGAATCAAAGGATCTAGTAAATAGCTATGTTCAGCTCCCCATCCACCATGTAAAACAACAAAAGTTTCTCCAGTACCAATCTCTCTAACAAAAATATTACCATCTGGAACATGCAATAACCACTCATTAAAATAATCCATACTAATACTCCAATAATTTATGTTAAATTTTAAACTCAAGTTTCCGTTTGAAAAAAATCACACACAGATGAATATACCTCTTTAAGCGAAATAGTGTTCACATTGTAGCTTCTTCAAGACAAAATCGGCAGAAATGTATGCACGAAATTGAGTGAGAGAAAACTCACACACTTTCCAAAGCAAGTCCAATGAAACGATCTGCTTGATCGGCCATGAAGAGAGGAATATTCAACATATCATTGTCTTTGTGTAGATTATTGAGAGAAAAACGCAGTCTTAAAGGTGTTTCTTTCGGATAGCTATATGCATATCTTTTCAAACTAACACTAGTAACGCTATTTTTGGATTTCACCTCAATAGGCAATACGTCATTTTCTCGTTGAAGAATAAAGTCAACTTCATTGCGTGAATCGTCCTTCCAATAACGAAGAGGCACTTCGTATTGATTTCGCAAGGCTTGAAGAATATAGTTTTCTGTCAAAGCACCCTTACACTCTTCAAACAACCTATTTCCTTCACTAAATGCTGTTGGAGCTAATAAAGACAGTCTCCTAAGCAATCCAACGTCTGGTAGATACACTTTAAACGCACCAAGATCATCATAAGCAGAAAGTGGCAACCCTGGTTTTAAGCACCTATAGACTTTATGAACTAAACCAGAATCATAAAGCCACTGTAATGCATATTCATATTCTCTAGCTCTAGGTGCTTGTCGTCTTAATTCTTTACTTCTTGCCTGAAATGTCACATATCTCATTTCATTCTGTTCCCAATTTCCTTTTTTCTG
>JAQVSG010000003.1:0-31052 GCA_028700655.1 Caldisericia bacterium
TTTTCATTCCTCCATTATAGTAGAAAAAGAATCAACTTGTGCAATTTTTGCACAAGTTCAAAAAGAAGTCTCAAGAGAAGTTAAGAGAGATGTGAAGTTTTACACCCTGGTTGTTTTACTGCTATACTATTGGTATGAACTCAATGATATTGGATTCAATTGAAAAATGGTTTCAGGAGATGGTTCGTTTTTTTTCAAGCAGTGATTCTATTACGAGGCACAACTTGGCATTAAAACTAAACCATTCAGTGGCGACCCAGAAGATTTCTATTCATCTGGCCAGATCTTTGCAGTGGAGTGAACACGATGGCTTGATGGCGGAATGTATTGGTTTGCTGCATGATGTAGGTAGGTTTCCTCAATTTTATTACTACAAAACATTTGGCGACAATGAGTCTAGAAATCATGCACAATGGAGCGTAGAACTCTTGCAGAAAGAGAATGTTCTCTCTTCTTTTTCCCCTGATGACCAAGACGTTATCTATACTGCTATTCTTCACCACAATGCTTTTAAAATTCCCACTCATGTATCGGAAAGGACCTTGTCTTTCTGCAAGTTAATACGAGATGCTGATAAGCTGGATATTTATCGGATTATGGCCGAAGAACACTACATTCTGGATCTTCCCGATACACCCAAGGTGAACCCTATCATTCTTCGTTCCATCTTTGACCAAACATGCGTACAATACAAGCATGTATCCAGTTTAACAGATTTAAAATTGCTACAATTGTCTTGGGTATATGATTTTAACTATTCAGAATCGCTACGGTATTTGGAGAAACAGGAATTGTTACAAAAATTTGTGCAAACAATTCCTGTTTCTGCGGATGTTACAAGAGCCTATGATGTTGTAATGAAGTTTCTCAAAAAGAAGACTTCCGTCACTTAAGGTAACGTGTTCTGTTGAAAAGCTCCCTATGATTGCGGCATTAAGGTATTGTAATGGGTAGAAATGAGGAGGGAGGACTGTATACCATTTCCTCTTCTTGTTCATCGTTTAATACCGTAATATACGAGCAGATATAGTATGTGTGTGTGCCCGTAGAAACGTCGTTGACCGATATTGTTTGTAGGTCTTCTTCTGTTCGATCCAAAGAAGTAATTTCCACCGATTCTTCGCCCGTCCACTCAAAAAGAGTAAAACCTTCTGCCTTGAATGGATACTCAAATGAAAATACAATGGAAGAATCTTCGAGGGAGTAAGAAATGGAAACAGGAGCTAGGGGCGGTGATATGGGAATGGCTGTCGAAACCCCTATTGATCGGATTTCTCCTTTTTCGCCTTTGACAGCGATAACATACAGGTATTGTGTATCTCTTTCGATGGATGAATCTGTCCAAGCAAAAGCTTGCGAGTCTTCCATTTCATGAAGAACCATAAACTCGTCCATCTTGGTTTTGCGAAGGATATATACTTTGCAAGGTTCAATGGCATTGTTTTTCCAAGACAGCTGAACTCCATTTTCGGAAGCATTGAGAACGGTAAGTTCTGTGGGGATAAATGGGTATTCACAAAGAGTTCGGACATTGTTAAAGAGGACAGGATAAAAACGTTCAAAATCGGCATAAAAGGAGCGGTTGGTTTCGTAATCCTGTAACCATTTTTCTATGTAATCGATATAGACAAAGGAATCTTGAATGTCTTTTTGACGTTGTTCTTTCCAGTCTTTTTCTCCATATTCAATAAAGGTAAATCGTTGAGAGATTGTACGAACAATGTGTTCTGTTAAGCATTGTGGCCAGGTTTGGATATCCACATACATCATGGGTCTTCGAATGGGGATCAGTAGTTTTTGTGTGTCGATAATTTTTTGATGATTGCTTCGAATGAGGGGATGAACAAATGCGTAGCTAAAGCTTTTGAGAAGTTGTTTGTGCAAACCGTCAGAATCCTTCCAGTAAGGGAGCTTTTCGTCTTTTTTCTCATCGACATCGAAAGGGCCAATGAGTGCATAATATTTAAGATTCACGTTTGTTGCATACCCATCTTCATGAAATAGTGGAACCAAAATCAATTCGTAACTCCGGTTGGTATATCCAAAATAGTCTTCTAGCATAAAAATGGTGTTTTTTGTTTCCAGTTTTTTTTCAGCAAGCTGTATGGCATCTTGATAGAAACCCAAATGATCTTCGTAAAAATACATAAAATCTGTGGTTTCTGCAAAATCTCGAAGAAGTGTTAAGAAATCATTTAAATTTCTTTCTCCACCTGCACAGTCGATGATTTCTTTTGAAAAAGGGATTTGTACTTTTAATTCGGGAGGTTGGGATAAATGGAGCATACAAGTCGAAGGGATTTCTTGCGAAAAACCGTACATATACCACATATAGGCAAACTGCTGTAAGACGGGATGTCGGTAATAAGGATAAAAGGTATCTTGCACTTCCCGAATATAATCAAAATCGAGTGATGACATGGGCCAAGCACCAATCATCATTTGAAGTGTTGCAATGAGTTCTATCCTTGGATCGGTCGATACGACAACTTGTTTTTTGGTAGATTGGGGGGAAAGGGATGAGCTTTGAAGCGCATAGGATGAAGTTGATAAAAAAGAGCTAAAAAGCATGATGACAAGGATACAAAGAACGACTTTAAAAAAATGTTTGTTTTGCATATCACAACCTTTCACTGTTTCAAGCAAAAAATTTCTACATATACCATTATACGAAAGAGTTATTGTAAAAGTTTCAAGGGAGGGTAGAAATCTGTTTTGTTAACTGAATCATTTCAATCATGCTTAAGGCTGCTTCAAAACCTTTGTTTCCTTCTTTCCCTCCAGCACGCTGAAGAGCTTGCTCCAGGGTGTCTGCAGTGATAACTCCAAAAGAAATGGGAATGTTTAATGTAAGATTTAACTGTGAAATACCCTTTGAGACTTCATTAGAAATGATTTCAAAGTGAGGAGTGTCCCCGCGAATGATGGTGCCAAGAGCAATAATCCCACTGTATTGTAGTTTTTTTGTCATGGTTTGGATTGTGTAAGGGATTTCAAAAGCTCCTGGCACCCAAAAAACATCAATGTTGTTGTCTTGAATGTCATGGTGAACTAAACAATCATGGGCTCCTTCCAGAAGTGGGAGCGTGCACTGGCTGTTAAACCGTGAAATGACAATGGCAATACGAAGGCCTGTCCCTACATAGGTTCCTTTAAAATGATTCATTCGATCCTCCTGAGGATTTTAATGGGATTTGATGATGGAAACGATGGACTTTGGTTTCGATATATCTTTGATTGAAAGGAGTGATAGCTCCAAGAACTTCTTCTGCTTTGACAACAAGAATTCCATATTTTTGCAATCCTTCTCTTTTTGATGGATTGTTCGTCAGCAATACTACGCGTTGAATGTGAAGAGCTTGGAGGATTTGGGCAGCGACTGCGTAATCTCTTTCGTCGGCCTTGTGTCCCAGTATAATATTGGCATCATAGGTATCCACTCCTTGTTCTTGCAAGGAATAAGCTTTGATTTTTTCCGATATCCCGATCCCCCTGCCTTCTTGGCGTAAATATATAAGAACCCCTTTTTGAGTCTGTTCTAAAAGCTGTAATGATTGAGTGAGTTGGTCCCTGCAATCGCATTTTTTGGAGTGAAACACGTCCCCAGTGGCACACTCGGAATGAATCCTTACAAGGATATCTCCTGATGTTATATCCCCTTTGATGACAGCAAAATGATCTTTTTGGTCGATTTCGTTGTGGAAACCAACGACTTGAAAATTGCCAAATTCTGTTGGAAGATTGGCTTGGCTTGTAACTCGAAGGAACGTTTTGTTTTGTATCATTGTTGCATAGATATCTTGTATAGAACAAAAGGGGAGCTGGAACTCGGATGCGATTTTCTTAGCATACGATACGGTATGGGTATCTCCACGTTCATCGAGCAATTCAATGATTGTGGCTGTTCTCGAAAAACCTGCACTTTCACATATCTCTAGCGATGCTTCTGTATGACCCTTTCTGTTGTGCAAACCAATGCCACCCAATAAGGAGACATGACCCGGGTACATAAAATTGGAAATAGAACAAGAATGGTCCAGTTCTTGTAGTGTTTTTATTCTTTCTTCTATTCCAATGCCAGTATGAACAGAATGATGATCGACGGGGATGAAAAAGTTCGTTGAAAATGGATCTTGGTGGTTGGATGGTAGAGGGAAAAAACCTTCTTGCAGTAGAATATCTTGATCTTTTGCACAGCACAAAAGACCTTTTCCGTATTGCAACATGAAATGCAAGGTAGAATTGTTTAAACAAGAATTGGGAATGACAAAATCTACTTCATTTTCTCTTTCAGGATCATAGATTAGGATTGGTTTGTTTGTACGAAAACTTTGTTTAATTTCTTGAATATTCATAGTGTTCCTTTGCGTATTTCGCAAAAATATCAAACTCGACATTGACCAGGTCTCCTGATTGTAGACTGTGCAAGTTTGTATTCTGCATTGTATGAGGGATGATTTGTACGGAAAAAGTATCCAAAGAGATGGTTGCAATAGTAAGGCTTACTCCATTAATAGAAATCGAACCTTTTGGAATGATGGAGGTTCGATCTTTTGGAAGAGTAAATGTTGCAATGATCGATTGCTCGATGCGTCGCTTTTGCAAAAATCGGAGAGTTGTATCAATGTGACCCGTTACAAAGTGTCCCCCTATAGAGTCTCCGACTCGTAAAGCCCGTTCCACATTTACTATTTGTGAAAAACCCAGATTGGTGAGTTTCTTTGTTATAGAACCGCAATGGAATTGTAGTTTGTGGGAGAGAATTTTTTCTACTGTAAGGCATACCCCATTGAGGGCAATGCTTTCCCCGACTTGAGCATCGGAAAAGACAGGGGGGATTAGCAAGGTGTCAGGAGCACAGAAATCCATTTTCGCTATGTGTGTTATGATTCCTGTGAACATGATTCTAACTCCCATAAAATATCGGTTTGTAAGGTGTGCACTTTGCGAGTTTGTAATTGAATAGGCCTGGTAAAGTCAAAAGGTTTACGTCCTTGCGAGAGAATAGAAGGACTTAAAAACATATACAGTCGATCTAGGAAGGGGTAAAATTCTTGCGCAACCTTGGAACCCCCCTCTATAAGGACAGATTGGATGCCCTTTTCGTATAGAGTGTTTAAGATGGTCTTGGGGGAATAATCAGACGGATGAATATGTTCTGTGTTGTCACATGAAAACATTGCTTTGGGTGAAAAAAGGATTGTTTTACCAGGAAGTGTGAAAATGGTATAGGTTGGTTTTTGAATTTGATTGTGACGATCTAGAATGATTCGCGTGGGCGATGCAACAACGGAATCCTTCTTTCGAACGGTTAACCGAGGATTGTCTTGCAGAATGGTACTAGAACCTACCATAATACCGGCATGTTCCAATCTCATCTGATGAACTATTTCGCGAGATTCTTCAGAGGATATCCATTTTGATGGATTGTTTGGTGAAGAGATGAAACCATCAAGGCTGAGTGCCATTTTTAAAGAAACCCACGGAGTTTTTTTCGTCATCCATTTGATATACATGCGGTTTGCTTCTTTAATTTGGTCTTGCCATATCTGTTCAATGACAGCAACCCCATGGCTTCGTAACGTTTGTATTCCTTTGCCTTGCACAAGTGGATTGGGGTCTTGGATGCCAATCACCACCTGGGGAATTTTCTCTCGCAGAATTCTCTCTGTGCAAGGGGGGTTTTTACCTGTATGGTTGCAAGGTTCAAGGGTAACATATAGCGTGCAAGTATGTAATGATATTCCCTTTTTTTGGGCTGCTTCTATGGCATGAATTTCTGCATGCTTTCCACCAAATCTGTCGTGAAATCCGGTGGCTACAATTTGGTCATTTTGTACTAAGACAGCTCCTACCAGAGGGTTGGGTTGTACAAAACCAATCCCGCGAAGGGATTCGTTTAAAGCGATCTTCATCCATTTTTCATGATCCATGTTCTTGCTCCTACAACGTATATAGTTGTCTTCGGGGAACAAGAAATAAGTACAAAGAGGTATCTTCTCTCATCCGGACTATACCGTCGGTTTTGGGATTTCACCAAATCAACCCAGAAGGGCTCGCGGACTATGACCGCCGGTAGGGAATTTCACCCCGCCCCGAAGAATACTAAACCACAATGTAGCACAAAAAAAGAAAAAAACAAACCATGTTTACAGAATGGTAAAAAACAATGTGGTACCTTCTCCAAGTTTGCTATGTGCCCAAATAGTACCATGGTGTCTTTGGATAATACGGTAAACTGTAGCCAAACCAATGCCAGTACCAGAAAAATCAGAATTGGAATGCAATCGTTGAAAGGGGAGAAATAGCTTATCGACATACCGCATATCGAATCCTACTCCATTGTCTTCAATAAAGTAAACGAGTTGGTTTCCTGGGTATTCTTTGGAAGGAACTGGACAGTACTCGTTTTGGATAGTGCCAAAGGTAATGATGGTAATGGGTTTTCTTTCTGTAAATTTCCATGCATTTCCTATCATATTTTCTAGGGCTATATGAAGGAGATGAGAATCTCCCTTTGCAACCATGGATGATTGAATAGAAATCTGCGTTTTTCTAGAAGGATTGCTTTCTTGCAAACCTTGCAGGATTCGTTTTGCTATGCAACTCAAATCCACTCTTTCGACATTTAACTCTCTTCTGGATGCTCGAGAAAGAACTAGTATATCGTCAATCAATTGCCCCATTTTTGTAGTAGAATTCTGAATTTTCAGAAGATATTCTTTTCCCTGAATGTCCAATTTTTGTTGATAATCCTCTAACAAGATTTGGCTGAAACCAAACAATCCTCGAAGCGGCGTACGCAGATCATGAGCCACAGAATAGGCAAACGATTCCAACTCTTGATTTAAGGACTCTAGCTCTTGAGTGCGTTGTTTGACGACATCTTCCAAGTACACTTGATATCTCTGTAATTCTTCTTCGATTTGTTTTCTTTTTGTACTATCTACTGCAATGCTTAAAACAGCTGGTTGATCGTTCCATACAATTCGTTTTGCTAGGATATCCAGTGGAAATTGAGAACCATCCTTTTTATAATGCTCTACTTCAAATTGGGCTTCTCCATGTTCTGCAATCATTCGAAACCGTTCTTGAAGTTTTTTTTCACTTTCGGGAACATCCAATTGATGCAGGTTGATTTTTAAAAACTCTTTTTTGGTGGAATATCCATGCAGTGTTAAGGTTTTTTCATTGGCGTATACAAAATGTCCTTCTTCGTCATGAATAGTAATAGATGCAGGAGATGCATCCAGCATTTTGCTTAAAAGCTTAATATACTCTTCATTCTTTTTGTGATCTGTCACGTCGTACATGAATCCTAGGTATCTATTCGGGGATAGTTTTGTAGCCGTGATATTCATCCAACGAGGGCCTTTGCTTTGATGTTTATACAAGATAGAGCCAGAGGCATATCCTGTTTGAACAACTTGTTGGAAATGTTGGATTCCGCTACGGATATCTTTTGGATCTACAAGGTCTTGAATACTCATTTGCAAAAGCTGCTTTTTTGAATATCCAGTGATTTGGCTTGCCAAAGCATTCAGATCAATGTATTGTCCATGCTCATTCACAACGAAAATTCCATACGGGGCGTTTTCTATATAACTGCGAAGGTTTGCTTCACTTTCTCGAAGAGCATCTTCGCTTCGTATGGATTCAACTGTTTTCCAAACAGCATCCATGAGGAGTGTTAATTCCAAAGTGTCAGTGGCATCGTATTCTTCTTTTTTGTTGGCAACCCCAACCACTGCTTTAATTAGCCCTTGATGTAAAATAGGTATGGTAAGAAAACGACGAAGAGCTACATGGCCTTTTGGTATTCCTTTTTTGAGAGGATTGGGAGCCTGGAAATCATTCACAACAATCGGTTTTTTCTGTCGGACTACCTCTCCCCAAATGCCTGTCTTGTCTAAGTGATACGTGGTTTGAGGATGAATAACGGTACATTCTTTCATCACTTCATTGGACCAGGAGTTGAGTTGAAATTCCTGGGATTGTTCATCGTAAAAATAGATATATCCAATGGCACTTTCTGTCAAAAGAATAGACTGGTTTAGTGCGTAGTCTAGAAAGTCTTGCAAGTTCTTGTAAGGATATTGAAGAATATCAATGATGGTATGCAAACGTCGTAAATTTCGGTGAATTTCTATCTCCGTTTTTTTCTTTTCTGTAATATCTCTTGCGGTTGCCCACAGATAGTCAATATGATCTGGAATAGTGCCAACTGCATAGGCTTGTAATTGCACAGGAAAACAATGCCCATCTTTATGAATATACTGTTTTTCATAAATACCGGACTCGCCTTTCTTGAGCAATCGTTGATTCCATATCTCTTCCCGTTCCCATTGATGCCATGATCGGGGAGTAAGTTCGTAAAAGCTGGGCAGGCTTTTTAGCTCTTCCAATGTATACCCCAACATAGAGCAATAGGCATTGTTTGCATCTGTTATTTTTCCATTGGTGTTTACCATCACAAAGCCATCTCTGCTACCTTCGAAAAGAGCTTTGTATCGTTGCTTTGTTTGTTGTAAGCTATGGGATTTATGATTTTGATAGAGAGCGTGGGATATATCTTTTATAACCGTTTCGAATAAAAAACGATTCGAGTCTTCCTCAAATGTATAGATAGGAGCAGAAACATGCAATATACCATACAGTGTATGGTTGTATTCCAACCGGTATGCACACCCTACTTGATGAGAATAGAAGGGGGCTAAAGGGCAGGATGGACAAGATGCAATAGGGTTTTTAATCACTATTGAATTCTCGGTCTTCAATGCTTTTTGAACACAAAAAGGAAGACATTTTTCATCTACAGATTGAAAAAAGGAGAATTGTAGTTCTGTGGTAGCACTCCCCATGGATGTAATATGACCCTCGTCAAACAAAATGATACAAGCGTAGCTATAGTGAGGGATTGTGATTAAACAATCACATATCCTTTGTATGAGTTCCTTTTCATTTTCAATCGTAGTGATTAGTTTATTAATGGAATGAAGGGTTTCAAAAAGTAAGATCATTTGTTTATTGCGATCATCCTTTTTTTTTAGTACATTGTTTTGTACGTGTAGATTATTCTGTTGTGAAAGAATTCTATCGATATAGGTTTGAAGCAGCGTTTTGTCTTGGACAGTCCAATGCGATATATCAGAAGATAAAAGCAAAGCGATTTTTGGATCCATAGTACATGTCTCCTTTTTAAAAGGACTCTCAACGAATTATAAATTGAGTATAGGTTCTTTGCGAAGAAGCGTCAAACATATTTTTGGTTTTCGTAGGTAAAAAATACACGGCGAGACTTCCTTTTTTCGTGAACTCCTACATAAAAAACTATATACCCTCTATTCACATGTTTCGCTTTGTTCTATAATGGAAAGAAATTGCTGTCTATCCGTTTTAAATTGATGGGGTAAGAGTTTTTTGTGGTTCTTATCGAATGTTATAAGGGTATCGTGGTTGATTGCTGATGGGGAGACGATTCATGGTTAACAAAATGAGTGAGCCGATTCGAGTATTGCTCGTAGAAGATGTTATGGAAGATGCTGAATTGAACAAAAGAGAGATACAAAAAGAACTTCCTGGTTGTGTTTTTCATGTTGTGTATACGAAAGAATCTTTTCTGGAAGCATTGGATCGTTTTCAACCCCATGTTATCGTGTCTGACTATTCTATGCCCCAATTTGATGGACTTACTGCTTTGCATCATACTCTCCAAAAAAGCAAAACAACCCCCTTCATTCTCTGCACAGGATCATTGAACGAAGATACTGCTGTTGAATGCATGAAGAACGGAGCAACAGATTATATTATCAAAGAACACAACAAACGGTTGGGCTCTTCAGTCATAAATGCCTTGAAACTACGGGAAACGAAAATCCAGGATATTCAACGCAAGAAAAAAGAAGAAAACTATCAGATGGATCAACAATCCCTGTTTGAGGCTAGCCATGACTTATTACTAGCAAATTCTATTGAGCGTGTTGAGTCGATTTTGTTTTCAGCTGTAAACAAAATTCTTCCCGATTCTATAGTTGTTCTTTCCAGGGCTGATATTGTTCGAGGCGTTGGATACTTGATAGATGTCCACGGAGTAAAACCTTTTGTATCTTGGCTACAAAATGCTTTATCGATGGATATTTCGGATTTTAAAGTGCCTTTAGGGAAGGAAGCTATTGAAGATATGGTCTACAATCAAGGAAGAATTGTACCGATTAAAAACGGACTCTGTACTTTTTTAGGCAAAGCATTTCCAGAAAAAATATGCCAAATGATTGAGAAAAAATTATCTATCTCCTATATCTATCATATTGGTATTAGTTCTCACTATGAATACAAAGGAGGCATCACGCTTTTACAGAAAGATACATTGGAAGAAGATAAAGCAAGAATCATTGAAGTTCTTGTAAAACAATCCTCTGTTACGTATGAAAAACTAGAAGCTATGGAGAGTTTAAAAAAGCAACAAAATCGGATGGAGAGTTTATTAAGACTTGTTCAAATCAAAACAAATACAGTGCAAGAATTTCTTGATCGATCGTTGCAAGAAGTCATGGATGCTACACAAAGTAAAATCGGTTTTTTGCTCCGACTTCATGATGACTCAGATCAAACGGAATTGGTGTGTTACTCCCGTAATCTAGTTGAGGAGTATACAATTACAGATTTTGATCATCCTCCCTCGACATTTCTTTTTGATCTTTGCCAGAAAACGCAGCAGTTTAAAAAACCGTTTTCATTAGATCATCTTTCCTTTCCCTCTCAAACATTGGGAAAAAAGCCAGGATCAGACTTACAATTGCACACCTTGTTTGTTCTTCCTGTTGTCGAAAATGAGAATGTTTGTGCCGTTTTGGTAGTGGGAGAAAAAACAGATGAATATACCACCTCTGATATAGAACAAGTTACTCTTATGTTTGATTCCATTTGGAAGTGGATCAAACAAAAAGAAGCTGACCAAGATTTATTTCAACGAAAAGAGCAACTGCACAATATTTTGGAATTTTCTCCTATTAGCACAATCCGATGCAACGATAAAGGGGAACTCCTGGAATCCAATCGTGCTTTGAAAAATCTTTTAGGATTGGACAGCCATACTGAGCCCACACACCTAAACTGTTTTTCCTTGTTTCATTTCTCCAATAGTGAAATTGAAATGGTGCAGACAAAAGGGTTGATAAGAATTGAAAAAACTGTGAACTCGGAACGATGGAAAAAGAAATTACCAGAACTTTCAACCCCCTCTGGCAACCACGATTTTGATATTACTTGTAAAAAAATACAGATAACACCAGAAAGTGAGACTTTTGAGTATATTTTGCAAATCCATGATATCTCTGAAAGAAAACAGATTGATCGAGCGAAAAATGAGTTTATTAATACCGTTTCCCATGAAATGAGAACGCCTTTAACTTCTATAAAGCAATCCATGCTTCTCATGAAGGAATTTTTTACCACGAATATGAATACGGATCAATCTTCATTGTTGGACATTGCACTTCGTAATACAGAACGTTTAACGAAGTTGATTCAAAATATGCTGGATTTTCAAAAGCTGACCACTTTTCAATCGTATTTTCATAAGAAATATGATTCCATCAATGATTTGATTAAACAAGTGGTGACAGATTTTTCGATCCGTACAGTAGAGAATGAAGTAACACTCCAATTGCAGCTTGAAGAGAATCTCCCGTTAGTTTTAATGGACTCTGATAAGATTTCGCAAGTGATTGCGAACTTGGTTGATAACGCGATCAAGTTTACTCCAAAGGGGACTATCAAAATTGTAACAGAAATGTTGTTACGAGAAGGTCAGGTGAAGATATCGGTTGTGGATACAGGAATTGGTATTGAGCCAGAAAATGTTAGCAAACTGATGTTACCCTTCTTTAAGATCCAAAAAGAGGAAATGAAAAAAACCGAAGGCACTGGATTGGGTCTTCCCATTTGCAAAAAGATTCTGGTCTTACACGATACAGACTGTTTTGTTGAATCAAAGCCTGGGAAAGGCAGCACTTTTTATTTTTACTTGAAAACGAAATCCACTGAGGATATGCAATAAACTACTCTTCCGGGAGTGTAAAAATAAATTCAGCACCATCATGCAAACTACCTTTTGCCCTGATGGTTCCTCCATGTTTTTGTAAAATCCTTTTCACAAGTGCTAAACCAATTCCAGTTCCATCGAATTCATCGGGAGAGTGAAGTTGCTGAAATAAGTTAAAAAGCTTGTCTTTATAGGCTTCATCAAAGCCTACTCCATTGTCTTTAATGGAGTATTCCACCGAAGAATCCAAAACCGTACCCGTAATTGTGATTGTGGATTGAGGTTTTTTGGAAGAGAATTTAATGGCATTATCAAGGAGGTTCCACCAGACTTGCCGAACTAAAACTGGATCTCCCCAAGCAGGGGGGAGATCTTCCATGTGTACCCGGATTCTTTTCAAATCTTCTTTGGGTACTATTTCTTGAAGGCATTGTTCCACAATTGTTTTCATTTTTAATGTGGTTTTTTCTGGTTTGCTTTTTGTGATGCGAGAAATGGATAGAATTCCTTTGATTAATGCATCCATTTTGGAAGTGTTTTTCTGGATGATTGACAACAAGTGAACACCCTCTTCGGTAAGAACACTGCCATAATCTTCTAAAAGAATAGCAGAAAATCCTTGAATGGCTCGAAGCGGAGCTCGAAGATCATGCGAAACAGAATAAGAGAATGCCTCTAAAGAAGCATTCGATTCTTCTAAGTCTTTCGTGCGCTCTCGGACCTTTTCATCCAATTGATGGTTTAAATCTTCCAATTGCTTTTTACTACGTTCCAAATCTTTCATAATCTGCTTTTTTGACAGAATAAGGGCAATAATTTTTCCTAGAAGTACTGTTGCAAGCGGATACATTAGGATCATGGAAGGGCCAATATTCACGAGAGTGTCTTTGACAACATCTCTTGGTAGAGCAAGAAAACAAGCAATAACTCCTAAATGTACCCACAGTCCAAAAAGGTATATCTGAAATGTTGACATTTGTTTGTCTTTGTATGTGTATCGGACATAAAACAGGGTTCCAAAAATAGCAGAAATCAGAGCTGTTAAACACCCAACCCAAACACCTGGTCCACCCTGGAACAAGCGAAGAGAAATGGCCATTGAGGCTGCAACAAAAGCTGCAATGGGACCGAAGAAAAGCCCAGCTATACTGATCAATATCGAACGACCATCAAATATTACACCTGGTTTTAGTACTACCGGTTGTAGCATCCCAATGACAGCACCCAGACCGTAAAAAAATCCATGAATAGCAGGAATTTTGCGTTGTGTCTTTTGGTGAAAACTAATCAATATGGAGATAACACCAAAGCTGGTAATCGTACCAATATTAAAGAGAATTTTTAGAAACATGTTCATAGGAGTGTTGAAAGGTACAAAAAAAGAAACAGTGAATAGTTCATGAAAATAATTCTTTTGGAAGTCTATTCAATACAAGCCAGTACATCCCAATTTCTTGAATGGAATGAGAAAACTTTTGAAAATCAATGGGTTTTGTGATAAAGCTGTTGACGCCCAATTTGTAGGATTGAATAATATCTTTGTCTAAATCAGAAGAAGTAAGAACAACAACGGGAATAATGGCAGTGAAAGGGTGACTTTTGATCGCTTTAAGTACGTCCAATCCCCCTACTTTGGGTAGTTTTAAATCAAGAAGAATGAGTTTTAAAGTGTAAGGTTCATTTCTTTTCTCCGGAGAATTTTCATGAAATAAGTAAGAGAGAGCTTCTTCTCCATCAGAGAGAACGGTGATATGATTTGCCAGATTGTTTTTTCGCAATGCTCGAAGAGTCAATTCAACATCATCAGGATTGTCTTCTATTAATAGAATTTCAGTCGCATCCATCGAGTCCATATAGTTTCCTCCATCTAAGAACACTTTCTAAAAGTATAGAAGAAATCGTTTCCATCACCAAGAAATTTTTTATATTTTTGTTCTCTTTACTCCAATTTTGGGAGCATATTTGGAGTCATAAGAAGCTGGAAAAAGAAAATGATTATTGTATGATAGGACGTGTAGGGTGATAAAAGATGTTTATGCTGCTACCCATAAAAATGGAGGTTAGGATGAATTCATTCATGGAAGAATGTTTAATTTTGCTCAAGCCAGATTGCATAGAAAAATCTTGTATCGGTGAGATTATTTCAAGAATAGAAAGAACCGGTTTGACCATTGCCAAAATGAGAATGGTACACGTATCCCCTGATCTTATTAGTGAGCATTATCCTGATGATCCATCGTGGTTGAAAACAGTCGGTTTGAAAAAAATCCAAAAGTTTCAAGCGAAGGGAAGGGTTTTAAAAGAGGATTCTCTCTCTATTGGCAAGAAAGTTCGAGCATCATTGATCCACTATTTTTCTGGGAAACAAGTGATCGTCATTGTGGTGAAAGGGACAAACGCTATCGCATGTATGCGTAAAATTGCCGGGAACACGGAACCTTTTACTGCAGAACCAGGTACGATTCGAGGGGATTATTCTACCGATTCTTATGAAGTTGCAGACAGTCTAGATCGGCCCATTCAAAATGCAATCCATGTAAGTGATAGCCCAGAATCAAGCCAAAGAGAAATGGAGATTTGGTTTTCCAAACATAGCTAAATGCTCTTAAAATATTCATTACTTCTTGAAAACTGTGATAATTCTTGGAGAACTACTTCTGCAAGGCGAACTATCGTAATCTCCAAAGGATTGTATGGGTTTTAGGTGTAGCTTTTGTCCCATTTGTAGAATTTCATGTTCCGAGTATAGCCGAAGGATTCTTTCTGATTCGGTTGCATTTCCATGTTTATCAAGAACAATCCGTAGCGTCCGTTGTCTGGATGTGTTTTGGTAGAAAGTATTTCTTTCTAAAAGCCATCCATATGATTTTTTTCGCCACTTTTCTTTGCAAAAAAAGCGAAGAAGGTAATCACGGTTTTCTATATCTATTAAGCATGTTCCGTTTGGTTTAAGAGAAGTCCGTATTTTGGAAAGCAGATCGATATTTTCTTCATCGGAAAAATAACCAAACGAAGTAAAAAGTACGATGACGTGGTCAAAGTAATTCTTAAAAGATAAGTCACGAGCATCTCCGCAAATTGGATGAATAGGAAGACATTCTTGTTCTGCTTTTAGTTGCAGTTCTTTAACAAATGAAGGAACAAGATCCAAAGCCGTAACTGTGTAGCCCTGTTTCGCCAAAAGGAGTGCGTGCCTTCCTTTGCCACAAAACAAATCTAAAAACGAAGCGTTTGGCTCTGGCTTGAGTGCTTCTTGAAGAAAGCGAACCTGGTTTTTTGTATAATCGGGTAGAATGGTGTCTAGAATAATGCTTCCATAGGATTCGTCAAAATAACTATGGAACCACTCCTTTTTCATTTTTTGGGGCAACAATTACTGAATGTTGCTTGTAAAATTATTTTTGGATGCCTCTGAGTGGCAAACTGAAACAAGTGTTGAATGGTTTGGAACACGATGTCTTCAGGTCCAGCAATGACAGTACTCATAGGTCCATACGTTATGTCTAAGGAAGATGTAGAAAGCTCTTGGATACAATCCTGAATGATTTCATTGTAATCAACAATTCCTAACGGCAACAAAGAAAGGTTACACTGAAGTATTTCCATCTTCTTGTCCATTAACTGACTCCTTGTTGAGATGTTACGTAGCCGGCTCCACGCTGCTTCTTAATGTCATCAACAATTCGTTGAATATTGTTTAAGGGGAGAATAATACCTCGTCTTTCAACGGCTTGAAAAGGATTCTCAAGAAAGTCATTCTGAAAATTGGGATCCATGTACAAGAATTCCACAAATTTCTGCCAATTCACAATTTCAATATCTCGAAGCATGAGAACTGCATCTTGTCGTAGGTTTGGTGGAAAATCAGATCGTTTTAATGAATCACTGAGGATTTGAATAGCTCCTTTGTAATCCCCCTTAAAAACGAGGAGATTCGCTTTTTTAAGTAGATACAGTGGATTCGCTTTCGGGTTTTGCAAGAGGTGGTCGATAACGCCAAGGGCTTGATCAAAACGGGCTAATCGCGATAAAGCTTCAAGTTTTAAATCAAGTAGAGTCTGTTCCAGTTGTCGGGGCAATATTTTTTTTGTACTGACATCCGCAATCCATAGAAGAGCATCTTCGTGATGACCTTGGTCTAATAGAATTCGAGCTTTTGCAACAACCAGAGCAGTAGCATCGGGAAAACGACTCAATCCTTCTTGGACGATCTGGCTTGCCTCGTCGGGTTTATGAAGATGCAAAAGTACACGAATAAGTCGATCGTCTATTTCGGCTGTTTCACATTTGGAACGGGCTTTCTTTAAGACTTGTTCCGATTTCGAAATGTCTTTTTGTGTTTCATAATACGTAGCAAGGTTGAAATAGGTGTTGGGATTCGTGTCGTTGAGTTGCAGTGATTCATACAAGTAAAGAACGGCCTGTTCTCCCTTATTCAGTCTCATCATGACAACAGCTAAGTTGTTGTACAGAGGAGCTGTCTTTTGAATATCTAGTGCTTGCAATAGAAGGTTTTCTGCTTCTTGAAAACGCTGCATTGTTAAGTAAATGTTGGAGAGCTGGAGGAGATAGTCAGGGTCTTTGTCATAATGGTTCAAATGGAGGATAATTTCCAACCCTTGAATGGGCTTTCCAACAATCATGTACAAGCGAGAAAGAGCAATGTTTACGTCTTTATTGTACTCGTCCAACATTCTGGCTTTTTCTAAATGGATAATCGCTTGGTTATAGTTTTTGTGTTTTTCTTCAGTCTTTGATTTTTCTAATAAATCTTCTACTGTTTCTTCCATCAAAAATCCTTTCTATTTGCCAATGCAGAAATGAGAAAATATGTCATCCAGCATTTTTCTACTATGGGAAACATTTAACTCTTCTTTAAGTATATACACAATTTCATTTAAGTCTTCTGCTACTTGATCTAAAAAAGGTTTTGATGGGGGCAATAGTCGTTGCAAAATCTGTTGTATACGAATAAGTACTGTGTGTTGTCTCTCATTTACATAGTGATCTGGCGAGGGACCCAAGGAATTTCGAATGTCTGTGGTAACATGATGGATTAAGTGGTCGATACCTGTTTTGTTTTTAGCAGATACTTCAACAATGGGGATATCAGGTGGAAGTTTCTGCATCCATGAAGGATCAGGAGAAGATATGTCGGTTTTATTGACTACAATAATCATGTTGGAACGTTTGTATTGATTAATTAATGCAAGGTCTTCATTTTGGAAGTCTACAGTATCGATGATATACACAAGTTGAAAAGAAGAATGAAACAAGGATGTCATACGATCATTGAAAATAATGTCAAGAGGATGGACGGCATCCGAGATATAGCCTGCTGTGTCGTAGATATGAATCGAGAAGCCATCCCATATAACTTCTTCCGAGACATAATCGTGCGTCGTCGATGGATAGGGTGAAACAAGTGTTCGATCATACCCAATCAAAGCATTAAATAGAGTGGATTTTCCTACGTTTGTGCGACCCATTAAAGTCAATGAAAAACCGGATTGAATCTTCTTCAAATAAGAGAAAGACTGAATATGTTTCTGAAGTTCTTGGGAACACTTTTTGAGCTCTATAAAAATGGATGAATCATCGCTGGGAACATCGTCAGGAAAACTGATTTTCGCCTCTATTTCAACTTGTAAATCGGCAAAACGATGGTGCAGTTGATGAAACGTTCGTGATAATTTCCCCTCCAATGTTTGCAAAGAAAGCTCTACTTCTTTTTGGGATCGAGCTCGTACAATTTGTTCGATAGATTCTGCTTGGAAAATATCCATTTTCCCATTCAACAAAGCTCTTTTCGTAAATTCCCCAGGAGGAGCTGGTCTACATCCCATACCTACCAATGTTTCATATATACTTTGAACAGTTACAATACCTCCATGACAGAAGATTTCAAACATATCTTCCCCCGTGTAGCTGGAGGGTGCTTTGTAATACAAGAGAATAACATCGTCTAGGGGAGAAGAATCCTTAGGACTCTTTAAAAGCACATGCATTGCTTTACGGGGTGAAGGAGAACACCCGGGTGCAATTTGTTGAACAATTTGAAGACAATCGTCGCCCGTAACCCTTATTACTGCAAGTGCTGATTCTCCAGGTGACGTGGCGATGGCTACAACAGGGTCTAGCATGATTACCCTTTCAAGTTTATGACGATTCTTCTTTGTTCTCCTTCTCCGATAGAGTGTGTTGTGCAATGGGGATGATCTTTTAGTGTTAAATGAATAATTCGTCTCGCAAAAGGACTCATGGGAGATAACTCGACCGATTTTCCTGTTTTACGAACTTTAATCGCGTTGCTAACGGCTATATTTTTCAGAATGGAGATCTGTTTACGTTTGTATTCGCCGATATCAACCATGAACTGGGGGAGAGGATTATACTTTGATCCGAAACAGGTTTTAACGAGATGCTGTATGAGACCAAGACCTTCTCCTTGAATTCCTATATAACGGGAAGGGTCTTGTATGTCAACTTCTACAAGAAGCCCAAATGGTTCGTTATAGACTTGTACATAGGGTTTTTCACCAAGCATATCGAAAATATGGTAGACAAAGTTCTGTAATTCAGTACGAAATTGATGATTTGATATTGTTTGCATGAAAGCCTCTTTTATTTTAGCTCAACAGGACCTTGAGAGAGTGCATTTTTCTTCTTTTGATGATTCATAAATGCTTGTTGTCCCCAAGAGAATAGACCATACACTGTCCAAAACATAGAGAGGGCGGCAGGGAAACGCATCATGATAATAAAAAAGAAAATAGGCATCATATACATCATAGACTTGGTTTGGGGATCTTTACCTTGGGGTCCCGTATAGCTTTGCAAGAAGGTACTAACCCCTGCTAAAATTGGAAATATGTAGTATGGGTCAGGCATACCCAGGCTTGGACACCAAAGAAAGCTAGCTCGATAGAGAGGAATATATCCCTGTAAAGCTGTATACAAAACCCACAGAACAAGGAGTTGTGGTAACATAGGAAGGCATCCAGACATAGGGTTAATGTTCTCTTGTTTGTACAGATCCATGATCAGCTCATTTTTCCGTTCTGGGTTGTCTTTGTACTTTTTATTGATTTCATTAATTTTGGGTTGAATTTTGGACATTTGCTCTTGGCTTTTCATTGTTGTTTTCGAAACAGGCCAAAGAAGAAGCTTGAGCAGAAGGGTAAACAAAATAATTCCTAGTCCATAAAGACCTGCAGATCCTCCGGAAAGAAAATCTAGAACTCGGCGCATTGCTATGGTAATGAAATAGAACCAAGGACGACTAATACTGACATAAAAAATGTCAGTAACTGTATATTCTTCGCCCCCAATATCTGTAAAAGTAACGGTCATTTGTAGATTGTATTGACCGTCAGGAGTACCTTCTGGACACTCAAAAATATAGGTAGCTTGAGAAGCTTCTCCAGCAGGAAGATTGTCGGCTAACTTTTGAGAGCGCAGTGATAGATCAGGCATATCTTCCATAACAACAAAGGGAGAAACGTCGTCTGTGCCGTCTACACTTCCAACAGAAACATGCAAATTATTGATCAAAGCACCCAGGTTCTCTACCTTAATTGTTATGGAGGCAACTTCCCCTTCTTTACCCATGGCGTTAACAGACATCGCAATGGGATGATTGGGATCCATACCTTGGGCTGTAATATTGGGTTGAGAAGGCTCCTTGCTACCTCCCATGCCGGGGATACATCCAGATAAACCAAGCATAGAAATGGAGGAAATAACTACAAGAATCCAAAGCAGCCATTTTGTTTTTATTTTGTTCATATGAATTCCTTTCTACGGAACTGGATCATATCCACCGGGGTGAAATGGGTGACAACGAGAAACTCGTTTTAAAGCCATCCAGGAACCCTGCAATGATCCATATTTTTGTATTGCTTGAAGAGCATAGTCGGAACAAGTGGGAATGTATCGACAAGTGGGGAAAGGTTTTAAAGGGGACAAAGCCACACGATATAATCGGATAAGAAAAACTAAAACATGCTTCATATGTACCCTTTTTTGTGAGCTAGTTGTAACAAATACAAAATCTCATTTCCAATTTGAGACAAGGAACCCGTACGAGACGATTCGGTTCCAATAACAACAATATCAATATTGGAAGAAACTTGGTTTTGTATCAAAAAAAAAGCTTCTTTTAAACGTCTTCGAATGAAATTTCTATCAACGGCATTCCGTTTTTGCTTTTTCAAAGTAACACCAAAACCTCCATCAATGGTAGGCTTAGGTTTTACAATAATAGACAAATGTCTTCCTGGAACAAAAAAACCACTGGAAAATAGGGTTTGAAATGCCTTTGTTTTCAGTCTTTTGCGAAGTGAAGCCATGAATCAATGTTAAACACTGAGTTTTAGGCGGCCTTTAGCTCTCCGTCTTCGAATTACATTTGCTCCACCATGGGTTCTCATTCTATGTAAAAACCCATGAACACGATATCGTTTTCTTCTATGACCTTTATATGTAGTTTGCATAGCAATAGCCTCCTGTATATATAACGGTTACATAAACCGCAAACAGCACAAAATAATATCATCAAGCATTTATTCTACCATGAAACATCTGTCTTTCAAGTAGAACATAGTCTTTTGTCAAATGGAATAACCCGTATAATATCATACCATGAAAAAACAAAAAAAAGAAACCCCTGAACAAAATGTGATACAGCTTCTTTTACGTTTATATTCTGTAGAGCCATTTCTTTCTTTTTCTACACCATGGGAGCTTTTAATGGCCACCATATTATCAGCTCAATGCACAGATCATAGAGTGAACCAAGTAACTCCTGCGTTGTTTGCATTTTTGCCTACCCCCGAACAGGCTTCTTTGGTTTCTCCTTTGGATGTCGAACCCTATATACAGTCGGTTAACTATTACCATACAAAATCTCGACACATTTGCCAATGCGGTGTTGCAATCCAAGATCATTTTTCGGGGATCGTACCATCTACTATGAATGATCTTGTTACCCTTCCAGGTGTTGGGCGTAAAACAGCCAATGTTGTTTTGGCCCAAGCTTTTCATAAATCGGAGGGGATTGCTGTTGATACCCACGTTTCTCGCGTGAGCTATCGACTGGGATGGACAGAACACTCCAAGCATCCTTTGAGGATTGAACAGCTTTTAATGATGAAATTCCCTTCCCATTTGTGGGAAACAGTATCTATATTGTTGATTCATCACGGACGCTCTATTTGTAAGGCAAAAAAACCTTTATGTAAAGAATGCATTTTAACCCAATACTGCAACAGATACCAAACACAAAAGTGACATACAGCGACTATATCTAGTAATTTGAAAATCGAGCCCTTGCAGTAAATTAAAATTATAATAGAATAGTTATTTGCCCTGTTTCGATTCTTAGTACAAATCGAAACCAATTTGACCATAGGGAGGCCATAATGAACAAGTACGAAGCTGTTATTATTTTTGGTCCGAATTCTTCCAATGAAGAAATGGACGCCGTATTAACGAAAATGAAAGATGTTATTACTGCTGATGGAGAATTGAAAGAAGTTTTTGATTGGGGGAAAAAGAGATTTGCCTACCCCATTTTCAAAAAAACGGAGGGTTTTTACTATCTCCTCACTTTTGACGCAAAACCTGAAGTGCCTTTAGAACTGAATAGAATTGCACGAATTACAGAATTCATTTTCCGACTCCGAGTTTTCTTACGAGACGATTCTGTTACGGCTATGCCGCCACCTAGAAGAAACTACAACCGTAGTTCCGATCGTTATCCAAGAAATCAAGATGAAGCAGGAGAATCTACAGATACCCCAATAAAATCAGTAGAAGAACCTGCAATCGTGGGATCCTCTAAGACAGAACCCAATTCTTCTGAGAACAAACCTGTTCAAGAATCCATTGAACAAAATCAAGTTTCTACTTTTCAAGAGACCCTTGAAAATGTTACAGTAGAAACAGAAGAAGAGAAAAAAGAGGAGACAAATGCTGAATAAAATTATGCTTATTGGTCGTTTAGCAACCGATCCAGATTCTCGATTTACACCAAATGGAGCTCAAGTAACTGATTTTCGACTGGCCGTTAGTCAGAATAGAAAACAGGGCGAAGAGTGGGTTGAAGATACTCTATTTGTAAAAATTACTTGTTGGGGCTACAATGCAAAAAAGGTTAGTGAAGGTTACCACAAGGGAGATCTAGTGTATGTTGAGGGTAGGTTACAAATCAAGCGATACGAAAAAAATGATTCCGTTCAGTGGTTTACCGATATTGTAGCTCAGAATCTTCAAATGCTTGCTAGAAAACAAAACCGATCGTCTTCAGAAGGATATTCTCAGACACCTCATGACGAGATTTATCCGGATGGACACAATGATGAAGATGATGTACCGCAAGAAGAAGAAATTGAAGCTTATGATTTCTCTGAAGATCTTGATAATGTTATATAAGGAGTTTTAAATGGACCAAAGACCAAGAAGAAAAAGAAGATTTATACGACCAAGAAAAAAAGTATGTTACTTTTGTGTGAATAAACAAGCAAGAATTGATTATAAGAATTCCGATTTGTTAAGTCGTTTCATCAATGAAAAAGGAAGAATTTTAAGCCGTCGTATCACGGGTACTTGTGCAAAACATCAACGAAAAATAGCATTGGCGATTAAACGTTCTCGTGAAATTGCTTTATTACCCTTTGTACGAAGATGAAAAACATAAACGTTCTGTTAGTTCAAGATGTCCAAGATATTGGTAAAAAAGGGGATGTGGTAGAAGTTGCAGAAGGATTTGCACGAAATTTCCTTTTTCGTAAATCACTAGCAGAACCAATGACCCCGGGTGCTCTACAGGCATGGCAACAAAAACACGATCAGATTCTTCGAAAGAAAGAAAATGCCAAAAAAGACGCGATCACATTAAAAGAAAAGATTGAAAAAGAGTACTCCATGGTATTGTTAGAAAAAGCAGGCAAAGAAGGCAAACTGTTCGGTTCTGTAACGGCGGATGCCCTTGCAAAGCAATTGAACCTAGACCTTAAGCTAGATATCGATAAGAAGAAAATTGTACTTGAAGGTCATATAAAAAATTGTGGCAAGCATGTTTTTTCTATAAAAATATATCCAGAAGTGATCGCCAAAGTAAGACTTGAAATAAAAGCTATTGAGGAGGAATAATGCCTTCTGGCACTCCTCCTCATTCTTCAGATGCTGAACAAGCAGTCCTTGGTTCCATTTTAAAGGACAGAGAAGCTTTTTTAAAAATTCAAGGTATGCTTCAACCTGATGATTTTTATGATCCTGCCCATAGCATCATATTCAAGTGTACTTTATCACTTTTTTCAAGAAATTCCCCCATTGATATTGTTACTTTGCCCGAAGAACTACGGGCCTTAAATCTCCTTGAAAAAGTGGGGGGCACTGAATATATCTTATTTCTCAGTGAATCAACTACCGCTACCGTCAACATTGTATACTATAGTGAGATCATTCTTGATCGCTCATTGCAACGAAAAATTATCAAAGTAGGAAACGAGATATTGGGATTGGATTTTAATTCACAGCTTCCTGCTGACGAACTCATGGATCAGGCTGAAGCTCTAGTAATGGGAATATCCGAAGGCATAAAACCTTTAAATTTTGTACCTATTCGAGAAGTAGTTTCGGAAGTATTTACTAAAATTGAAAAAAGCCAAAGCCTTGAAACAATTGAAACCGGTGTTATGACAAATTATAGAGATTTGGATGAAATCACCAATGGGTTTCAGAAATCCGATCTCATTATTTTAGCCGCTCGTCCTTCTATAGGAAAAACATCCTTAGCAATGAATTTTGCAGTGAATATCGCGTTGAAGGATATTCCTGTTGCTTTGTTTTCTTTGGAAATGTCAAAAATTCAAATTGTCGAAAGAGTTCTTGCGTCTCATACAGAAATCAATCTGCAAAAATTTCGAAACCCGAAACTTCTTAACGATAGTGATCAAGAAAGAATTGTAAACTCTGTAAATGTATTGTACGAAACCCCCATTTTTATTGATGACTCCCCCGATGTATCGGTGTTGGATGTACGTTCAAAAGCCCGTCGGCTTCAAGCAGAACACAAAGACTTCATTATTATTATTGACTATTTACAGCTTATGCATAGTCAGGAACGAGTGGAAAATCGGGTACAGGAGATTTCCAAAATCACTCGGCAGATGAAAAATTTAGCTCGAGAATTGCGCATACCCATTCTTCTTCTTTCCCAGCTTAGCAGAGATATTGAAAGACGGCAGGACAAGAAACCAATATTATCCGACCTTCGTGAATCTGGATCCATTGAACAGGACGCCGATTTGGTTATGTTCCTGCATCGTAATACAAACCCAAATCAGGAAGATGATACCAACGAAATGCCCGAAGTGAAATTGATTGTTGCTAAACACCGTAATGGCCCTACAGGTACTGTTAATTTGCTGTTTGACAAACGATACACAAAATTTCGCAGTTTTGCTAAGAACTATTAGTTGACTTTTTTTTGTTCTATGCTAGAATTTATCATCGGTGTGGGGCATTAGCTCAGTCGGTAGAGCATCTGCCTTTTAAGCAGAGGGTCGAAGGTTCGAGTCCTTCATGCCTCAGAATGCACGGTCCCGTCGTATAACGGTTAGTACACCGCCCTTTCACGGCGGCAATAGGAGTTCGATTCTCCTCGGGACTGCTTTTTCTTTCACTTTCTTATCCCCTCCCCTTTTTTTTGTTGTATACTTTAAGTATGCATATTTATTATTTTCTTCATTTTGTATGGAAAACTATTTGGAGAAAAAGAAGTAGGGTAGTTCTTACGGTTTTCTCAATAAGCATATCGCTTATGTCATTGTTGTTCTTTTTTGGATTGCGAAGAGGATATACTCACACTATGAGTGGTGCCATCCAAAATTTTGGAGCCCATCTTATTGCTATGCCAAAAGGCTGTCCTTATGAAGCTTCTTCTGTGATTCTTCAAGGTGGAATACTTCCTAAGCAATTACCCCAAGATACGCTAGGGCAAATCCAAAATATTTCCAACATCCAGCATTCCTACGCAATGCTCACTGGAATGCTGCCTTCCTTGCATACAAAAGGAGATTTGGATCGCATTGTTGGAGTGACATCTGGTATTACGAACACTAAAAAAGCCTGGAACGAAATACCTTCAACAGATCTTGAACACTTTTTTTCCTCAGAAAAATATGTTATCGTAGGTTTTAAAAAAGCAGAAAGCATGAAGGTAAATAGGGGAGATTCTCTTATCTTGGGTTCTACGGATCAATCTTTTACAGTACTTGCCGTATTGTCTTCCATGGAAAACCAAGATGATCTTACTCTATTTGTTCCTTTGTCTGTGGCTCAAAAGTGGTTTCGTCAGCAGGGATACATATCTAGTGTTTCTGTTACTCTACGCGATTTGTCCCTTGTCGAATCAACGATTACTGAAATTGAGTCGATCGAAGATGTGCAAGTGATTACCATGGATGAGCTCCTGCAAATGGTACTCGAATATATTCAAATGTTACAATGGCTTATTGTCGGGATATTACTCATAGCTATCTTTACCAGTTTTATTCAGATTGTTAATACAATGACAATTAGCGTGACAGATCAAATGAAAGAAATAGTTGTTTTGAAGGCATTTGGCGCAACGAATTATCAAATGGGAGTATGGGTTTTGCTTCAAAGTATCACAATAGGAATTGTAGGCATCTCTCTTGGGGTAGTATTGTCCTATATTTGTGTCCCGTTGTATGAATATAGTGTACAATCCTTTATCCCCATGATCCAAGAAGGACCTATCTTTCTTTTTTCGTTGTATGACATTTTCATGGCTGCATTCATCACTCTACTTGTGACCGTGGTGGCTTGTTTCTATCCTATGTATTTAACCATGAAAGAATCTCCAGCGAAAGCTTTTGCCGGGAAATCATTATGAACTATCTAGGTCTAGCTGCAGCAAATCTTAAACGTAGAAAATGGAGAACCCTTTTTTCTGTGATTGGAATTACTGCTATTGTAATGGCTTTTTTTAGTTTGGTTACTTTTGCGCAGGGGTATCAAAATGCATTAAGAAAAGAGTTTACTTCATTAGGAATACAAATCTTAGCAGTACCAAAAGGTTGTCCTTATGAAATGACGATATATGTTTTACACGGTGGACATATTGAAAAAAGCTTGACAATGGAGCAGTTTTACAAAGTACGAGAGCATCCTTCTGTTTCTCTTGCTTCCCCTATTCTATTACAGAAAGTCGTCCATAAAGATACCCATATGGAAACAGTCTTGTACGGTGTGTATCCAGATTTTGCAAAACTGAAACCGCTGTGGAATATGGAACAACTTTCATTTCATCATGAAAAAGCAAACGAGTGTTGGATTGGAAGTAATATTGCAAAAACATTGTCTCTAAAAGTAGGAGACCCACTTCCCCCTTACTATTTTGAACAAGAGTGTACCATTGTTGGAGTGCTTCCCAAAACAAGAACTGCTGACGATCAATTTATTTTTGCACCCTTGCAGACGGTTCAACATATTCTGGGGTATCCACAACAAATGAAAGCCATTGGAATCCAATTGAAGGAAGGAGAGAAAGTAGGGGCTGTGATGGAAGAATTGTCTCAAATCCCTGATGTTCAGATTGTATCTTACCGACAAGCGGAGTATACCTTAAACGATTTAGTCCAGTCGACTCGAAATCTTATCCAAATAGCAATTTGGTTTATTGTTTTGATGGGTATGATTGGCATTGTAAATACTTTGTTAATGACCATTGAAGATCGACGGAAAGAAATGGGGATGATGAAAGCACTTGGTGCTACTTCTCTTCAGTTGTCTTATGTCGTTGGCATGGAAGTATTCTTTATCATCTTGTCTGGGTGTGGTTTGGGTATGATTATGTCATGGATTTTCAACAAAGGAATTGAGAATCTTTTACGGCTTCTTGTATCCAATGCTCCCTCTGGGAGTCTTTCTTATTATTCTTTTTCTACCATCGTTTCAACCTTTTTATTTTGCATCTTCCTTGGTTTTCTTGCCAGCATTATCCCCCTGAGAACAGTCCGAAAAATATCTCCATTGGAGGCAATTCAAGATGAAAAATCCTAACTCTCTTATTCTTCTTACGAAAATCAGCAAGAATTATCACCGAGGAAACGAGACTGTACATGCATTACAAGAGGTTGATCTGTCGATCGAGAGAGGTGATTTTATCGCATTTATGGGAGCTTCTGGATCGGGTAAATCCACGTTGTTAAATGTAATTGGTGGATTAGACCAATGCAGTTCTGGAAGCTATTTGTTAAATGGTGTAGAAGTCTCGAAGGTTCCAGAAAAGAAGTGGATTTATTTGCGACGGCAGTGGTTTGGGTACGTTTTTCAATCGTTTCATTTGATACCCACCCTAACCGTTAAAGAGAATATTGAACTACCTTTGCTTTTCGCAGGAAAACAAAAGCTTCAAGATAAAATCCACAACACTTTAGTAGAGATTGGCTTGGATCATCGAATGAATCATTTACCGTCTCAGTTGTCTGGAGGTGAAATGCAAAGAACTGCTATAGCCCGAGCCGTTGTTCATAATCCACCCATTCTGATTGCCGATGAGCCTACGGGAAACTTAGATTCAGAAAATGCAACAATGATCTTTCGATTGTTTCAGACCCTTAATCAGAAACATAACATTACCATTTTATGCGCAACGCATGACCCAGCTTTGGCTAAACAATGTTCTCGCATTGTTCTTATGAAGGATGGCACAATGTGGGAAGAATAGACCTTTATTCTTTCCCAATTTCATTGGTATCTTCTACGTCCAAGAAGATTACTTTATAGGCAGACACCTTGGGTGCTCCTCCTGAAACAGAACCCAACCCCCATACTTCTACGTTATGTCCTAGGGCAGATTGAGGAACGTCAAAGTTTTGTGGTGCTAAATCAACATACACTTGATTGCTTTCTTCATCTTGCATAAAAAAATAGCAGCCCACAGGGCAAAGACTGACAATTTTACCCCGCACAATAACAAATGTTCCCGCATATTCCTCAGCATTTTCCGCCATCTCAAAAATCGTGTGTTCTACGAATATATCTTCTCCCAGAATATCTTCGTCTCCCACATATTCGTGCATCAGCTTTTCAGAGGATTGACGAGAAGGATCAAAGGAACAATTTGTCATTGCCAATGACATTGCAATACAGGAAACAAGCAGTATAGAATGTAACCATACATTTTTTCTCATGCTATTCTCTCCTTACTGTGAAAAACAGTTAACGAAATACATCTACTATAACTTACCTATTTTCATGAGTACTTTTCCAATTATTCTTGCTTCTTTATCTCCGGTTAAAACAATAGGGTCGTAAGAAGGATTTGCAGATTTTAGAATGAGAATTTGGTTTTGATAGAGGATTTCTTTCATGCACAAACCAGTTTCTTCAATGAAAACAATCCCAATATCTCCATTTTTTACGGAAATATCCGGAGAAAACAAAACCCAGTCCCCTGGATAAATTCCTTTTCCTGTCATGGAATCGCCTATAGCCTTTACCATATAGATTTGATGAGAGGAAAGGGTATTTTCTAGAATGCCTTCTACAAATTCGCGTGATACATGACGGTAATCAATAATGTATTGATCCAATGTTTCGATGGGTATGCCGCAGGGTATTTCTGGAGATAGGAAGGGAATCGAGAGAAGTTGGTTATTCTCTGTGGGAGTTCCTTTAAACAAACCAGCGGCAGTAAAGCATTCTTGTTCCGATGTCTGTAGTATGGGAATGATTTTTTGTAAATGGTTTGGTTCTGGGCTTCGTAAGTCATGTAACCACCTAGAAATAGCCGACTGAGAAATACCGGAAAGCATAGCAAGATCTTTCTGTGACAAATTGCACTGTTTCATTTTTTGATGTAACCAATGGCTAAACTTCATACTTTTACTATACCATGATTGTAAAAAAAATGCCAGACGGCATATAAAATAATAGTACTTGACAGAAAGCAAAAGAATAAAATAATATACCAACGCGCAATCTATTACAAAAGAATTGCCATATGGCAAACGGAGGAACATATGAGACCAACAGGTTTTCCTTCTCCCGCAACAGATTATATGGAACGAACATTGGATTTGAACACACGGTTTATTAAAAATCCACCAGCAACCTTTGTTATGAAGGTGAAAAACGGGAACACACCAGATGGAGCAATTGTATCTGGGGATATTTTAATTATTGATCGATCTTTGCCTCCTATAGAAGGTAAACCAATTATCGCAATTCTTGATGGGGAGTTAAAAATAATGTACTATCATCCCAAAAGATGGGTTCATACACACCATACAATTGCCATATGGGGCGTTATTACTTATGTGATTCATCCTACTTCCCAACAATGAGTTTTGTTGTTTTAGTTGATTGTAACAATTTCTATGTTTCTTGTGAGAGAGTTTTTAAGCCTTGTCTAGAACAAAGACCTGTTGTGGTTCTATCCAACAATGATGGATGTGTGATTGCACGTTCTAAAGAAGCGAAAGAATTGGGCATTGAAATGGGTACTCCTTTTTTTAAATGTAGAGAACTCTTACTACACAATGGAGGCTCAATCTTTTCTTCCAATTACTCACTTTATGGGGATTTGTCTAGTCGTGTTATGCAAATTCTTTCATTGTATCCGGCTGAAATAGAAATATACTCGATTGATGAGGCGTTTCTTGTATTTCCAGAGTCGTATTCAGATCGGTATATTTCTCTGGGAAGAGATATCCGTGAGAGTGTAAAAAAAATGACAGGAATACCTGTATCTGTAGGTATTTCAAAGACAAGAACTCTTGCTAAGGTTGCGAATCATATTGCGAAACATTCTCAGTCTGGTGTGTATTCTTTTTTTACTGAACAACACATACAATCTGTGTTAAAAAAAACTCCTGTTGAGAATATATGGGGGATTGGCTACAAATATGCAAAAAAACTACAGCAAAACAATATTTATCATGCTCACGACTTATGCGGTCTTCCTGATACGTGGATACGAAAACTGTTAACAAAAAAAGGATTGCAAACAGTTTGGGAGTTGCGAGGTGTTTCTTGCATTGAATCTACAGCAATTCGCATTGAAAAAAAAGCGATCAATACATCGCGCTCTTTTTCCTACCCCGTGACAAAAAAAACGGATATATATGAAGCATTGTCAACATTTACAACATTGAACGCCGAAAAATTGCGTAAGCAAAATTCCTGTACACAAATTGTATGTGTGTATCTTTCTACCAATCGGTTTAAAGAAACCCCTCAATATAGCTCTTTTCATAGCATTGCCTTGCCATTTCCCACGGCAGAAACATCCCTTCTTATAAAAGCCTCTTTTGAGGGCTTAGATCGTATTTACAGAGAGGGGTACTTGTACAAAAAAACGGGATGTTTGTTTGTTGCACTTTCTTCGCAAAAAGCATCTATCAACAATTTGTTCTATCCTTCTTACTACGACAGCTTTAGTAACAATATGATGGTGGCCATGGATTCTTTGAACGAGAAGTATGGGCGCGATACTTTGTACTATGCATCTTCAGGAATAAGCCGCTTTTGGAGCATGAAAAGAGAATTGTTAACATCTGCTTACACAACATCATGGAAGCAATTGAAAGAAGTGGAGTATTCGGAAATATAAAAAAAGCACCTGGGTGTCCAGGTGCTTTTTTGAAAGAGTTTTATTCAGTGGTTTTTTAGTGTATGAACAGAGAAAGCAACAATGTAAGCAAATGGGACCAGGTTACATTTTCTTTTTTGCATTTGCACCGGAACGTTACTTTGGCTACTTCTGGACAACAGGGTACTTTCACTTCTTGCGATTCGGGGGAGAATGTACACTTTTCATTTTTTGGTACCACTTTGTAAGCAGCGGGACACTTTAATATACAGCCCGTGTCAAAGACACCGTCTTTGTTTGCGGTACCTCTCCATGCGACAGTACCATCTTGGGCATATATGTACACGGAGGTTCCTGTTAAACATTCTTTTCCCATACTGA
>JAQVSG010000003.1:31152-85791 GCA_028700655.1 Caldisericia bacterium
GGTTCCTTCTATACAGTCTTTTTCCATTTTAACGAGAATGCGTCCGCCTTCTTCGTCACCACAACAAGGGTTCCTATCTGGATGGGCAGACCATTCTATGGCTTCTCCTAATGAATTTACTCGAACATCAATACAAGCATATTTATCAGGAGGGTTGCCTGGGATACTGTTGTAATAATCTAGTGCTGTCACTCCTAAGTTGGTATCTACCAGTGTAGCGGGAAACAGAATAACTAAATCATAGACTGGATCTGTGGGAGCACAATCTTTTTTAAAGTAAACTGAATAAAAGCCATCGGAATCAGGATCAATAGTCATTCGCACAATACAACCGCAATACTCAGTCCACGGTTCTTCTCCACCACAATCACATTGGAAAGAAACCGTAGCTACTTCTGGACAACAGGGTACTTTCACTTCTTGCGATTCGGGGTAGAACGTGCATTTTTCATTCTTTGGTACTACTTTGTAGATTGCTGGACATGGAAGAGTGCAATCCGTATCAAAGTATCCTTCATCGTTTGCTAAGCCTTTCCATATGGCATTTCCATTTTGATCATAGATATACACGACAGTATCATCTCTGCATTCTTCAGGAAGTTTCACAATGATTCTTCCTTCATTGTTGCCATCACACGGTAGACAACGAACTCCATAAATCAGACCATATAATGGAGCAGTGGTGTTATAGTGAATGAAGAAGAGAGAATGAGTGCCAGCGGGAACATTATTGGCCGTGAGTGTTGAACCTGTACAAACCCCAGAAGCACTTCCAATTCTGTTCTCTTCTGTAATAGCATCCAAAAAAACATCTACTTTATCATCAACAAATATGTCAATCTCTAGATTGGTGCATTTTGGGAGATTAAAATCATGTTTATATACGGCGTTTGAATCGGTATTGGTAGCACCATTCCAGTGGGGTGTACCAGGATATATCCAACAACCCCCATTTTTATAAATGTTTTCCCATGGTGAATAGGGATCTGCAGAAGTACCATCATGAGGTGTTGGAGTGGGGGGTAGATTGCAGCTTCGTCTCCATCCTTTTGAGTCTGCATCTGAACAAGGTATTGCCATGATGGGTAGCCATTCTTTTTCAACATGTGTTACACTAGTGCTATTCTTTAAGACTTTTACTTCACAGCCACTGACCATGCAATAGTCATGATCATACGGAGCATATTCTGGGCAAGGGCAGATACAGTCGCATTCACCGTCATTTTTAAAAATCAGTTCTGCAATTCTAGTGTCAGGATGCCATTCAATTTTTTCTGTTTCAAGAGCATCCGCAGTCACTCGTAAAGGCATTAAAGATCGACCTTCTGCTATAAAGGGCACAACGGAAGGGTTGTGTGGATCAATCATTAATTCTTGTCCATTTAACTTGTACTTATTGTTGCCAATCTGAAACTCAATCGTTGTGCCACTAAGTGTGGTAATAGATACAGTGCGAGTAGTGCCATCCCAACCGATGGATGCTCCTACTTCTTTGGCTACGTAGCTAATGAGCAAAAACATGCGATCCCAACGGATAACAGGAGATGTCTCCATGGGACCTTTTTGAACATCATTGACCCAGTACATTGTATTATCTACCTGGTATTTAAGATTTTTTCTGCACTCATTATCTTCTTGAGGACATGAAGGAGTAGCGCAGGATTCGTTTGATGTAGCAATGCGATTATTGTGTTCATCAAATGCAACTACGATATAACAATAGCTGGTTCCATTAACAATGTTCTTTGTGTCTTTGTACGATGTTTCTTTGATGGGGAAGTCGGTAAGGGGCATATCGCTTTGATTGCCTGAACCAATTCCTCTGTAGATATAGTAGCTATGTGCTTGTTCGACCTTCTCCCATTGGAGATAATTAAAGCCACAATATCCTCGAGAAGATAGTTGAAAAGTTGGTAATGTTTCTGCGAAAACAGGGAAGAAACTAAGTAATAGTGAAAACGAGAGCAACAATGATAGAAATTTGTAAAACTTTTTCATAAAGAGACCCTCCAAGTGAAAGAATATATTGCCTACCTAAATTTTTTATATAGTAATCATGGTTTTTTGTCAATTTTGTAACCATAAATCTAAAAAAAAAGGTACGACTTTTTTAAAATAGTGGAGATTTTTGGATTGGTTCAATCAAAGAAGAAAAATTATTTTTTGGGGAGTTTATCTTGTGAGAGACAGGGTAGTTACTGAGAAGAGAAAAAGATGTAGGTGTCATAATGTTTTGCAAATCTGTTATTGAAGTTTTTGTATCCAACCATGCTTCTAAATCCAAGGGATGGATAAGGACGGGCATGCGAGAATGAACTGGCGAAACAGTTTCATTGGCCATTGTAGTTAGGATGGCCACTTCGCTATGGTATATTCCCGCCAATCCAAGGACGGGAGAGGATGAAGAAAAGAAGTAATGGGGCTGTTTATGGGAATCCCATTCAAAAAACCCTGTAGCAAGGACAATGCATCTTGAAGAAAAAAACATTTGCTGGAACATTTTTTTTTCATGAACGGTTTCTGATTTCGCATTGATGACATATTGTAGAGGTGAGTTTTTGGGTTTCAATGTAAAACCCCATGGACGCTTATCAATATGGATTGATAAGCTACTTTTCGCTAAAAAAAAGATTTCTGTTGATGGAGCTATATTGAAGCGAGGGGGAAGCTTAGATAGCATAGAGATATCATGGGGTCCAAAAGTGGGCGTGGGATTGGCTAAAGCAAATCTACCACACATATACTTATGGAAGTTGATTCCAGAGGAACTCTGCATAAGTTCTTGATTGTTCTGCATAGAGTCCTGGCTGGAAGTATAAATAGTACGGAGGGTGATAAAAACCATCGGCAGAAAACTCAATCGAAGAACCAGGTACAAATGTGCCACCAGCCATAATAATGGGGTGTTTGTATCCATTTTGAGAAAAGGGTTCTGCTTTGACATGAGAATCAATAGGAGAGCACTTTTGAACTCCTTGAGAAAATAGATCCATATATTCTTTGGTTTTGCATTCAATGGCAAGGACAATATCGTAATGCTTTTCCGACCAATGAGGTGAGGTTGTAAAACCCATTTCCTCAAAAAAAGCAGATAAATAAAGATTTCCTTTTAGGGATTCTCGTACGGTTAATGGGGAATGAAAAAGACCCAACAAAATCTCATAGGTAAATCCAAGATTTGGCATAAATTCATATCCTAGACCGGGTGCAATAAGGTAGGAAGAGATTCTATCAATGTATTCTTCCTTTCCAACAATATATGCACCAGTTCGGGCAATTCCAGCACCGGGATTTTTCATGAAAGAACCTGCACAAACATCCGCCCCACATTCAATGGGTTCTTTTGTTTCTGTAAACTCACCGTAACAGTTGTCTACTGCAACAACAGATTGTTTGTTATGGAATCGAATGGTCTGAATGATTTTTTCTATATCCAAAGAGGATATGGTTTTACGGGCAGAATACCCTCTAGATTTTTGGATCCAGCATACACGAGCACTTTCTATAAGGCGAGAATCTTCCTCCGTTAATGTAGGAGAATGGAGCAGATTGATTTCTTTGTAGTGAACACCTTTTTCAAGCAAAGTTCCGGGGAAATGATCCTGTATACCAATACAACTCTTAAGGGTTTCATAAGGAGCACCGGTTACGCTTAGAAGAATATCGTCCTTTTGGAGGAGAGAATTAAGAATAAGGAACAATGCATGTGAACCTGACGTTATTTGCGGTCGTACCAACGCTTTTTCGGCCTGAAAAAGAGAAGAAAACACAGCTTCGGTCACTTGGGTCCCACAATCTCCCAATCCATATCCAAAACCAGGTTGTAATTGATAGCCTGACACTTGATTCTGTTGGAAAGAATTCAGTACTTTTTTGAAAGCAAGGCTATAGTTTGTGTCGATTTCTTCATAGTAGGGCCTTAGTTGGTGACGAATTTTCTGGTCAAAAGCGAGAAAAGTACTTTTAGGACGAGTCGTTTTTGACATTGTATTAAAAATGTACCAGTTGGCCTTGTAACGTAAAATTTTGAACACAATCTACAGATACATGAACAATATCGCCTGGTTGTGGAATTGAAGTGGAAGGCAATGGAAATTGGATAAGACGATCTTCCCATGTTTTTCCAATTCCTTTTTGCCCAGATGTATGTAAGACAAATACCTTGCATGTTTGATGAAGAAATCGTTGAAGATTTGTTTTTGCGATTCTTTTTTGGGTAGTAAGAAGGATATTTAGTCGATCTTTACTGATCATAGGGGATACATGGTTATCAAAAGTAGCTGCCTTGGTACCTGGTCGGGGAGAATAGACAGCACCGAACACGGAATCAAATCGCACTTGTTCCATTAATGCAAGCGTATTGTCAAAGGCTAGGGTGGTTTCTCCGGGAAATCCAACAATGACATCGGTGGTAATGGACGCATGGGGAAAATACGATCGGATCCAAGATATCTTTTCAAGATACTCTTCAGCCGTATATCCTCTTTTCATTTTTTTTAATATTTCGTTATCACCGTGTTGAACGGGAAAATGAAAGCGTTTGACAATGGTATTATGTCGCCGGACTATTTCTAATAAGTCCTTGTTAAACTCTCTGGGGTGAGATGTTAAAAAATCTAGACGTTGAATATCGGGGTTGGATGAAACTTGATCAAGAAGCTCAGAAAAGAGAATAGAGGGGTGTAAATCCTTGCCATAGCAGTTAACATTTTGTCCCAACAGGATTATTTCTTTTACACCTTCTTGTAGAGATTGTTCGACATCTCGCAGGATGGCATTGACGGGTCTGCTTTTTTCTCTTCCTCGAACATAGGGAACGATACAGTAGGTGCAGAAAGAATCACATCCAAATATGATGGGTATATATTTTGATAGCTCTTTAGGATGCGTTTGGGTGGGAGTGAAACTTGGGGTACTATCGGAGGAAAAGCCTTGTTCTTTCAAAAACAGCAAAAAATCCGAATCTACTTGTGTGGAATTGAGAGCGCCATGAAGATAATCGATGGCATTGTGATGGGATAGTTTGGCTAAAAGATCAGAAGCACAACCTACTACACAAAGAAGGATGGAAGGTTTTTTTACTTTCCTATGATGTATTCTTCCAATGGCGCTGGCGGCTTTTTGGACAGATTTATCTCGAACAGCACAGGTATTGATGATAATAAAATCCGCTTCTTGACTAGTGGAAGCTGGTATCATCCCGTGTTGCTGGAGGATGTCTTCGTATAGACTGGAATCATAGGAGTTCATCTGACATCCTATGGTTTGAATGAAATACTTAGTCTTCGTAAAGGGCATAATCTCCTCGAATATAGGTTGTTTTTGCGGATTCTATATCGATATCAACGTGGACATAGGATACAATCGTTGGACCTTTTGTTTCAATTTCAAACAAAGCAGGTCGTTGAGTTAAGTAAGTATCAATGATAATCTCTGATTTGACTCCCAGAACAGACTGATATGCCCCACACATTCCGGCATCTGTGATATACCCTGTGCCTTTTGGGAGGATTTGGGAATCGTGTGTTTGGATATGCGTGTGGGTTCCCACCATACAGGATACTTTTCCATCTAAAAAAAAGCCCATTGCCTTTTTTTCACTGGTGGTTTCTGCGTGAAAATCGACAAAAATAAGGGAGGTTTTCTCTTTGATTCTTTGAATTTCAGTTTCAATGGAGCGAAATGGGCAATCGGTTGGATTGCCCATGAATATTCGACCCATAATATTGATAACACCAATAGTAGTCCCGTCTTCCAAAGTTAGTACTTTACTACCGTAACCAGGAGTTCCTGGGGGGTAGTTTAACGGACGAAGAACAGAATACTCCTCCAAGTGAGGAATAATGTCTTTTTTTCGCCAAATGTGATTTCCACTCGTAAAAACGTCAATTCCTGTTTCTTTTAAATCCATCGCATGATTCTTAGAAATACCCTTTCCACCAGAGGTATTTTCGCAATTTGCAATGACAAGGTCATAGCTGTCTCTGTGGTCATGGAGAAATCGCTTTACACCTTGTCGGCCTAACTTGCTGACAATATCCCCCAAAAAAAGGATCTGGAGTGAACTATTTTGCATAGGCCACAGACCTGGTTTCGCGAATAACAGTAACTTTGATTTGACCTGGATACTCCACTTCATTTTCGACGCGTTTCACAATATCGTACGAAAGCTTTGTGAGAAGAATATCATCCACTTCATTGGGTTTTACAATGATACGAAGTTCTCGACCTGCTTGTACAGCATAACTTTTGTCGACACCATCAAATTTGTTACAGATATCTTCCAGTGTTTCAATACGTCGGATATAGGCTTCTACATCCTCTTTACGAGCACCAGGTCTTGAAGCAGATATAGCATCAGCTGCTTGTACCAATCCAGAAATGACACAATTGGCTGGAACATCTCCATGGTGAGAAGCGGCTGCGTTTACTACTTCGTTGCTTTCTCCATATTTCTTGAGAATTTCAGCTCCCAAAATTGCGTGGGAACCTTCCATTTCTTTATCAACGGCTTTCCCGATATCGTGAAGCAAACCAGCACGTTTTGCTCGGCTTACATTTTCTCGAATTTCCGATGCCATGGCACCACTCAGAAGAGCTACTTCTTTGGAATGATTCAAGACATTCTGGGAAAAACTGGAACGGTATTTCAACCGACCAAGAAGTTTAATCAACTCTGGATTCATAGTGCGGATCCCCAATTCAAGAAGGGTATCTTCTCCTTCTTGAAAGATAAGGGAATCAATTTCTTTTTTGGCGGCTTCTACAAGTTCTTCAATTCTTGCTGGATGGATTCGGCCGTCAAGAATAAGTTTTTCCAAAGCCAATTTTCCAATTTCTCTCTTTATGGGTTCATAGGAAGAAATGGTAACAACCTCTGGAGTATCATCGATGAGCAAATCAACCCCAGTTAAACTTTCGAAAATTCGAATGTTTCTGCCTTCTCGGCCAATAATTTTTCCTTTGATATCATCGCTGGGAAGGGGTACAACCGAGATTGTCGTTTCAGAAGTTTGATCGACACATATTCTTTGAATGGAAGTTGTTACTATTTTCCGAGCGGTTTGATCAGCGATCTCTTTGAAGTTATCTTCAGAGGCTTTTAAACGTGTAGCAATTTCATACTTATATTCTTCTTCCATTTTGGAGAATAGTTCTTTTTTTGCTTCTTCTTCTGACAATTGAGATATTCTGTACAATTCTTTGTCTTGGAGATCGATTTTTTCCTGGATCTGATTTTGTGATTTTTGAAGCTCTGATTCTTTTTGGTTTAAGCTTTTTTGCTTTTTATCAATATTTTCAATTTTTCTATCAATATCAAGTTCTCTTTTTTGAAGGTAACTCTCCTTCTTCTGCAATTGTTTTTGTTTTTCATTGTTGTCTTGATCATATTGACTCTTGATCTTGTATGATTCATCCTTGGCTTGGAGAACCATCTCCTTTTTTACTCTTTGTGCTTCTTCTTTTGCAATAGCAATGATTTGTTCAGCAGATTCTTGCGCATTTTTCTTACGTTTCTGTGTTAGGTTCTGGTAAAAAAAGTATAATCCAGTAGCTCCTACTACGAGCCCTATAAGTATACCTATAATAATTTCCACAATTGGTTCCTCCGTGTAGAGGACCGATCAAAAACCGCGGTTGTAAAGAAAGGTATATATTCTCTGCTTTTTCTTCAAAGGAGGAAGATGGGCTAATTCTTGGTTTTTGTTTTCAATTAGCATCCGTTTCATTGATTCCTCCAAATCATAAGAATAAAACCTTTCTATCATTTGTTCCACAACATCTTGTGGAATATGCTTCATTTGTAGTACATACCGGATCTTAAATCGACCCCATTTTTTTAGTGTTTGCATTTCATGTATATGATACTTGAAAAGAGTGGTATCGTCTAGTAACAAACTATTTTTACATTGTTCAATTGCCTCATCGCTTTCTTGGTCAGAGAAATCTTTTGTTTGTAACTGAAATAAAAGTTCCCATGAATAATAGGCTCTTCTGCTTAACAATCGAAGGGCTGTTTGATAGGCACTACGATTTTTTAGGTTTGTCTTTTGTTTTTGCATTCATACTAGGTGAAGTTTCTGAAGTTTTTGGTTGTATCATGCCAAAGGTTTCTTTCACTTTTCTTTCAATTTCTGACAAGGTATCTGGGTTGTCTAGCAAGTATCTTTTAACATTTTCGGTTCCTTGTCCTATTTTTTGATCTTGGTAGGAATACCAGGATCCACTTTTATGTATGATGTCTTTGTCCACTGCCAAGTTGACAACTTGACCTTCGTGGGATATTCCTTGACCATAAATTAACTCACATTCACAATTTTGGTACGGAGGGGCTACTTTATTTTTAACTACCTTAATACGGATAATTTGACCAATAGGGTCTGTTCCGTTTTTGATTAACTCTCCTCTTTTCGTTTCTAGCCGAACCGATGAATAAAATTTCAATGCACGTCCACCCGTGGTTGTTTCTGGATTGCCAAACACAATACCAATTTTATCACGGACTTGGTTGATGAAAATGGCGGTACATTTTGATTTATTGAGAACACCCGTTAGTTTTCTTAAGGCTTGAGACATGAGTCGAGCTTGCAGCCCCATTTGTGCATCACCCATAGCTCCGTCAAGCTCTGCTTTGGGGACAAGGGCAGCCACAGAATCAATCACGATACAGTCAACAGCACCACTGCGTATCATGATTTCAGCGATTTCTAGTGCTTGTTCTCCGTAATCGGGTTGAGAGATCACTAAGTCTTCTAAATTGACTCCAAGTTGTTTTGCGTAGTTTGCATCCAGTGCGTGTTCTGCATCAATATATACGGCTTTAGCGCCTATTTTTTGTACTTCTGCAATAGCTTTCAAAGCTACCGTGCTTTTCCCTGATCCTTCTGAGCCATAGATTTCAACAATTCTACCGCGAGGATAACCTCCGATGCCCAGAGCAATATCCAATGTAAGGATTCCAGAGGAAATGGCTTCATCATTTCCTTTTTTCTCAAAATAATCCGTATCCATTTTCATAATGGCACCTTTGCCATAGGATTTTGTTACCTGCATCATTGCGGATTCTAAAGCTTTTTCACGTTCGTTCATAATATCTCCTTTCAAAAACAAAACTTCCTTATCTTATTTTATGGTTTTTTTAATTTGATCCCATAAAAATTCGATTCCGGTAAGAACTGCTTGATATTTTATATCTTCTCGAGGTAAAGTCGATGAAAATTTACAATGTTTACATACAATTCTACCGTTTGGAGTAGAAATTCCAATGTATACAGTCCCTACTTCGCCACCTGCTTGGTTTACACCTGGACCAGCATTGCCAGTAAAAGAAATACCATAGTCCGCATTCATAGTTTTTTTCACATTTTGCGCCATTGCTTTTGCAGTGAAACTTGATATTACACCATAGGTTTGGAGATCTATTTCTGAAATTCCCAATCGTAGAGTTTTTGCTCGGATAGTATAAGGGACAATCCCTTCTAATAATACTTTTGAGCTACCAGGGATAGCTGTAATTATTGAGCAACACAACCCACCCGTTATGGACTCCGCAACACTTATTGTTTCTTTGCATTGAAGAAGGGTGTGGACAATGTTTTCTGCAATATTATATAGTCTTTCTTTCGGAGGCATTAGAGAATCTCTGCTTTGATTTCATCGTTTGTCACTTTTGTAAGTTTACAATTTACGATGGAGCCAACATTGTGCTGTAACCGAAAGGGATTGCCATATACATGGAGTGTGGGATCAACGTCTGGTGCCTCCCGTATACTTCTTCCGATTGCACATCGAGAGGGAGCATCAAAACGTTCTAAAAGAATCGGGATGATTTGAGATAGGTGAGAGCTATCCAATTGCCAAGAAATATGGGTTTGGCATTCATACGCTTTTTGCATTCGTTCTTGCTTGATATCTTCAGAGACGGGACCTGTTTGAGAATACGAAGGTGTTTCTTTTTCTTGCGAATAGGGAAAAAATCCTACACGATCCAAAGGGTACTCTTTCAATTTTTGGATTAAAAATGAAAAATGAGAATCGGTTTCACCAGGATATCCTACAATAAAAGTGGAACGGAAAGTCATGAAAGGGAAAATGTCTTTTAAAGGATAGATTTCTTCTAGATAAGAAAGAGCGTTTGTAGGCCTATTCATTCTGGCAAGAATGTCTGGATGATAATGCTGAAAGGGCATATCAATATAGGGGACTACACTGGGGATAGAAAGAATATCACGTAGCTTTGAAAATGCGATCTGATGAGGATACATGTACAAAATCCGAATCCATGAAAAACGTTGAAGGTTTGCAATGGAACGGACGATGGTGTATAAGTTTATGTCTTCTTTTAGATCGTGGCCATATAAAGAAGTGTCTTGGGCAATAAGAACCAGTTCTTGAACGTTGTAATGATCAGCTATAAATAAACATTCTTCAAGAATAGAGGAAGTTGAAAAGCTTCTGTAGCTACCTTTAATGGATGGAATGAGGCAATACGAACAATGGCGATTACAGCCCTGGGCAATTCGTATATATGCATACGACGGCGTGGAAAGGATGCGATGATGGGAGTGAGACTGCATAGAAAAATAGTCTTCCACAGCTACCAGGGGATCTTGATTCTGCAATAATGTGATGGAAGGGAAATAGGATCGAAGAATCTCGGGGAAACGATACGCGAAGCAACCCAAAACAATAATCTGGGAAGGGGATATGGAATAGGTAGAAAGAATATCTTGGATGACAGAAATCCCTTCTTCACGGGCAGTTGCGAGAAAGCCACAGGTGTTTATAACAAAATAGTCTGTTTGTGTTGATTCAGGGACAATTTGAAATCCATTTTGAGAGAAAAGGGCTGCGATTTTTTCTGTAATGACTGTATTTTTTGCACAACCCAAACTAACAAAAGATACCTTCTTTTGTTTACGGTTGGGGATTGTTATGTTCAAATCGTTTTGTATCAACCACGATACCACCTTTTAGGGTGTCCATAAGAATGTATTGGTCTGGTTCCAAGAGGATGTCTAAACTAACGACCTCCCCCTCGTCTCCTACTCTTTCTATAGAAAAACCATTCAGTCGCAAAGAGATGATTCCGGCATTTCCTAAATGTACCCGAAAGGATTTTTCACATTCGTAGGAAGCTTTATCGATAGATTCGCGAAGCGTATATGCATTTTTTGTAACACCATCTACGACAGGTTTTACCCAACAACTTTGTTGATTGGTTGTATCGGCCTTAATCTCTACAACAAGTTTATCGAAAAAAGGGGTCGTGTAGGAAATATCCTCAATGCTTCCCAGTGAATTCTCTAAAGACGGCAACGTTTCATCTTCAAGAGAGGGAGTAGTAACGACAGTGACGGGATCGGTATCTTCTCGAACGTCTTCCGTAGGATTTAAGGGTGTTTGTTGTGTGTTGTTTCGTTGAGAAAAAACCCAAGCGCTAATACCCCATACCGAAACACCAACTACAAGTGCTACAATAAAAGTTATGGCAATCCATTTTGCATTCGTATGAAAAAAAGACTTGAGCCTATCAGAAACCGACATAGGGGAGTCGTCAATTATTTCTTCAGGAGCAATTTCATCCAAATATCGCTTCAGTATAAATACTTGATCCAATCCAAGGTATTCTGCATAAATCCGTAAAAAACTCCTTGTATATACAGGATCAGGAATTTGGTTATACGTTCCGTTTTCAATAGCTTCCAAGTATTTCCGTCGAATTTTCGTTTCTTCAGAAACCTGGGCTAATTTAAAATCCAGTTCTTCTCTTTTTTTCTTTAAAATTGATCCAACTTTGTCCATAGTAGTATTGTAGCACTTTCTTTTGGTTAGTAAATGAAGATTATTTAGACGTAAAGACTTCCTTAAAAACGTCCTTTAAATCTTCGACGGTAACAATGCTTAATTTCTTTAAAATATCTTTGGGAATTTCAATCAGATTTTTTTCGTTTTCTTTAGGGATGAGTACTTTTTTAATGCCGGCTCTTTGGGCGGCTAACAGTTTATCTTTTAATCCTCCAATAGGGAGTACGCGTCCAATAAGGGTTGCTTCACCTGTCATCGCAATGGATGGAGAGACAGATTGTTGTGTAAACAGTGAGATAATGGTAGTAAAGATAGCAATTCCTGCAGATGGTCCATCTTTAGGGATGGCACCTTCGGGGAAGTGTAAATGGATATCTTGATTTTCCAGAAAGGAAGGATCAATTTTGAAGAAATCTGCATTGCTTTTTATGTAGCTTAATACTGCTGTAGCGGATTCTTTCATAACTTCACCCAATTGTCCTGTGAGAATTAGCTTGCCAGTTCCTTTCATTGAAATAGCTTCAATAAATAGTATTTCGCCACCAAATTGGGTAACGGAAAGACCTGTGGCAATTCCTGGACCATAATCTTTTCCTGCTACTTCGTGGTGATTTACCGGAACTTTCAAGTATTTAATCAAATCATCTGCAGTAACTACCACTTTGCGAAATGATTTTGAACTCGCTTTTTTCATTGCGATCTGTCGGAAAATTTTGCCAATTTGACGTTCCAAATTTCGGACCCCGGATTCTCTTGTATAGTCTGAGATAATCGCCTTCAAAGCATCTTCGGGTAGCGCCACATTGGTTGTTTTTAATCCTGTATTTTCCAATTGTCGCGGGACCAAAAAATCGTTGGCTATATGATATTTTTCTTCGTCGGTGTAACCAGGAATGTTGATTACTTCCATACGATCTCGAAGTGCGCTGGGGATTGTATGAAGAACGTTGCCTGTTGTAATGAAGAAAACATTGGATAAATCGTACGGGATTTCCAAAAAGTGATCGCTAAAACTCGTGTTTTGTTCTGGATCAAGGGCTTCTAGCAATGCAGAGGAAGGATCTCCTCGGAAGTCATTGCCAACTTTGTCAATTTCATCCAAAAGAAAGACTGGATTTCTTGTACCTGCACTTTTCATTCCTTGGATAATGCGGCCTGGCATTGCCCCCACATAGGTTCTACGGTGACCACGAATTTCAGCCTCGTCACGAATTCCTCCGAGAGATATTCGTACTATTTTTCGTCCCATCGCTCTTGCAACAGATCTACCCAAAGAAGTTTTTCCAACCCCAGGAGGTCCTATAAGACATAAAATAGGAGCTTTTATTTTGGTACTTAATTTGCATATGGCTAAATACTCTAGAATTCTATCTTTTACGTCATCAAGTCCATAATGGTCTTCATCTAACATCTTTTTCGCTTGTTTTAGGTCCAAGACATCCTCGGTGGTTTGATCCCATGGAAGGGCTAGAATCCACTCAATATAGTTCCGAACGACTCCGGATTCAGCCATCATAGGAGGCATTTTGGTCAACCGATTAATTTCTTCGTTTAACTTTTTAACAACATTTTCGGGGAGTTTTCTTTCCTGCATTTGTTGACGATATTTCTCTATGTCATCAGCAAATTCACCGTCGCCTTCTCCCAGTTCTTTTTGAATCACTCGAAGCTGTTCGCGAAGATAATACTCCCTTTGCGTTTTATCAAATTTTTCCCGTACTTCAGAGTCGATCTTTTTCTGTAATTGCAGTACACCAATTTCTCTTTTTAAGAATTCAATAATTTTAAAGAATCGATCTTCTCCCTGGAGGGTTTCCAGTATTTGTTGTTTTTCTTCAACCGGTAGGATAATGTAGGAAGAGATCATGTTCGAAAGACGTTCCATGTTGGTAATATTGGACAAATCAACATAGTTTTCGGGAGAAAGCCGTTTATTTAGCTGATAATACTCTTCAAAAGAGTCAATAAGTTCCTTTTTTAAGGCAGTTTTTGATGCAGATTGTAGGTCAATTTGGTCCAAGGGAGTTACTTTGGCAACATAATAATTATCTTCCAAAACAAAATCTGTAATCTCTACTCGAGAAAAACCTTCGATGATTACGCGGAGAGTTCCGTCAGGAACGCGAATAACCTGGAGAATTTCGGCTCCAATTCCCGTTCTGTAAAGATCTTCAGTTTTGGGATCTTCAATATGCTCATATTTTTGGGTGGTGAGAACAATAAAACGATCTTGGCGAAGAGCTTGTTCAATCGCATTAATGGATTGCTTTCTGGCGACCGTTAGTGGTTGGACAACATTGGGGAATAAAACAACGTTGCGAACTGGAACCAAAGGGGCACCCGTAAAAAAACTCATATCATCATTGGGTGTTACTGTAGTTTTTGATGTGTAATTTTTCATATTTTTTACCTAGATAGGCATTCCTCCTTAAAAGATTCTGTCTATCAGACCGTATTCTTTTGCTTCTACCGGAGTAAAAAAACAATCTTGTTTTGTGTCTGAAGAAATTCTTTCGATCGATTGACCAGTGTGGTTGGATAAAATTTCATTGAGAGTATTGTGTTCTCTTTTGAGTTCTTGCGTGTAAATATCAACATCGGTAGCTTTTCCAACAAGACCACCAGAGGGTTGATGGATCATAATGCGGGCGTGTGGAAGAGCAAATCGTTTTCCAGGAGAACCGGCGGATAAAATGAGTGCTGCTATGCTAGCGCTTAACCCTATACAAATGGTTCGAATTTCGGGTTTAATATACTGCATTGTGTCGTATATTGCCAAACCTCCTCTAACAACTCCTCCTGGACTATTAATGTAGATAGAAATATCGCGAGATGGATCTTCTGCTTCTAAAAAAAGCAATTGAGCAATAATAGCATTGGCAGACTGTTCTGTTAAATATTCTCCTCCGAGAAAAAGGATCCGATCTTTTAAAAGACGAGAATAAATATCATATTGCCTTTCCCCATGTTCCGTTTTCTCAATGACCCAAGGTATTTGCATACAAATCCTTTCTCAATGCTTTGAAACATCAGAAAATGATACCTTTACTGTATCCTTTAATAAGGCAATTACAGATTGCCTTATTAAATTGTCGCGAACTAAGTTTTCAATATGCTGCATGTTAATTTTCTTTTGTTCTTCTTTAGTATATGTACCCAAAAATTCATCCATTTTGCCATGCACATCGGAATCTTTAATTGAAATTTCGGGGTGATCCTTGTAGATTTGACGAATCAACATATCTACCTTAATGTGTTCTTTTGCTTTTGGTTCCAGTTGTTTTTTAAACTCGTCCATATCCAAGTGATTGCTCTCTAAAAAAGCGTCCATTGTGATTTGAGATTTATCCAACTGTTCTTTGTATTCACTCAATTCCATATCTACATAGCTTTTCAAAAGACTGTCTGGAATTTTCTCTAAATTTATTTTTTCTTGTAAGTGGGTGAAGATTGCCATCAATTGATTCTCGTCTTTTCTTTTTTCAACCTCTTGCTTGGCTTCTGATTGTAAGCGATTTTGAAGATCTTCAAGGTTTTCGTCATGATTAATTTTCTCAAGCAACGATTGGTCTAGGGATGGAACGATCTTGTTCTTATAGCTTATTACTTGTACTTTGAACTGAAGCTCTTTTACCGAAGTTTTGTAATCGATAATGGTAAATTCGCCAGGAGATAATTTCATAATTTTGTCATCACTATCGGGAAACAACGTGTTTTTCCCTAGTTCAATGACAGACATGTTTCCAGGTTCTTTGATATCGGCAGGAGTTTTCCCTTCTGGAACCTGAGAATATTCTATAATGGCGTAATTCCCAATTTCAGGAGAGCCTTCAATAGGTTCCCAGGTTGCATGAATATTGAGAAATTGATCCATTTTGTTTTTGTATAAATCTTCTTCACTAGGAGGTTTTTCTGCTTTTACAGAGAGGGTTGATAAATCCGGAAGTGTTACTGTGGGGTATAATTCTGCTTGCAAGGTCACGGTGAAAGGTTCATTTTCTACGGGTACATCCTTGTAATCAACTTTGGGATATTCAACATAGTCTTCTTTTTTCTCCCGAAGCAAAAAAACGATTGCATTTTCTGCCAATCGGTAGAGAATATCTTCATAGAAGTGCGTAGAATTCACATGTTTTTTTACCAGATTTAAAGGAGCTTTGCCTTTTCGAAAACCTTGTATGGCTATAGAAGAAGCATATTCCTTGTATAAGGATTGAAAATGAGAGGCTATTTCTTCTTTTGTAAAGTCTACATTGGCAGTCACTGTAGAGTTTTTCACTTCATAGTTTGTAAGTTTCATATTTCCTCCTAGGAATTACTTGTTTAAGCTTATATACTTATACTATACCCAACATTAAAGTCAAATATTTATAAGAGTGGCTTGATTTTTCCCTGTGTTTGTGTAAATTATTACAATTGTTTGAAAATATAGAAATAGAATGGCATTTGTGTGCTGTTTATTGACGAATAGATTGAGGTAAAATATGACGACACATTTTTATTCTGAACAGGAAGTACCGAAAAAGTGGTTTGTTATTGATGCAAACGGAAAGATTTTGGGTAGAGTAGCCAAAAAAGCTGCCGAAATTATTATGGGCAAGAACAAACCTGAGTTCACCCCCAATGCTGATATGGGTGATTTTGTCATCATCACAAATGCAGCCAAAGTGAAGTTATCGGGGAATAAAGAATTGTCCAAGATTTATTATCGTCACTCCGGATATGTTGGGGGGCTAAAGAAGACTCCTGCATTCCGACAAAGAAAAAAAGATGCTTCTCGCATGATTTATAAGGCTGTTTGGGGGATGGTAAAAAACGGATCGTTAGCACGTAAGCAAATGACAAAATTACGTATATTTAACCAAGCCGACCACAAACATGAAGCTCAACAACCGATGCAAGTTACTACATTATAAGGAGAAAACAATATGGCATCACACCCAATTCTAAGCACTGGTTATAGAAAAACTTCTATTGCCAGAATTGTTTTGAAACCCGGATCTGGAAAATTTCGTGTCAATGGTAAAGATATGAAAGACTATTTCATATCGGATCTTCAACAAAAGCGATTAATGAGCGTTTTTCACATCGGGAAAAAAGAAAACCAGTTTGATATCCGCGTAAAAGTTCATGGTGGCGGGTCTTCTTCTCAGGTGGCAGCATGTCGCCACGGTATAGCGCAAGCGATTGTCGATTTTGATCCCGATACCAGATCTATGTATCGAGACAGGGGTTTTCTTACGAGAGATCTTCGTATTAAAGAAAGAGCAAAAGCTGGACTTCGCGGTGCCAGAAAAGATCGTCAGTATCGTAAGCGATAACAGGACCCATGGAATTTACCTCCGACGGTGCATTACGGAGCTGGGTTCACAACCATTGTTTTGATACTACGAATGAATATGTAAAAACAGAGGTCGATGAAGATTCATCGGCCTCTTTTCGATTTCAAGAGCGTCTTGCCTTTTTTCTTTTGGATTATTCCTATCCAACTTCTATCACAAAAGAATCTGCCAGTCGTTATTTCTCTTTTCTCTACACCCTATGGAAGTCAGTTGTTCTATTTGGGTTTTCCTATGCGTATCCCATGGAAGATAAAGTTACCAAGCTTTCGTTAATGCATGCCGACAATATGTTGGCTCATGCAGCTACTATTTTTGGTACGATTGAGCACCATGCAAAAATGGGAGACCTTCTCAATAGAACAATGCTCGCAATTACCATGAACCTAAAAGACCAGCCTATTTCATATGTAAGAGATCATTCTTTGCATTTATCTAACACTGACTGGGAGGATTTTCAAAAGAAACGATATCTACCTATATTGCTCTTTTTCCTTGATGCCTTAACTTCTTTTTATGACCTTCAGAATTACGCAATGGAAAGAATTCTTCTGTATGTATACGATCTTGCTTTGCAATCTGATCCGATATATGAGAGTTCCCAATCGAATGATTTTTACTATAATAAAGTACTGAAGACTACTAGCTGGAAGGTAATATATGTCAACAACCAAAATTCTGGAAGCTCGTTCTATCTCCCGATCTCTTCGAACTCAATTGAAAGAAGAGATACAGCAGTGTCATCCAAATAAACCCTGCTTGGCATCGGTATTATTGGAGGCTTCTTCCGACGCATTAAGCTATGTAGAAAACCAAGAGAAGGCCGCAAAAAAGATTGGTTTGCACTATGAATTGATTTCCAAAGTGAATGCAAATGAAGAAGAAGTCCTTCAATGCATAAAAGAACTGAATGAAGATTCTGCCATACATGGAATCATTATTCAACGACCTATCCCCCCACGGATTTCCTTCTCTATGCTTGCCAATACTCTACTACCGGAAAAAGATGTCGATTGTATCCATCCCTATACAGCCGGGCGATTATTCCAATCCAATCCTTTGTTCTTGCCCCCCACACCTGCTTCTGTAATGATGATATTGGATGTGTATCAGATCCCATTGGAAGGAAAAGATGTTGTTATGCTTGGTCGATCTGATGTAGTAGGCAAACCATTGTCTATGATGATGTTGCAGAAAAATGCAACCGTTCAAATCTGCCATAGTCACACGGATGATCTTGTGTTCAAATGCAAAGCAGCAGACATTCTTATTGTTGCTGTAGGAAAACCACATTTTGTGACTCCTCAGATGGTTCATAACAATTCCATTGTCATTGATGTAGGAATCAATTTTTGGAACGGAAAATTGGTCGGCGATGCCGATACAGAGTCCTTGATTTCGCGAGTTTCCGCCATTACTCCTGTGCCAGGAGGAGTTGGCACACTCACCACGTCTATTCTTTTACAAAATACTCTCAAAGCCTATCGTTTTCAAGCGAAGCACAATGACATTGTATAAAGATTCTTGTGTGAAGAATTCTCTTGGTGGTATCTATATACATATTCCTTATTGTCTCTCCAAATGCAATTATTGTGATTTTGTGAGTGTCCCCATCGACAACCATCTACCTCAATATCTTGACGAGTTGGGACAAGAAATTCAGTTGCGGAGTAAGGATTTTTCCTTTATGTCTGTGGATTCCATATTTTTTGGAGGAGGGACGCCATCGCTGCTGTCCATTGAACAGATAGAAAGAATCTTAACACAACTACATGAGAACTACTCAATCCAAAATGATTGTGAGATAACTATCGAAGCAAACCCCGATACAATAACCAAAGAATTGATTTCTGGATATCGATCACTTGGGATGAATCGAATAAGTATAGGAGTACAGTCTCTACATGATGATGTGCTAGCGATGATACGAAGAAGACATACCGCTCAGCAGGCCATTAATGCCATACTATGGGCGCACGAAGCTGGGTTCACTTCCATCAATTGTGATTTTATTATTGGATTGCCTAACGAAACAGATCGGGGCATTGAAGAACAGACTCAACAAATAGGCACTCTACCAATCACTCATATATCCACCTATTTCCTGACTTTATCGCGAAAAACACCTAATGTGAAGCAAATACGGTTAAAACAAATATCCATTCCTTCTGAAAAACAAACCTTACATCATTGGAATACAATGGTTAAAGAAATCTGTGCGCATGGGTTTCGTCATTACGAGATCTCCAATTTTGCAAAACCCTCTCATGAGTGTAGACACAATCTTCACTATTGGAACCTAGATTCTTGGGCTGCATTTGGACTTTCAGCAACAGGACATTGCAATCCAGATCCCATGAAAAGATCGCATCGATATACAAATTTCTCTTCTTTTTTTCAATATAGCGCAGCTTTAGCATTGCACAAAACTCCCACAGGGAAGATGGAAAAATTGACAGAAAAACAGACTCATTTTGAGAAGAATATGCTTCATTTCCGATTGTTAAACAAAGGGATTCTGTTATCGGATATCCCCTTACAAAACCGAAAAATCCTACACGATTTTTATTGTAGGGGATGGGTTCGTTTTCAATACGAACACCCTCTTCGGGAAGCGACCGAAGGGATTGTGCATCATTGTCCCCGCATCGTACTCACCGAAAAGGGTGTTGTAGTATCGAATGAAATTATTGTTCGATTGTTACAGGATTAAAATAAGTATTATTGTAGTTTCCGGATGAGGATGGTTTCGGTTTCCTTAACCCATTCTACATCCGCTCCAAAACTTTCGGCAATAAACCGTACAGGTACGAAAGTTCTACCATTTTGGATAACCGGTGGTGCATCCATTTGATGTACTGAAGCATTCACCATAGCGATCCTATTTCCAATTTGCATACTAATGGTTGTATCTGCTGTTTTAATAATGATCGTTTCTGTCTCTTTCAACCATTCTACATCCGCTCCAAAACTTTCGGCAATAAACCGTACAGGAACAAAGGTCCGACCTTCAATAATAAAGGGAGGAGCATCCAGAACAGCAATTTCATCATTGATCGTGGCTGTTTCCTTGCCAATACCTAGTTGAATTAATGTTTCGTGCCAGTTATACACAGTTACTTTTTCCTCTGTTCGATTACCCAGTATATCATCGGCCGTGAATGTGATACTATTGACACCCAATTGTAAGGGCAATTCTACCTGAAACAAGTCATGAACAACTTTGGCTTCAATTCCGTTGGCTTTTACTATGGAACCTGGTTCTGTACGTCCTGTAAAATTCCATGAATTCTTATCAATCAGCTTTTCTTCTGGAACATTGACTAGTAAGGAAGGTGGAGTGGTGTCTCGCACTACCTCTACCAATTTTTTAACAGTTTGTTCTTCATAGCTAGCTTGAACCAAGATAGCATTCATCCCTTCTTCAATGTGAATTCCTTCGAGCGTGAATGTACCATTCTCTGCCACTTCTTTTGACTGGCTTTGGCAGGTGATGATTGCACCTACAGAACTGTATCCAGAGATAGCCATTTGCGATTGTTTTGTGGGAGATTTGACCGGATCGATATCCAGGAACAACTTAATCTGTTCTGGGAATACAGGAATGGTAATCGAGTCACCAATCAAATTTTCTTTCCGTACCCGTATTGTTATCTCTCCTGTTTCAGTTGGTTTAATGGTACAACGAAAAATACCATCCTGATTGGATAGTCCTTTTTCCCATACACCGCATCCGTCGACTTCAACAGTAGCTCCTTCTACCCGCTTTTGTGTACCAACCTCTTTTATTGTAATGGTTAGATCTGTTTTTGTGTTTTGATGGACTTTCGAAGGATTGCATTCAATTCCTTGTCCTTTGACCGAGTCTAGGTATAAGATCTTTTCCAGTTTGATTTGACAAGGACCGCTGGTGGTAGTGTTCTTGAATACAGCATCCACCCATACGACGCTTTCTCCTAATCCAGTAGGAGTGAATAGCATGGTTGTAACGGCTTTTCCATCGACCCAGTTTAATCTTCCATAGATTGCAGTTTCACTTTGGTTTCCGCTTAATCCAATAATCCCCTCCATGGAAGGAGAAAGATCTCGGATATCGCCAGGGGTGATTTCAAACAATAGGTGATTTTCTTTACCGAATACGATGTCGTAGTTTGCTGTATTGAAAAAAGATTTTCCCAATTCAATGGAGGTTTTGGCATTGTATACCTTAACACCAGGTTTCCCGGAACCAATGATTCGTGTAGGTATACAATCAAAATCCAGAAAGAATACATGGTCTTGTTGATACCGTGTTCGAATTTTTGTGGGAGACGAAGAACTAATGGGTGGTCCTCCTGCAACATCTCGGGCTCCATATGGATTGCACGCTACAAAACCACCGACATTTGTGATATCCTCGGAGAACAGATAAAAGGTGCAACTTCCTTGACGGTCAAATAACAAGGAGTCATGGAAATCCAATTTTTGGTCGTCATTCAGGTCAGCGATTAAATATCCCCCCGATTTTTCAGAATTGTAAATGGATCCTAATCCCCAGCCTTCATAAGGGGGGGCGAAATCAAATTGGGGATCCAATTCAAAAGAACCATCTTCCCATTGCACATTGGAGGTAATATAGTAGGTTAGGTAGTCTGTTTTTACAACATTACCATATTGATCTAGGTCGCGAACATGAAAGTCAGACATTTCAATCATTTCTCGGTTTCCTCGATCAATTTTCCCATTCCGGTTGTAGTCTACACCTAGGTGTAGATAGTACCGTTGATGGGTATCCGTTATGAATGTTGTCTCTGTATTGTTGAGAGAGAAGAAGCCCCTACTTTTTGAAACAGAATTGTATTCAAAATTCGCACATTCTGTGGTAAAGGGAGTAAAACGAGCAACCTCTGTAGCTCCATTGCAAACATTGATGTCCCTATCGATACCTCGAATCATTTTGCCTTGAGCATTTCTAGCATATGCTGTAATTTGGTAGATTCGATTATCGCCTGCTGTCATAATAAAATCTGGATTCCCAGGAACTGTGAATTTGGTACCATTTGGATCTTCTGTATTCATGATTTCATAATTCACATCTGGAGATACTACCTCGATACGTACAGCACCTGCTGCTTTACGGTCTGGAGTATAGGCTGTTATGATAAAGCTACCCGTGTCGTTAGCACAAAACCCTTTAAAAATGTAGATTCCTTCGCCAGCAAGTCGAAAATCGATTTCAATGGGTCGAAAACCAAACAAACTCAGGTTGTCTTCTAGACTTCCATCATCGTTATGCAAATCAGTCCTCACCCAATAATGTTGACCAATTTCGTCAGGGTGAGAATCTTTAAACAGTAAATTCCAGACAGCTTCGTCCTCAACTTGACCACCAAGTGTTAGGTCGACAGGATTGCCAGCTTGGTCCGATATATAAATTGTAAAAGGTTCATTGGGATCTATCATTTCTGGTACACAGCCCGCTGTTAGGGGTTGAGGGGAATACGTTAGAACCAATGAATTTGCAGCATTCGCAGTGGGAATTTCAAAATGTATGATACTTATACTAAAAAGTAGTGTTACCGTTGTTATCAGTGCTATAAATTTTTTCATCGGAAGCCTCCAGAGAGTTGTTTTCATTGTAATAAGTAGGGGAATTTGGAGAAAAAGTTCACTTTATTTGTGAGGAAAACGGATTCTAAAAAAAAGGAAAATGCCTCCGAATGAAAGGGGAAGATAAAAAGTAAACAATCGGAGTAGAAAGATAAATACAGGGGAGGATCCGCCAATGAATAAGGAATATACATATCCCAACCCAACTTCTGCCATGCCGCTTCCTCCAGGACTGGGTAAAACAGATTGAAACATATAATAAGCTGCTTGCAACATGGCTACATCAATAAATGGAACCTTGAGTTGCAATGCTCGAAACAAAGGATAGGGAAGAGAAAAAAGAAGGCACCAATACAAAAGAATGAACGATATTGTAGGAGGCATCCAAGAAGTATTCTTTAAAAGAGGATCCATCGTTTTTGGAAATGTTATAAAAGAATCTCCTACAGTTTGCATAGATGTCTTCCAAAGGGGAATTGTATCCCCTATCCAATAGAAGAATTGAGAGAATTTTTTTCGTACTTGAGCCGCCAACCTTGAACGGTTCAATAGGAGTATATAACCAAGAAAAACAGCCGTACCGTACCCAAAAAGAATGCTTACAACATGCCACCCAAAAAGATCTTTTACATAAAAAGCTAAACCAATTGAGATGATGGCGCGAAGTATTCCATTGAGGGTACTTTTTAACAATAAGGACGGAAGCGCAATATCGACCTGGATGTTGTGGTTTGATAAAAAACTTGTTAAAGCCGGTATCATACCAATTTGAAAAGGGGTGATGGCCCCAAAAAAAAAGGCGCTAAGAGTCAATTGAAACAATGTGAGTAGGGGAAGATGCTTACGATGTGAGCGCAAGATAAATAGTAGAGCAGCAGCATCGCAAAACCACATGAATAGAAACAGGAGAAAGGCCACCACAATCCAAGGGTAATGAAGTTCAAGAAAAGAAAACTGTCCCGATTGATTCCATAAATAGACAATGCCAACGATGGAAAAAAGACAAGCAATAATGAATCCGATCCAATGCTTTTTATGCATCAAGAACATCCTGCAGGTATTGCAATATCTCTTCTCTGATGGATATTCTAGCGTGGAGTTCAATACGTTTTTTTGGAGAAATGGATGTAGCCGGTTGAGAGGGAACAAAAGGGCAGTCGGGATGAATGTATAACCCATAGGTTCCAATGGTTTTTGCCAACTTGATGATATCTATTTTGTCGTAGGTTAACAAAGGGCGATAGATTGGCATGTCAATGGAGGATGTTAGTTCAAACAGATTGGATAGGGTTTGCGAAGCTACCTGACCCATGTTTTCACCCGATGTTATTCCTAGCGCAAACGTTCTTTTTGCGATCGTTTCGGCTGTGATATACATAGACTTTTTGCAGTATATGCATTGAAATGAACCAGCTCCCTTTTCGGATAGATATCGGATAAAGGATGTGAAAGGAATTGTTAATAGAGAAATAGAGGCCCCTGACCACGATTCTAGAATCTCTTTGTAAAGGTCTGGTGAGTCTTCGCCTAGGTGCAACAATAGTAACTTGCATCCTCTTTTAGCCATTAACCATGCAGCGACAGGGGAATCGATACCTTTTGATAACAAGGCAACTACTTTTCCTTGTGAACCATAAGGAAAACCGCCTGGTCCGGGAAAGGTTTTGGCGTAGATATAGCAATTGTGTTCTTTGGCATCAATATGAATGGTGAAAGCAGGATTCTTTAATTGAACTTTCCAAGATGGGAAAAAACTGGAAGCTTCATATTCCATGGTGTAGTGGGATATTGAAATACGTTTATCCTTGTTTGCAGTCACGCGGTATGAAATGGGATGAAAAGAACCAAGAGAATGCTTTAAAAGCTTGATCGCAGAACGAATAGAAGGGATTGTTGGTTGACACTCAATGGCGACACTTACAGAGTGTACGCCAAATGTATTGGCTATTGTATGAATCACTTCTTCGCTTAACGATCCATAAAGATAGAAAATATTTTGGCGGAGTTGCAATTGATAGTTTCCCATCAAAGGACTGCGATCTAGCTTCCATCGAAGTCTTGCTTCAAGAGTTTTTTCTAAGGCTTTACGAACAGGCTTACTTTTTAAGTAGATTTCTCCATATCGAATAATGGCCACATCATAGACACTTCTCAAGTAGTGCAAACAAGACTCCTTTATCTATAAAGTTAGGATTTATGGGGTCCATTAATCATTGTGAATTTTCATGTCAATGATTTGGTCAGCACTCAGAGAAGGGAGTTGTGTATAGTAAGAGAAAGAATCTAAGATGGCTTGCAATGGAATCAGTCCAATTAACTCTGTTTCTCGAATGGATACTCCCCAACGGCTTGCTTCCATACGGATAACTTCAATTAAGCGATAGAGAGGAAGCTTTTTAAAGTGCAAATTATTCATGGAGATTTGAACCATCGATTTTTCTTCAATGAACATTCCCATGGCTTGCAGGTGTTGTAAGCCTCCACCACTTTCACGGATAGAGTTTGCAATAGAGTTGGCAACGTGCATATCGGTTGTATCTAGGTACACATTAAAAGCAACTAAAAATTCTCTAGCACCAACTGCTACACACCCAAAAGTAGGGTGCTTCTCGGTAGGTCCAAAATCGGGTTCCCATTTGCTTTGTTTAATTTTTTCATCAAAACCTTCAAACTCACCTTTCCGAATAGTTGGCAGTTTGGCGCATTGTTTTCGTTTTGCGGAGTTTGCATATAAATACACAGGAATACCTAATTCAGAACCTATTCTTTCTCCCAATTCCTCGCTGATTTGAACACACTCTTCCATGGTGGTTTCTCCCAGCGGAATAAAGGGGATAACATCGACGGCACCCATGCGTTTATGAGTTCCACTATGTTTTGTTAAATCAATGAGAGAGGCTGCTTTTTTTGTTAATGCATAGGCTGCTTCTTTCACTTCTTGAGGAGTCCCCACAAAAGTAATAACAGATCGGTTGTGATCTGGATCGGATGAATAATCGACGAGTTTTACACCAGCGGTGTTTCGTACTTCGTTGACACAAGCCTCTATGATCTCTTGATTTCGACCTTCAGAAATATTCGGGACGCATTCTACTAATTTTGCCATGGTTTCCTCCTATTTTTTGTAGTTTGGATACTCAATCGTAATGGTTTGAGTTGAGCCATTCCATTCCACCTTACCATTCAGTTGTTCGGTTACAAAGCGGAGGGGAATAAATGTTCTTCCATTGGTAATCTCGGGGGCTACTTGGTCGGGAAGAACTGTTTTTGATCCATTGATCGTGCAATAGGATTTGTTGATCCAAAGATCGATGATTTTGTCATATTGTGTAAGCCGAATTTTCTGTTCCTTGGCAACCCATTCGACATTTGATCTCATGTTTTCTGCAATAATTCTTAAAGGAACAAGAGTTCTACCATTTTTAATATAGGGAGGGGCTTCAATAGAGGAAGACCTATTGTTGATTTTTACCGTCATTGAGCCGATTTGCAAAGTAATCAGTGTTGTTTTTCCTCGTTGGATGGGAAAGGAAATGGATGTAGTAACAGCTGTTTTTGAAAATAGCAGAGTGTCTCGAATGGACACATTGGTAAATGATAGCGTTGCAGGTTTGTTTTCTAGAGTGGCGGTTTTTGCCTCGAAAACTAGCGTAGCCAAGGTACCACTTCCACTTTCTCCCAATTCGTTTCTAGAATAATTTATAGACACTTTTCCGTCAGAGGGAGAGGGCGTTGCATTAAAAAATACATCTTCATGATTACCCATGAAGAAATCACCTTGTTTCACGTCTTTTAAATATAGTAAATCGGTGGGATATTTGATTGTATACCCAAAAGACCGTACTTTATCTGCATTTTCAACACGAATAGGGATAGAGAATTCTTGTCCGTCAAAAATATTCTTTGGGGTCTCTAATGACAAGACAGTATCTTTCCCCTTTTCTTGTATAACCAGAACAGCATACGCTTCTCTTTCAATATCTCTTTTTCCAGAGAAAGCTTGAATGGATATACGGTATTTTGCTGGTTGAGCTTCTTCTGTTGTGTCTACGACAAGAACGATTTCACCGGGGGGTTGAACCTGCGATTTATCAAACCATCGTGCAACTCCTTTGCAAGAGCAAGGGAAGCCTCCTGCAGAAAACGACACAGGGTCATGAAAACCTTCTGTACTAACTACTTTTATTTTGAATTGACAACTTTCACCGGGAGAAATGGTTTGAACTTCATTTTCAATTTCAATATGGAAATCAAAATTTTCAGAAGCATACATAAGGATGTCACCATTTTGTGTACCTATAAATAGTTTGCCATTCGAAATAGCCATACCCGCACTTATGGGACTATCGAGGGTATCTGAAAAAACGAGCGTTCCATCAAAAGAATCGAGAGCAACAATACTGTTGTCTTTGCCAGGAAGGAACACAACTCGATTGGCTGATACAGGGGGAATTGTGCAGTCTGGAGAGGAGTAGGACCACATTTCAACACCCGTTCCTGCACTAATTCCTACGTATCGATCTGTAACTCCAGAGCACAATACTCGTTTGTCAAAATAACAAAAACTGAAGGGAGTTGAAAAGCTATTGGCAAATTCTTGTTTCCAATACTGACGTCCTGTTATGTAATCGTAAGCATATAGGTTTCCCTTTTTGTCCCCGAAATAAATGGATTCTGTGCCTGCAATCGGAGCACTTGTTATCTCAGCGTTTACATAGTAATTCCAGTGTTTTTTTCCATTTTGACTGTCGATACAGGCAATTTGCCCTTTTTCAGTTACCACATATAGCGAATTGAACTTAAGACAAATTCCGTGTGTAATGGATTCATGCAAATCTACATCCCAAATCGTTTTACCATCCAGTGCATTCAAGGCGTAAATATGGCCATCCACGGTAGCCACTATTAAATATCGATAAAACTTTAACAAAGGAGCGGTAACCTTTTTGTTGAGGTGGCGTGTCCATAAAATAGTGCCAGTTTTTGCATCTAGGCAGTATAAATGTCCGGCTTCGGTGATGGCAAAAAGATCCAAATTACTGATCATCATGCAGCTTTTTATGGAGTCCCCAATTGTTTGGCTCCATACTTTTTCTCCATTAAATACCGAAGAACAACCAATCATTCCTTTTGTAGTGGAATAGTACACGGCATTGTCATGCACCAACAGTCCACCTGTTAAAGTTTCTCCAAGCGAAATACGTAGTCTTTCCTGCAAAGGGAAATACAACGTTTCTTTTACCATACCGCTTCGGGATTCATCTTTTTGGAAAGCATACCACTCTTCCGCAAAAGCAGGTAAAAAAGCACTGATAGTCAACATAAAAACTACGAAAAGCAATGTTAATCGTGTGCGCATTTAACAACCTCTCTAACGTGTTCCAGATTTGTCGCCTCGTCGAAGTATATGAGGTTCCTTGTCAACCAGGTCATGATTCTGAGATAATTTTACAAATTTTTCTTTAGGAATAAAACCATAAAGTAGCGTATTTGAATAGGCCCATGTATATTTTCCAATAACCGTTCCGGGAAGGGTAGAAACATTGGAACCAATACGAACATAGTCTCCACAAATGAGTCCAAATTTGTCGTGACCTGTTTGTATGATTTGATCTTGAATAGTGAGCTCTACTTCTCTTTGGTCAAAACGTCGATTGTCTGTAATTGTGCCGGGGCCTATTCTTGCCCCTTTGCCTATGATACTATCGCTGACAACGGCATGGGAGGAAACCTTCACATCATTGAATAGCAAGGAATTCTTGATTTCACTATTATGTCCTAAAACAACATAGTCTCCAATAACAGAATACGGTCGAATGAGGCTGCTGCTCCGGATGATACAATTGTTCCCAATCCAGCATGGTCCTTGAATGCTAACATATTCATCAATGACTGTGTTTTCACCGATATAAACAATGCCTTTCAAAATGGCAGATTGTTGAACAAATCCTTGAATTTTACTTGTATGAAAAGAGAAAAGTGAATTTTTTAATCGCAACAACTCCCATGGATTGCTGTTATCGTCTACTTCAAAGGGGCAGGACTTCAAATCTTCAAAATAATACCCTAAAGATAATTCGTTCATGAAAATCCATCCTTTTGTCTTTTTGTACTATTATAGTGACCTTTGTGAAAGATACTATTATTCTTTGGATGGAATACCAAATTGTTATTCTTTCGATGAATTTTTTGTACAATAGTACAAAAAGACAAAGGTGAAAATCGGTAAATAGTATGAAAAAACGAGGTAGGACTCTCTTTGTTCTCTTCTTTCTTTTTGTTTTCTTGCTGGTGTGTTTTGCTTTTCTAAATCCCTCTCGGGTAGCAATTCATCCAATTGTTGCGAAGGATCGACCCAATGTTGGCTGCCAAATAGCTTGTGATCCTTTCAGAAAAGTTTCCAAAGATCAGCTCAATACAGATTGGTTTTCGGCTGTAGAACATATGTACTACCATTCTGCAAGAAGCTGTAATAAAGCTTTGCGGGATTTATCTTTAGAAGAATTGCATACCGAATTTGATTTGTGGTACGATCACCTTGGGTGGAAATACCATTTGGAGAATTATGGATGGGCTGGGAAAAATGGAACTAGTGAATACTATCATTATGATCCATGGGATCAGTATTGCTGGGAATACACCATTAGGGAATACTTACAACCCGTAGAAGGATATGGGTACAAACGAGCTGTTTTATGTGATACCGTCAGAGTTGAAATAGCTACTTTGCAAATGATTCATTGGTTAATTAATTGTAGAGTGCGTGAAAAAATTCGCAATACCGGACACAATGTAATCTTTTTTTGTCATTGATAAGGTTATCCATATAATTAATTTGTATTCTGTCATAAGGAGGAACTATGCTTTTAGATAATAAACCTGGACTGGTAGAACTGTTAATGGGAAACCAGGCTGTTGTCAGAGGTGCTTTGGAAGCTGGTGTGGGTGTGGCTTGTACGTACCCCGGAACACCCGCTTCTGAAATTGGAGACACCTTCGCAAAATATTCGATTGCTGCAAATTCCTATTATTGGGAATATGCAACCAATGAAAAAGTTGCCTTTGAAACAGCACTAGCTGGAAGTTGGTCAAATTTACGATCCATTGTTTCTATGAAACATGTTGGAATCAACGTGGCAGCGGACGCTCTATTGTCTATGACGTATGGAGGATCTGTTGCGGGGTTAGTATTAGCCGTTGGTGATGATCCTTCATGTTTTTCTTCTCAAAATGAACAAGATAGCCGTAATTATGCACGTTTTGGTATGTTTCCTTGTATGGAGCCTTCTTCTCCACAAGAAACAAAGGATATGGTAAAAGATGCTTTTGCCTTGTCAGAATCATTCCGATTGCCTGTTATGATCCGCCAAACGACAAGAAGTGCTCACTGTTCAGGAAATGTTGAATACGGTCCCATTCCTGAACAAAGAAATGAAGTTGTATTCACAAAGGATAAACTGCATAAAGCTGTGTTGCCTTCTCATGCTTATCAACTTCACCCCGACTTGATTGCTCGATTTCAATCTCTACGAGATTTCATTTGTGATTCACCCTGGACAAGAATGTCTTTAAAAGGTCCCTTTGGAATCATTGCCAATGGTCTTACGGGGAACTATGTCAAAGAATCTCTACACTACGAAAACCTAGAGGATATTAGCTTTTTGCACCTTGGAATCACCTATCCATTGCCAGAAAAATCATTACTTACCTTCATTCAACACTGCGATACTGTGTTGGTAGTGGAAGAACTGGATCCCATTACAGAAGAAACGCTGAAAAGAATTGCTTTCGATAACAATGTTCAAGTAAAGATTCATGGAAAAGATGTTCTCCCCAGTACCTATGAATTCAATACTAGAATTATTCATGATGCTATCATGAATACGTTACCTAAGACACCTACCATTTCTTTCAAAGGGGAATCGCTACCGGAAGCAAGCAAAATGCCTCCCCGATTTCCAGTTCTTTGCCCGGGATGTCCTCATCGATCTACCTTTTATGCGATTCGCAAAGCAGACCCTAAAGGTATTTACCCCAGCGATATTGGTTGTTATACCTTGGGCATACAACCTCCGTTAAATGCAGTGGATACTTGTGTGTGCATGGGTGCTTCTATTGGCGTTGGATCCGCGTTGGCACATTTTAACAAAGAAAACGTTTTTGCAACCATAGGCGATTCCACTTTTTTCCACACTGGCCTTCCTGCTTTGGTGAATGCTCTTTGGAACAAATCAAATGTGAATATTATTCTGGTTGACAATAGTATTACTGCTATGACTGGCCAACAGCCAAATCCAAGCTGTGGGCTTAATTCTGTTTTCGAGAAAATAGAGACCCCCATCTATCCCGAAAAAATTGCTGAAGCGATGGGTGTTCAGTTTATTCGCGTTATAAATCCTTTGAAGATTAAAGAATCCATAGAAGTTTTCAAAGAAGCTGCTGCCTTCAAAGACGGACCTTCGTTCATTGTGTCCAGAGCACCTTGCTGTATGCTAAAAGGATTCCAAAAAAAGACACCCGTGAGTATTGATACGAAAGCTTGTATAGGGTGTAAGATTTGTACATCAAAGTTTAGCTGCCCTGCTTTAATATGGGATGAAACCACAAAACATCCCATCGTAGATCATGATCTTTGCAATGGTTGTGAAGCTTGCATCGAAGTGTGTCCCTCGGGAGCTATTGTAGAAGGAAAGGAGCAATAACATGAAAGAGTTCAATATTGTAATGTGTGGTGTTGGCGGACAGGGAACCGTTCTCGCTTCAAAAATTATTGCTCAGACTGCTATACGAAAATCAATGAATACACGCGTTGGAGAAACACACGGTATGTCGCAAAGAGGGGGTACTGTCATTTCTCATGTTCGCATTGGGAGTGAAGTGTACGGTGCTTTGATACCAGAAGCACAAGGCGATTGTATGTTAGCTTTTGAACCAGTTGAGAGTTTGCGTTACATGAATTACATACGGAAGGGTGCTTACATTGTGTTAAACGAACACCCCATTGTTCCTACTTCAGTAAATGCAGGAATGGCAACATATCCAAGTTTCGAAGAAGTAAAAAAAGAGTTACAAAGAGCAACCGATAATATTATTCATACCGACGCATCGAAAATCGCCACTGAAACAGGGGGGATTATTTCCTTGAACATGGTGATTCTAGGAATGTTTTCTCAAATCCCAACTTGTCCTTTTTCTGCAGAAGATTTAAAGCAATCCATTGAAGAACTAGTGAAACCCAAATTTGTTGAGTTAAACCTTGCAGCTTTTGACAAAGGAACTACCGTACTACACTAGCCGATTACAATGCATGTGATTGTCTTTGTTACACCGCCGATGACCTGGATTTCATCGCTGACAATTTGTCCCAGTTTTTTCAGGTCGTCGGCTTCTATATTGATGATCAAATCATAAGGACCCGTAACCAGATCAACTTCTTTAACTCCTTTGATAGCTCGAATTTTATTCAAAGCTTCTTCTGTTTTGCCTGCTTGGGCCTCAAGTAATACATAACCTTTTGAAATCATAACAACCCTCCTAGAGTTTTGGTTCCTTATAGTATAGTGAAATTTGTTTCCTTTGCCTTGTATATCAGAAAGACTTCCTATAATAGTAAATTGTTGTCCAGTTGCAAAAGGGGTGTTATATGGAACTCTATAGTGTTTGGCTACTACTACCTTTTTTATATATTGCTGGGATGTTGATTAGCAAAAGTCAAAAGCCTTCTTATTATGCCACATATAATTGTTTTGCTATTGCTATCCTGTTTGTTCTCTTACTATTTCTATATCCGTTCAATCAACCCATGGAATCTGTTGTTACAATAGCCAATCACGGACCTTTTCATATATCGTTCACAATGGACCTTCTTGCCTGGATAACGTCAGTGTTCTGTCTCATCGTTTGGTTTTTTTCTTCTCTGTATTCTGTTCATTATTTTTCCAAAAACGAACAACAAAACATCAAGCGGTATCAACTTTTTTCCCTACTTAATTTGATGTGTGTGCTGTTCATTTTCAATGCAGACAATTGGGTTACTTTCTTTATTTTCTTTGAGCTTCTTTTGGTTGTTTCCTATGTATTGATTATTCATTATCAAAAGCCAGATACCTACGCTGCTGGTTTACGATACGTATTCTTTCAAATTATTGGGGGTCTTTTTTTCCTCAGCACAATCATGATTCTATATTCCCTTCTGGGAACCACCGCTTTTGTTCCTGGAGGATATGCGATCTTATCAGAGTCTTCCTTTTTCATCGTTTTATTCTGGGGTTTTGTTATTGCTTTTGCTGTTAAAGCAGGGCTTTTCCCCGTCCATATTTGGCTCCCTGAAGCTCACCCTGTAGCGCCTTCACCCGCTTCAGCGCTGCTATCAGGGATGGTTATTAAAACAGGTGTTTTTGGTATTATGCGGATGGCCATTGAAACCTTTGGAATCAGTAATTTAGTAGGGAATATGTCGGTTACAGTTTTATTACTGATTGCCATCTTTACAATGTTTTGGGGATCCGCTATCGCCATTGGACAATCGCACATTAAACGAATGTTAGCGTATTCTAGCGTCTCTCAAATGGGATATATTGTAATGGGTACCATGCTTCTTTCCCCCATCGCTATACTGGGAGCTTTGCTACATATGTTAGCTCATTCTATTGTGAAATCCTTATTGTTTATGTCTGCAGGGACTATGATTCACCAGGCTGAAACAACGGATGTTACAGCGTATTCTGGATATGGATACCGGTCTCCTATTGTATTTGGAGCTTTTACCATAGGAGCTCTCTCAATGATTGGTTTTCCATTGTTTGCAAACTTTATCACAAAATGGGCTTTGGGTGTTGGAGCTGTGGAAGCGATTCAACTAGAGTATATTGAACCTTGGTTGGGCAGTATTGCTATTGGAATTCTTCTTTTAAGCAGCATTTTAAATGCTCTTTATTATCTACCCATCATTATCCAAGGATGGTTTCATGTTCCTCAACCAGAGAATGGAGATTCCTTTGGTTCGGCACGGCCAATTCCTGTTATTCGATACAAAACTCCTGTCACTGTCACTGTTACCATGATTGTGTTAGCAGTCATCATTGTAGCTTACGGTATATACCCCGATCCAATCATTAACATTTGCAGAGATATTCTAACGAGTTTAACTCCTACGAATTCCTGTCCTTCTCTCTTTTAATGATCCCTATTTCTTTGGGTGTTACCGATTACACCACTCTGTTCCTTTTTCTCACTATTCCTCCTTATGTTGCCTCCTTTATCTATGCTTTTAAATATGTGCATGCTCGAAAAGTCGAATTTTTTACTTTTTTTATACTCACATTCATAGGTAACGTTGCTATATATTTCACCAAAAACCTTCTATCGTTGCTCATTGTCTACGAATTTGTTTCTCTTGTTAGTTTCCCATTAATACTGCACGAGAGAATTAAAGAGTCTTTGCAAGCTGCAAAACTATACTTCATCTTTTCTCTATTCAGCGGTGTTTTAGTTTTAGGAGGCGTTTGGTTTGTCAAATTGCCTGCTTATCAGGTTACCGGAGCTGTTATGATGGCGCTTGGATTTATGGTGAAAGCAGGGGGATACCCTTTTCATGTTTGGCTTCCTGAAGCTCACCCCGTAGCTCCTCCACCGGCATCAGCCATTCTATCGGGGTGTATTATTAAAATTGGTTTTTATGGAATGATGCAAGCCTTTATTCTTGTTACTGTTCCTCCTCTTTATGGGTATATCCTATTAGGAATCTCCCTGATTACTATGTTTTTTGGTGTCATTCAAGCCCTTCTTCAGTCGAACGCAAAGCGAATGCTTGCCTTTCATAGCGTGTCTCAAATGGGCTATATTTTAATGGGTTTGGCTTTGTTTGTTATTTTCCAAAACACAAACGCTTTGGCTGCCTCTATTCTTCATGCTGTGAACCATGCTTGGTTTAAATCGGCACTGTTTCTTTCTACAGGTGTTTTGGTGCTTTATTTTGGCACACTGGATATGTATTCCATTCGAGGTCTTTTGAAGCAGAAATGGTTGGTAGCAATACTGTTCTTAATTGCTGTTATGGGCATTTCGGGGGTTCCTTTTACGAATGGATTCATATCCAAAAATGCTCTTCATGAAGAATTGTTGCTCCATGCTTCATTTTTGTTCCTATTTGCGGAAGCAATCTTTCTTTTAACAGCCGTGGGTACTTTTACATCCAATTTCAAAATGTTCTACCTAACGTCTTTTCGGTCTATGCAAAAACGATATCGATTGCGTTTTGATTGGCGAGAAGTTATCCCATTAGGATTGCTAGCAATTCTTATTCTTCTATTTGGCTCCTATCCATTGTTATATCAATTTTTGTTGCCGGCAAAGTTTTCTTCTTTTCATCATGTATTAGAGGGTTTATCCTTACCACATCATGGTTTTGTGCATTCCTTAATGGGGTTTCTATGGGTATCTTTTGGAGGTATTTTGCTCATTGTAGTGGGATTGAAAAAAGGCTGGTTTCATATTGCTGTCCCTTATTCCTGGACGGCATTATCATGGTGGTATAGAGTATACGGTACTATAAGAATGTTTTGTACTGGTTTGTGTCAAAAAATAGACGATGCGATTGTACATCAATATGATGCTTGGATAACCTACTTGGCGAGTCCCTGGTTTTTGACGTGTCAAGAAATTGATGCTATGTTTCCTCGTCAAAATGTGCAATCCTGCCGGAGACTTTCTTCAAGCTGTTGCTCTCTCGACGGAAGAGTGGATAAAGTGAGTGGCTCTATTGTTCCCGGAATGACCTCTTGGACACACCATGTCAGTGAAAAATTTTGTACAATGGATGATCGCGTTGGTCAAATGTGGGATCAAGTAAAAAAAATGTTTCTCTTTGTGCTTGATAAGTCTGATAAAGAAGATCAAAATAATGCCAAACGATATGCTTTTATGGTTTCTCAAATAGGGAAAGTTGTCATTGTTGTTACCACCCTTCTTACTATTGCTGTATTTGTTTTCTTTATCGTGTGGGTTCAGTAACAATGAAAATTAGTAGTGGTGTTTTTTTGAAATGGATATTGATGATCGTCCTTGCTTTTTCACTACCGCTCTCTGGCAAACGAGTTGTTATTAAAAAGGGATATGAAGAACACTACTTTCTAACGTATTACAGAAACCTTTCTTCGTTTTACCACAACACAGATATTGTGAAGGAGTTTGTAAAAAAAACTCCTATTTCTCAAATTCTGCACGATGGATTTGTATGGGTTATTGAACCCGACGACATAGATGATGAAACCTAGAAAATCGTTGGGGCAAAACTTTCTTCATGATATTCATACCATTGGAAAAATCCGAGAGGCTTTAGACCTGCAGCCATCGGATCAATTGCTTGAAATTGGACCAGGGCTTGGTGCTTTAACTAAGCACCTGTTGCCAAATTGCAGACAATACACCGCGATAGAAATTGATCCCCGATGTGTCAAAGAATTGGTTCCCTGGGAACAAGAGTACCCCTATTTTCAAATCATAGAAGGGGATTTCTTATCGATTCTTCTTGAACCTTGGAAAAATTACACCAAGGTGGTGGGTAATCTCCCATATCATATTGCTACCCCCATCATGGAAAGAGTCGCTACTCAGTTGCAACCCAATAAAATCGTATGTATGTTTGCTATTGGAACTGCCAACCGTTATATAGCCGACGTAGGAACCCCTCATTATTCGTCTGCTTCAGTCATGATGCAATCGTTTTTTTCTATTGAAACCGTGTGTACGGTACAAAAAGGATCCTTTTTCCCGCCCCCCTCCATTTCTTCGAAAGTATTATCCTTCATTCCCAAACAGGTTCCTGTCGAGAAAACTTTACAATTTACAAAATTTGTACAGAAAATTTTTTCGTATCGAAGAAAAACTCTTTACAATGCCATAAAAAATTCATATTCTGAAAACGTTGCATCGCATATTCAATCAAGCTGTACTATTTCGATGCAAAGAAGGCCAGAAACGTGTAGTATTGAAGAATTTCACTTTTTGTATCAAAAATACCAGGGAATACATGATGAAGAAACCGAATAAATACTTTGCCTATGCCAAGTTGAATTTGCAGCTTCGTGTGATAGGGCTTGCACGCGATGGGTTTCACTTGTTGGATATGGTCAATGTGCTCATTTCATTACATGATGATGTTACCATCGATATACGACCGGAACGAAGGAATGAAATCTTTTTATCGTCCTCAAGAAATTTCTTTACTCATCCTCAAAAAAACCTTTTGTACAAGGCGTGGGATTGGTATACAAAAAAAACAGGGATTCCTATCAGCGCCAAAGTGCACTTATACAAAAGAATCCCTATAGGTTCTGGCATGGGAGGGGGATCTTCTGACGCAGCAACACTGCTTCGAATATTGAACAATCTGTTCCAAGGTATGACAGAAAAAGAGTTGATACAAGAATCCGTAGAAATTGGCTCGGATGTACCCTATTTTCTTATAGGAGGGCTTTGTCGAGTTACAGGGAAGGGCGAGAACATACAGACTCTACCCGAGAATGAAGAATTGTCTCATTTGCATGGAGTGGTTTGTTTTCCAAGAAAAAACGTCTCTACTACAAAAGTGTATGCTTTGTATGATGAAAACAACAAGTCTTTTTCCCAGGGTTTATCTGACGATTTTGCCTTATTTCCAACCTATAACGACTTAACACCATCGGCTTCCGAAATTCAACCCAGCATTTCGCAGTGTTTATCATTTGTAAATAGCACAAAACCTGCCTATTATGGCATGAGCGGAAGTGGTTCTGCATGTTTTGGATTGTATACCTGTACAAAATCTAGTAAAAATGCAATGGATTTTCTGCTAAGGAAAGGATATCGAGTATGGCTCGTAGAAACAAACCAAAAAAGAAATTATCCATAGAGACAAAAAAGAAGAATACACTGAATCCCGGAATCGTGGTTTTGGCCCTTTCCATTTTATTTTTTGTGGGTCTGTATTATTTGCATACACACCCTGGTATTTTTCAAATGCCTAGCCACGATACGCCACGATATCTTCATGTCATTAATGGGTATTCGCAAGAAAAGCGAGTATTCGATATGAATGAGGATCAAACCATAATGGAAATAGGAGCTTTAGGGAAGGTACAAATTCTTATCCGCGAAGGAAAAGCTTGTATTGAAGAATCCAGCTGCCCCAACCAAACGTGTGTGAAAAGTGGTTGGATAGCTGCCATTGGAGAATCTGTGATTTGTGCTCCCAATCAAGTTATGATTCGCATTCAGAGTTCTACAGAGTCTATTGTACCTGAATTTTATTCGGAGTGAGGGAAGGCTGCTATTGCTTCAATCTCTACTTTACAATTTTTTGGAAGTTTGTTAACGGCAACGCAAGATCGTGCCGGGGGGTTGTTTTCAAAGTACTTTCCATACACTTCATTAACGCTAGCAAAGTCATTCATATTGACAATGTATAGGGTTGTTTTTACGATATCTTCATACGATAACCCTACATTTGACAGAATAGCTCCTATATTTTTCATAACTATTTCAGTTTCTTCTTCTATTGAACTTGGATTGTAGAGTCCAGTAAAAGGGTCTATTGGGATTTGCCCAGAGAGGAATAAGAAGGTATTAAAACGAACTGCTTGTGAGTAAGGACCAATTGCTTTTGGTGCTTTTTCTGTTTGAATACATTTTTTCATGTTTTTTTCTCCTGTTTTTTCGTATAGTATTAGTAAGAAAAAGCAAAAAGCAAATTGCTGGAATTGATTTTTAAAGCAAAAAATGGAAGCTTGACTTAGTCAGGTTTTGAAGTATGATAGCAATTTGGATATTTGTAACACTGAATTATGCATATGGAGGAATCTATGTACGCAGTTATTGAGACTGGTGGAAAACAGTATAAAGTTGAAGAAGGTCAAATCCTTCGAATTGAAAAATTGGATCAAGAAAAGGGAAGCGAAATTACCTTCACTCCTCTTTTAATTGGGGGAGACGAAGTGGTTGTTGGAGACGATGCGAAAAGTTTTCATGTGCACGCTAGCATTTTGAAAAGTGATGAAAAAGCAAAAAAGATTTCTGTTTTTTTCTACCGCAACAAAACCAACGAGCATAAACGACGGGGTCATAGACAACGTTATTCCGAAATTAAAATCACATCTATCGGGAGGCAAGCATGAAACGTAACGTAATCATTATGGGAGCAGCTGGAAGAGATTTCCACAACTTTAATGTGTTTTTCAGAGACAATGAGGATTACAATGTTGTGGCTTTCACAGCTACACAGATTCCTGAAATTGACGATCGAAAATATCCCAGAGAACTCTCTGGGCATCTTTATCCTCAAGGAATCGAAATTCATCCAGAAGAAGAGTTGACAGAATTGATCCAAAAACATGACATAGATGTCGTTGTGTTTTCTTATTCTGACCAACCCTACCAATCTGTGATGAACAAATCTTCTTTGGTAAATGCCGCTGGCGCTGATTTTTGGTTAATGGGTTATAACAATACCACTGTTCAATCCACAAAACCATTGTTATCAGTTTGTGCCGTCCGAACGGGTTGTGGTAAGTCTCAAACCAGCCGAGAAGTAGTCCGTATCTTCCAAAAAATGGGGAAAAAGGTCGCTGCTATTCGCCATCCCATGCCCTATGGCGATCTAGCCAAACAGGCCGTCCAACGATTTGCTTCTTTAGAAGATCTAAAAAAACACGAATGTACCATTGAAGAAATGGAAGAATACGAACCCTATATCGCTATGGGTGCTATCATTTTTGCCGGCGTCGATTACGAAGCTATTTTACGTGAAGCAGAAAAAGAAGCAGATATTATCTTGTGGGATGGCGGCAACAACGATTTTCCATTCTACAAATCCGATTACAAGATTACCATCGTAGATCCAACCAGACCTTACGATGAAATTTCTTATTATCCCGGAGAAGTAAATGTGAGAATGGCTGATTGCATCATCATTAACAAAGAAGAAACTGCCAATTTAGAAGACATTAATGATGTTCGCGATAATTGCCGTGCTATCAATCCAAATGCAGTCATTATCGATGCAACCTCTCCATTAACCATCGAAAACCCTCAACTTCTTCAAGGTAAAAGAGCCCTTGTTGTGGAAGATGGCCCCACTCTGACTCATGGAGAAATGGATATCGGAGCTGGTTATTTAGCCGCTCGTAAATGTGGTGCTGAAATTGTTGATCCCAAGCCCTATGCCGTTGGATCAATTAAAGAAGCCTACGAAAAATATCCACAACTTGATGAAATTGTTCCTGCTCTTGGTTATTATGAAAAACAACTCCGAGAATTGGAAGAAACCATCAATTCTGCCGACTGTGATGTTGTTGTTATAGGAACCCCTATCGACCTGAGCCGTGTCATTTCCATTAAGAAACCTACTGTTCGTATTGGATATGAACTTCAGGAAATCGGCAAACCGACTCTTGAGGATTTGCTAAAAGAAAAATTTAATAAGTAAGGAGACTCTTTATGCCTGGCTTATATCAAGGAAGAAATTTTGTATCGATCCATGATTATACGGTAGAGGATGTGCAACGCATTTTTGACCTTACTAAAGCATTAAAACTGGACGAACATACCAACCAAAGAAAACCTATATTGAACAACAAAACACTGGGAATGATTTTTGAAAAATCCTCAACCCGAACTCGAGTTTCCTTCGAAATTGGGATGAACCAAATGGGGGGAAAAGCGATTTTCCTTAGCAGCAGAGACATTCAATTGGGTCGTGGAGAAACCATTCCCGATACCGCCAAAGTGTTAAGTCGATATGTTGATGGTATTATGGCCCGTGTCTTTTCACATGATACTATCGTCCAACTTGCTACTTATTCTACTTGCCCTGTTATCAACGGTTTGTCCGACTTTTTGCACCCATGTCAAGCTGTCGCTGATTTTTTCACAATGTATGAAAAACGAGGCTATCTAAAAGGTTTACACTTAACCTATATTGGAGACAGCAACAATGTGTCCAATTCTCTTATGATGGCTGCTGCAAAAACAGGAGTTGACATGACGATTTGTTCACCTGGAGGGTTTACTCCTTGTGATCAAATCATGGAGTGGTGGAAAATGGATTCTCCTTTGACAGGAGCTCAGCTTACATTAATCTCAGATCCTTCTGAAGCTGTTTCAAAAGCAGACTTCATTTATACCGATGTTTGGACTTCCATGGGTCAAGAGAAAGAAGAAGAAGAGCGTCGTCGTATTTTCCAACCCTATCAAGTGAATGATGAACTCCTTTCAAAAGCGTCTAAAGATGTCATGGTTTTACATTGTCTTCCTGCACATCGAGGCGATGAGATTACTGATTCTGTAATGGATGGTCCCAAAGCAGCAGTATTTGATGAAGCTGAAAATCGTCTTCATGCGCAAAAAGCAATTATGGCACTTCTTATGAGCTAACATGTACGTTCACACTGGTCAGGATACCTATGCAACTGACAAAATGATGGAGGATGAATTTTTAGTATCCCCCATGCAGTTGATGGAAGTTGCAGGAAAGAACGTTGCTGATCAGATTTTGAAATATACGAATCCAACGGTTCGTACTGCATTGATTGCAATTGGACCGGGTAACAACGGTGGAGATGGAATGGTTGTTGCCCGGTTCTTAGTTTCTCAGGGCTGGAGTATTCTTGTAGTTCCCGCATTACCACTAGATACTTCAACAGGACCTGCCAAAAAGAATTATCAAATCCTTCAGAAAATTTGTCAAAACCCAATATTCCACTCCCAGATTCTAGGACCCTATTCTATATGTTCTCTTACCGAAGAAGTAGTTCGATCGTATCTGCAAAAAAACACTACTTGTATCATCGTGGATGCGTTGTTTGGAGTAGGATTAAAAAGGCCTATAACAGGCAAAACAGCAGAGTTGATTCAAATATTGAACAGTGCAGGACGTCCAATCATTTCTATCGATATGCCCTCTGGAATTAGTTCTGAAACAGGTTCCATTGTGGGAGCTTTTCATACTTCTGCGATCAAAGCAGATTTCACAGTTACTTTTGAAGCACCCAAAATAGGACATTTGCTATACCCAGGTAAACAATATACAGGAACTCTTCTTGTAACCAAAATTGGCATTTTGCATCCGGCTTTGGAAAAACAATCCCCCTATACAACAATTCTGGATGAACACCAATTGACCACATTTATCAAACCTAGGCCAAATCATTCTCACAAAGGTCTTTTTGGAAGGGTTTATTGTATATGTGGGTCTTCTCCTTACAAAGGAGCGCTTACTTTTTCTCTTCTTGGAGCTATGCATGCTGGTGCTGGCCTAATAACAGCCTGCTATAAAGAAACCAATGAACTGTTGCTGTCCTCTAGTGTCATTCCAGAAGCTACTCATTTTTTAATCCCCGTCAAAAATGATCATTATACGACCCATTCTTACGCCCATTTTGTGCACCATGTCCACCCTAGTAGTATTGTATGCATCGGGTCTGGTCTTGGCCGTGAAATGGACATACAAGAGTTTTGTCGCCATCTATATCTTCAGTTACCCAATCCCATGGTACTAGATGCGGACGCTCTTTGGGCTATTCGTAACCACCTCTCGGATACTCGGTGCGGACCCAGAATTGTTACTCCTCACCTTGGAGAAATGAGTTATCTAACAAATACATCTGTCGATGACATTCAAAAGAATCTTGTTGAGATTGCAATTGAATATGCAAAAAAATGGCAGATGATTGTTGTACTGAAATCTTCGACTACTGTTGTAGCAGATCCTACAGGATCTTGCTATATCAATAACTATAGCTCCTCTGCACTCGCACAGGGTGGTGCTGGTGATGTATTGGCTGGCACTATTGCAGGTTTCATGGCACAAAGATACTCATCCTACCATGCTTGCATCTTGAGCGTTGCTTTACATAGTCTGGCAGCCATTGAAATGGAGCAGGATTTAACCTCCTGGGCTTCGTCCACATCTACGCTTCCTACTTACTATGGCACCCTTCTTCATCGCATTGTAAATACATGAGGAGAAGTTTTCTATACATCCTTTATGCAGTCATTCTTTTTCTTTCTTTTTCTCTGTTTTCTTGCGCCACTTCCTCTAGATATGTAACCGATGTAGTGGACGGTGATACTATTGTTGTGAATGATGGAACTCGGATACGATATATTGGCATCAATACTCCTGAAAAAGGCCAACGCTACTACTCTGAGGCAAAGGAACGAAACCGACAATTGGTGCAAGGAAAAACCATTTATCTTGAGTTTGATGAATCTCAATTTGATTCCTTTGGGAGAACCCTAGCCTATGTGTATACTGAAGAAGGGTTTGTGAATGAGCTGATTGTGAAAAGCGGTTTAGCAATGGAGTTTTACCGTTCACCCAATGGAAAGTATCGTAAGTTATTGAAACGAGCCGAAGAAGAAGCCAAAAAACAGGGTTTATACTTGTTTAAACCCTCCCCTTATCAATCGTCACTGGCAATACACGATTTTCACTATGACGCTGAAGGTGATGACAATGATAATGTGAATGGCGAATGGGTTGTTATTGGCAATGTTTCTACAAAACCCATTCATTTAGCGGGTTTCTATTTTTATGATGAATCCTTTCATCAATATACATTTCCAGAAATCGTTCTTGACCCTGGTAAAAACATTAAAATTTTTACAGGTGTTGGAGAAGATACCGATCAATTCTTGTATGCAAAATTCTCAGAACCGATTTGGAACAACTCGGGAGACACTCTTTTTGTATACGACTTTTTGGACCGTCTCGTTTTAGAAGAATCGTATTAAAGAAGATTTTTACAAAAACGTGTCTTTTAAATGAAAACAAGCCCAAGAGTTTTGAAATTTGTCGTTTAGGCTTGTTTTGCTTGCCAATTACAGAAGGATTTAGCGTTTAAAAAAGACCTTGTTTCTTTTGTGTGTTACGTCTGGGATAATGTAGTCCAATGAATGACCAACACTATCAAACTGCCCGGGCAAAAAAGTAAAATTTAACTTTTTGTTGTCCAGTGTAACAATGGATAGGCTGTCATTGTTTCTATGTTCGAAACCATCTTGATCTCGTGAAACAGAACCTCTTTTTAAAACAAGTTTTGCAATGGAGTCGGGAAGGATCGAAAAATTGTGAGGACTTTCTTGTATGATTTCATCAGGATTCATTTCGAGATAACGTTGGTGGAAATTTGTGTGAGTACTCCATTTGGCACCAATCTTCTTGAAGATGTTTGCTTTCTTTCCATTTTTTTCATGGTCATCAATCTTTTTTTCATACTCTTCTTGTGCTAGTTTGGGATCGTGGTATGCAACAACAATCCGTTGGTCGGTAAAGGCTAAATAGCACTGTTTCTGTTTGAAAAAACCCAATTTATGACCCGACATAGGGGTTACATGTTTTATGACTTCATTGGTAGACATAACAAAACTCCTTACAGTGGTAATGGATGAAATATACCATAAAACCGAATGATTGAAAAGGACGTGGAAAGAAAATAATGAATTAGCTGTAAAACAGAAATTTATCCCCGTTGTATTTTGCATTGGGGACAATTTGATGCAATGCACCACAAAGTTCGTGGAAAAAACAAGATTTCAAATAAAAACTTTTTCGATGTTTGCTTTTTAAAGTGATATTGAGCTTGTCGGGTGTGTGGTCTTCAAAACCATCCACATCTTTACAACAGGATCCTTTGGAAAAGACTAAATTACGAATATCGGAACCGTGTATACAGAAATTATCAGGATGTTCTTTCAAAATTTCTTCAGGCGACATGCAAATATAGCGGTGGTAAAACGTGGAAAATGATTGAAATCGTAGATTTACTTTCATATAAACACCGGAGGAGGAGCCGTTGTTGATATAACTGGTTAACTGTTGTTTATATGCTTCTAAAGCTTTATCGGGATCATAATAGGCAACAATGATCCGCAGGTTTGTAAAAATCAAATGACAAGATCTTGCACTAAAAGTTGACATTTTATGAGACGCTTTTTTCGTTGTAATACTGAGAATATACTCTTGGGAAGCCATTGCTCTACCTCCTTTGCATAGAGTTAGTTTTCAATATTATACCGAAAAAAGAGACAAATCACAATGAAAATGAAAAAAAGGTTACAAAATGGTTAAAAAATAGAAATGATTGATTATTGTGAAGGATGGACTCCGTTACAATTCCTCCATACAATTGTCTAAATAGCATTGCAGGTACTTTTGATTGGTGTGATTCTTTTGAATAAAAGTGGATAATTCTTTGGGATGGGTCCTTTTCATATATTGTAAAAGCTTTGTAAATGCTTGCCCAGTAATTGCATGTTCTGTAAGACAAGCAATTGTTTTCGATTCATCAGGAGCAACATCCAAGATCGAATGAAAGAAAAAATAGAGGATTTGATGGCGTACCCAAATAAAGTTAGCCTGTTTCTCTCCTTCTTCCGTTAATGAAATGACCCCATATTTTTCGTAGTGAATCAGTCCTTCGCTTGCAAGATGCTTCAACGCAGTAGTAACCGAGGAATTACGAACATGCAAAAGAGAAGCGATATCCTTGGTGCGGACTCCCTTTTTTTCGTTAAAAATACGCAAAATCGCTTCTAAGTAGTCTTCAAGTGAAGTGCTGATGTGTTTACTATTCATATGGTGACCTAAAAGTATTATAGCTTTTTAAAAAAAGTAGGCAAGACTGCTTTTATATTCTGTTCTACATTGTACCAAAACTGCTCATCAATAAGGGTGTTGCAATGAATTACGTTACGATTTTCTTTTGTAAATAATGGCTTGCGCCGGACACACAGTTTCGCATTCAAAACATTGATGGCACAATGCAACGTCAATAGATGCCCTATGATTCTTGGGATCAATAGAGATTGCGTTTGGTGGACAAACTGAGACACAAGTTTTACATCCAGTGCATTTTTCTGTAACCACTCTTCGAGAGAATAAGGCTGTTCTTCCGCATAGTTTTTGCAAGGTACCAAAAGGACAAATGGCATTGTGAAACACCTCTGGAAGAAAGAAAAATGTAAGGATAATGGCGACTCCAGCAAAATATAGAGGGATAGGGAGGAGTTGTCTTTTAAGTACTTGAGAGGTAACAACAAAGGCGATAAATGCAATGAAAAGGAGCCATGAAAACCAACCTGAGGACAACCATGAGGGAGTTTTTCTTTGGGGTAGTTTGTGTTTCTTAACAATTTTGTCTGTTGCAATCATACATGTGTTGATGGGACAAATCCAACCACAAAAAAAACGACCGAAAAAAAAAGCAGCGATGAGAGTAATACCATATAAAACGATCCAAATCACAGAAATGTTACGAAACATAACAAATAGAAAAAGAAGAAGTGAAACGATTCGAACAAAATACAACCAAAAGTTTTTCATGATAGCCACCTGTTTTTAGGGATTTTTCACGAGTACTATCCCAATTTTTGTCCAACAAACAATTGTGTAATTCCCATTGTTAACGATTCTGATGTTATGATTTTTAATCCAGATTTTTGCATCAAAGCATGAAAATCTTGAATAGAGGGAAACTGTAAAATGGAGTCTCCCAAGTACCGATAGGCTTTTTTGTGTGGAGAAAAAAAGGAAGCAATGGTTGGCAGAATATGACACAAATACCATTGATACCACATTTGAATCCATCGATTTTGCTGGGATACCATTTCCAGTACAACCACTCGTCCTCCGGGAAGGATCACTCGTACCATTTCTTCCAATGCTTTTTGTCGATCTGGAATATTGCGAATCCCAAAAGCGATTACGGCAGTGTCGAAACTATTATCTGGAAAAGGGAGTTGCGTGGCATCTCCTGTAATGAATGCAACGGAAGGGGAGTTTTTTTTCCGAGACCATTTTTTGTTGGCAATAGCAATCATGGAGGGAGAGAAATCAATACCTGTGACGGATACATGAGGAAATGCTGTGGCTGTTGCAAAGGCTATATCCCCTGTACCTGTAGCAACATCAAGGCATTTCATGGTAGAAAAAAAGTGCATACTTCGAACGGCTTTTTTTCTCCAAACGAAATCCTGTCCGAAACTCAAAAGATGATTGAGAAAATCATACCGATCCGATATTGATGCAAAAATACTTCGAACCATTTGAGTTTGCTTTTCGGGCAGAATCTTTTTGTGATCTGTTACCATACAAATCCACTAATAACAAATCCTATTCCAAAAAGGAATTGTGTCAACAATACAATCCCTACATTAAACTGCATCATAGGTTGGAAAGAATTGGTTGGGAGAGAAAGCAGTGTTTTGGTTTTGGTTGCCATGGGAATTGTTAAAAGTGCCAACATGCTATACAGAGGGAAAAAACCTAAAAGAACGTTTTCGGCAATAAATATATACAATAGGACTAAAGTGAGTTTATAAAACCAAATGGATCGTTCAATGCCAAATACTATAGGAAAGGTTTTTCGGGTTCCTATTTGATCGGCTTCAACATCTGGAAATTCATTGATAAAAAGCAAGTTATGAACCAATATTAGAGAGGGTATGGATGCAAGAAAAATGAGAAGAGAATAGTGCCCGGTTTGTACAAAATATGTCCCTATTACAGGTAATGCTCCCAATCCAATACCAGCAGACCATTCGCCACCCACCCATTTTAACAAAACGGGAGAATACAGAGTGACAATAGTACCAGCTACTAGAATCAAGGGAATCAATTGCCAACCCGTTGGGATTGTATATACAAAGTACAAGCCAACAACACCAGCAAGAGCTAGGAATATCAAACCAACGGCAAGAGTGGTCTTTGGTGAGATGATAGAAGACTGGATGGAACCACTACCACCATTAAAAGGGCTGCGATTGGTTTTTTGATCAATCCCGCTTCGATGATCAAAGTAGTCATTAAGAACATTGACGCTGATGTGAGCAAAAAGCAGTCCTACCAAGGAAAGAATTGCACTGCTCCATCGGAAGGAGTTTTCAAACCAAGCAACACCATTTCCAATGATACTCAAAACCACACATAAAACTAAATATTGCGCGCGTATAATTTGCATCCAATGCTGAATATATGTTTTCCACTTCATACAGGACACCTTTCCATATTGAGTCTATAGGATACTTGTCAAATGATCTCACAAAAGAAAAATAGACATAGCAAACCCACTGCTATTATGAGTAACAAGGGAAAATATTCAAATAGGGGGATAAAAAAACAGAAACATACTGCTCCCTGGTACCAATAAAATACCATTCTATTGGTACCAGGGAGAGTGATAAAAATTAATGAATAATACAGTAGTTGGATCTTCGAATAACGCAATACCCTGATTTGGTTTCAATCAGAACAATATCCAAATTTTGTATTTGGTGGTTGAGTGCCGCAATAAAATCAATAAAAGCAAACCATTTCTTGCATTCATTTTCCGCAGCACCATACAGGGACTTCATGTGGTTCATTAAGGTTACAACTTCTAGTGCTCTTGAATCGTCCTTGCCCAATTTTTTTAATTCTTCTTCCTGGTCCCGCCCAACAAAAGAATTATACTCATTCAACATGAACTTCAGGGATTCCGGGTGAATACTCATAAACAAGTCATCAAACGACTCAATAGCCTGATTCATTTCTTCCTGAGTACTTTGTTTTTCAAGCTGTAATACAGCTTTCTTTACGCCGTCAATCGTTGATATTCGCTTCATTGTTGATTCCCTCCTTTGGTAATCATTGGATACTGTTATTATAAGGATTGGATCACAGAATTCCTAGTAAAAATAGGAAAATTGGTTACAAATTGGAAGTGGAAACTCACTTTTTATGGGTACCTAATTCTTCCCGAAGAAATCGATTGTTGGAATCAACAAATGTGATTTTTGGAGAATGGTTTTGACTTTCTTCTGAAGTCACTTGACAGTAGGCCATAATAATAACTTCATCGCCAGGTTGCACCAATCTAGCAGCGGCTCCATTCAAGCATATTACACCACTGCCTGCAGCTCCTTCAATAACATAGGTTTCAAATCGATTTCCATTTTGAATATCAACAATGTGTACCTTTTCATGTTCTACGATCCCACTGCTTGCCATTAGCTCCTTGTCAATCGTAATGCTTCCCATGTATTGTAGGTTTGCGTCTGTGACGATCGCTCTATGAATTTTCGACTTTAAAAGAGTAAGAATCATATTGCCTCCAGATGTGTTCGATAATTGTCAATCAGTCGAGTGTTTCCAATTTTTACAGCCAAGGCGATCAACACATCACCTTTTACATTTTCAAGGGGGGTTAAGGTTTGTGCATCCACAATTTCAATATATTCAACGGTAGCTAGGGGCTCAAGTTGTATTTTTTCCTTCATTTGCGACCGGATGACAGAAGCACTGGTTTCTCCTTGCATCATCAGATTATTCGCAAGTTCCAAACTCTTCGAAAGCACTCGGGCGGCAGTTCTTTCTTGTGGCGAAAGGGTTGAATTTCTAGAACTCATAGCCAATCCGTCTTTTTCCCGTACAATAGGGCAAGGTACTATCTGTACCGGAATACTCAAATCGTGCACCATTTGTTGGATGATGACAAGCTGCTGTGCATCTTTTTCTCCAAAATACGCCCGATCCGGCATAACAATGTTGAAAAGCTTGTTTACCACGGTACATACTCCCCGAAAGTGTCCCGGTCTTGTAGCTCCACACAGAGAGTTACCGAGTTGGTTGATATCTACAAACGCATAGGTTGGATCGGGATACATTTCCTTTGTACAGGGAGCGAAAATTAAGTCCACTTCTTCTTTGTCGCACTGCTGAGTGTCGTTTTCCATATTTCTGGGATAGTTTTCAAAATCTTCATTGGGTCCAAATTGGGTAGGATTCACAAAAATACTGACCACAACCTTATCATTCTGTTTTCGAGCTTTCCGTATTAAGCTTGCATGTCCTTCATGTAAAAACCCCATGGTAGGAACAAAACCAATAGAAGAGTTTCTGTGTTTCCAATCTTGTATGATTTCGCGCATCGCCTGAATATCTTCTACAATTGTCATTTTTCTCCTTTCGAAGCTTCCCAATGATCACTTTGCATTTGGGTTAGAAGAGAGGAGTCCATGGGAAATGAATGCTCTTTAGTGGGAAAGGAACCCTTCTGGACGTCCTGGATATATTGCTGGATTTTGGTTTTCATCAAAGACCCACTATTTTCGTACATCTTCACAAACGAAGGACTCATTTCTGAATACAGCCCGAACATGTCGTGAAATACCAGTATCTGCCCATCGCAGTGAACTCCAGCACCAATCCCAATGGTTGGAACAGATAGTTTTTCTGAGATCATTTGTGCCAATTCTGTAGGAATACACTCCAAGACAATCGCAAATACGCCAGCTTCCTCCAACAATGCAGCATCGTAGTTCATTTTCTGGCATGCATGCAGTGTTTTTCCTTGTATCTTGTACCCTCCCAAACTATGAATAGATTGCGGAGTTAGACCAAGATGTCCCATTACAGGGATTTGAGCTTTCACGCAGGCTTTGATTTGGTCGATAATTTCTTCTCCACCCTCCATTTTAATGGCTTCAGCATGTCCTTCTTGAACCAATCTGCCAGCATTAACGACTGCATCATAGGCAGAAGTTTGGTACGACATAAAGGGCATATCCACGACAAGCAAAGCATTTCTCGTTCCTTTCGAAACTGCTTTTGCATGGTGAATCATATCCTCCATTGTTACTTGAAGAGTATTTTCATGTCCTAAACAGACCATTCCCAGTGAATCTCCTACTAATATTCCATCTATATCTGCTTCATCTACTATTTTGGCTGTAGTATAATCATAGGCTGTCACCATGGATATTTTTTTATGTTTTTCTTTCATTTGTTGAAATGTTTGCACTGTTTTTTTCATTGTAATCCTTCATTCTCTGCTATTTGTACCGAACTTAAAACGGTTTGAAAAAGTTCTTTCAGCGAAGAATAATCGTTTTGAGGATGCTTATTCTGAGCAATGTTTACCAGTTCACTCGAAAGAATCGCATACAGTCTTTGTTTTTCTAGGGGTAAACAATCCAGATGTCTTTGAATGGTAACTACATCATTCCGGTCCACTGGTCCCGTCAGAGAATCCGTAATTCCATGGTCGAATACACTTTGGATCGTAGTTTCTATCAAAGGTTTTGTCATTTTTTGAGCACATTCCAGGGGGATATTACACTCCTGTAGTAGTTCCCACCCGGTGTGAATCAGAACGCTTAGAAAACTAGATAGTAGCACATTGGCAGCATGGTACATGTGTTTTTTTTCTGCCTCAATACAAACTACAGAATTCCCAAGATGAGAAAAAAACAATTGTAGATCCTCAAGGTGTTGATCGGGACCTTCCACAGTGAAGTAAGCATTATACAAGCTGCGATAAGCATTTGGATCAGAAGTAATAGGAACAACAGGATGAATCGCATATCCAATAGCACCCTTTTTTTCTATTCCATCAAAAATCTGCGAGGACATCACGCCACTAGTATGACACACAATTTTCCCATGAAGAGGAACTTGCTTTAGATCATTCCAAACCTCTGCAATGGCCCCGTCTGGTGTAGTGATAAAAAGAATATCGCATGCCTGCGCACACTCTGATATACTTTGAAAAACGATGGATTGGGTATTGTGAGCAGATTTTTGAGAAGAAGATGTATGTAGACTATAGTATCCACCAATACAAAGATTGCTGTGGTAAAAATACAATCCAAGGGCGTTTCCAACTTTACCCGCACCAATAAAACCGATTGTGGAGGATTGCAATGATTTCATTACAAACTCTTACAATATCTCAAAGGATAGGAAAACTCAGGAACCATTTTGAAGCAAACCAAATTGTTCTATCAAAGTTTGTAGAATTATTGTAGCAAGCTCTTCTTTCGATTGGGCTTGCAATTTCGCCGAATGCTCATGGGAAATGATCCAAACCGATCCATCCATGGAAGAAAAATTAGCAAGATCGTTACCAATCATGATGTCAGCGTTTTTCCGAATTTGTTTTTCTTTTGCTCGTTCCAGTAAACATTCGCTTTCAGCAGCGAATCCAATCAGAATTTGATGTTTTTTCGTGGCTCCCAGTTCTGCAAGAATATCCTGATTTTGTTTTAATTCGAGGGTTAAAACCTGATCTGTTTTTTTTATTTTCTGCGATTGGATTTGTACCGGTTTGAAATCAGAAACTGCCGCTGCCATAAACACAATATCAACATGCGGGTATACTTTCATTACTTCCGAATGCATCTCCTCAACAGTTTCAACTCGAATGCACTTTAAACTCGGATTTTCTAAATGAGAATTCGCGGCTATCAGAGTAACGTCTGCCCCCATATCATGGCACGCTTTGGCAAGCGCAAAACCCATTCGTCCCGAGGATGTATTGGAGATATATCGTATAGGATCAAGGTATTCTCGGGTAGCACCAGCGGTGATGAGTATTTTTTTGTGGGAAAGCAAAGCAGGACAAAAGTTGTTTTTCACTTCCTGAACAATGCTATCGACATCTTTTAACCGACCTCTACCACTTGTCCCACATGCCAAAGGGCCTTCATCGGGTTCGATGAAACGATACCCTCTTTTTAGTAGCTGATTGCGATTGAAAACCATGGTTGGGTTTTCATACATATGAACATTCATAGCGGGGGCAAAGAGTACTTTTTCAGGGGGAGCTGCTGCTAGAATAGATGTTAGTAGGTCATCTGCAATCCCCGCCGATACTTTCCCAAAAACATTATAGCTTGTAGGAGCAATCAGGATAAGGTCCGATTCAGAGGCAAGTTTAATATGAGTTACATTTTTGCACGAACCTTCTTCAAACATAGAAGTATATACTGTATTGTGAGATATAGTCTCAAAAGTAAGAGGGGAGATGAGATTGGTGGCATTTTTTGTCATCACAACCGACACATAAAACTCATCTTGGATCAACCTGCGAACAATTTCAATGCTTTTGTATGCTGAAATGGATCCAGTCACACCAAGAACAATATGTTTCTTCATGCAAACTCCTAGCTACCGCTCCAAAAAAGATACGGTGCATATTCAAAAGAATTCACTAAGATTGTAACACCCAAATGCTAGATGTAAAATTTAGAGTTTTACCTATTTTTATTTCGAGTCCTATAGAAAAACACCTCTTTTGTCTAAAAGAATATCTTTTTACATCTCTACAAAACGTTTTTCAAATTCACAATATCTCGATGTCTTTTAAGGAATACTATGAATGTTATCCAAAGTGACTGTTTTCTGATTGTCATTTCACAATGGTATCGACTCCTCTTAGAATCAGAAATTTTGGAAACCACGAATTGAAGTTTTAAACCCTTGGAGTATAATGATGGAGTATTGCTTAATCTTCTTCGGAAGAGTGGGGGAACCAGAACCAGTTTTTTGGGGTGAATCCAATTGCGGTAGGGATGGCAATCCATTCCGAACCCGTCAGCTAACCTCACCAGCAAATGAAGAAATTTGTTTGGTGGAGGTTTTTGTTGAAAGTAAATTGGTTTACAGAGATAACGGCTGGAATAACAGTTGGAATCGTGGCTTTACCTCTTGCTTTAGCGTTTGGTGCTGCCAGCGGCGCTGGTCCTGCAGCGGGTATTTATACAGCCATTGTTAGTGGTCTTATTGCAGGAGTGTTTGGTGGATCTCGTTTTCAAATCACTGGACCAACAGGAGCCATGACGGTAGTTTTAATTAGCATTGTTACCCAATATGGCATACCGGGAATGTTGGTGGCTGGTTTTATGGCAGGTATACTCCAAATTATTTTTGGATTTTTACGTGTTGGAAAAATCATTCACTTAATCCCTCACAGTGTTGTAGCAGGATTTACCAATGGCATTGCTATCCTGATATTCATTGGACAGATTAAACATCTATCAGGAGGCATATTGATTGCTATGGTTACCATACTAGTCATTTTGCTTTGTCAACATTTCTTGCCTAAGATTCCAGCTTCTTTTATAGGTTTGCTTGCAGGGATGGGAGTTTTTTTTATTCTAGGCACTCGGGGACCTTCTGTAGATACAATTCCTCAATCACTTCCTTTGTTTCAATTTCCTACTTTTCAACGAACCATGCTGCTTTCCTTGTTGAAACCTGCCATTACGATAGCCCTATTAGGAAGCATTGAATCTTTATTGTCTGCAGCAGTAGCTGACAATATGACTCATACAAATCATGATCCTAACAGAGAATTGATAGGCCAAGGTCTTGGTAATTTAGCGGCCTCCTTTGTAGGAGGAGTTCCTTCTACGGGAGCAATTGCTCGTACTGCTGTTAATATTAAAAGTGGAGGACAAACCCGTTGGGTGAGTCTAGTACATAGTCTATTACTGCTTGTTTTTTTGCTGTATTTGGGTTCCTATACTCTCTGGATTCCTTTAGCAGCTCTGGCTGGAGTTCTTGCTGTTACTTGCTGGAATATGATTGACAAAGAAAGCGTACTAATGATATTTAAAGCACCAAAATCTTACACTGTGGTAATGATTGTTACCACTATTGTAACTGTACTTGTTGATATCACCTATGCAGTAGGAGTTGGGATTTTGCTAGCTATAGTTATTCATGCTTTTCATAGTTCTAAACTACATTTGGATCCTATCATCCATCCTGATCTTCCCGACAATGTACAAGTCTATTCTATGGAGGGTACTCTTTTCTTTGGGAATACAAGCCTTTTACATCCTTTGAAAGCATTGCCTTGTCATGGTTTGTTAGTGGATGCAAACAAACTACAATGGCTAGATGCCTCTGCAGGAATCGAAATTCAAAAACTGGCTCAATTGAGAAGCCGTTGTGGGAAGTCATTTTTTCTCTACGGTTTATCTGAAGAGCTTCAATCTACCCTTATTCGCGTGAATGGAAGCAAATTTGCATCCAATCATTTGACGACCAATATGGAGCAAGCTTTGCACAATATGAGTAAAATTCTTCCCTTCTCGCAGGTAT
>JAQVSG010000075.1 GCA_028700655.1 Caldisericia bacterium
CAATGGACTCCGTTCCCCGGAGGCACTCGCCGATCGCAGTGATTCTCTCTCCCTGGACAGCAATATCCAGGACGCGGGCACCATCAGAACAGACCACAGTTCCGCCCCTGATCACAAGATCGTACATAGTCATTCTCCCACAGCACCAAAAACATGCTAAAGTTCTTAAATTTAACTCATAAAACCATAATGCTTATAATAAATAATGTTAACATACTATTACTTATAGTAAAAAAGAAAATCTATGTTTAAAAACATAGATTTTCAATAAAAAGCAGAATGCGAAACTTAGACTTCAAATGTGGAATAAATTATACCTTTATATCCTTCGCAAGCCTTCTCTAATTGCTCAATTTCTATGTATTCGTCTATTACGTGAGCTAGGGATTCCAATGATCCCCCAAATCCTACCGTAGGTATGCCTGCTTTGCCCGCATAATAACTCCCGTTAGTACAAAAGGCATAATGAGATATTTCTGCATTCAAACCAGCTCTTTGAAGCCCTTTTCGAGCCAATGTTAAAAACCAGTTATCTTCAGGAAAGATCCACCCGGGTGCGAATCTTTTTGCAGTAATTTTTGTTCCCGTATAACAGGTGTCACTACCTGTCGCAAAAGAAAGCTGGGCTTCAAGGCGTTCATTTTTTTCTTTTTCGGAAGCAATAATATTCAACAGTGGAGACAAAACTTCGTCTTCATTCTCGCCTACCAAAAGCCTCCGGTCAAAAGTCACTCGACATTTTTCTGGAACCACACTCGCCCCCGGATAAGGCGAGGAAATAATATCAGTGAGTTCAAGAATCCCCTTTCCAAGAACCGGATGGGTCGTTGGCACAAATATTTCTTCTATCGATCTAAGAAGAGGAATCATTGTCTTCACTGCATTTAATCCCACTTCAGGACTCGAAGAGTGAGCTGGCTTCCCTAAAGTTTCAAGGACTATTTCCGCTCGCCCTCTTTGTCCCCGTTTTAGGGTCAAGGACGAAGGTTCACCAATAACCACACAGTCCGGATTCCATCTTTTTCCCAGGGCTTCAGATGCAACTCCTTCAAAAAACTCCTCGAAAACACTTCCGGATACAATTACTTCACCATTCAGATAATTAACTTCTTCCTTTATTCGTGCTGCCGCAATAATTGCTGCAGCCAGGTTTCCTTTCATATCTGTAGTTGCCCGTCCGTAAATCCTTCCGTTTTCAACTTCTGCCCCATATGGATCATGTGACCACTTTGACGGATCGGCAACATCCACATGATCCATGTGGCCTTCAAAGAGTATCCTTCTGCCACCACGTCCCAGAACGATTCTTCCGGAAACATTTCCATAAGAATCTCGTTCCACCGAATCAAAGCCCATCTGGTGCATAGATTGCTCTATGAAATCGGCCATATTCTTTTCTTTTCCCGAAAGACTGGGAATTTGTACCATTTCACGGCACAAAGTTATAAGAGACTCTTTCCATCGTAAATCCAATGACTTCTCCTCCCCTAAAATGGAAGATGCTATGAAATATTGCTAATCAAGACATCATTTTTTAAATCTTATGATTTTACCGCATTTCTTATTTGAAGGAATACCTTCTTGAACAGCAAGCTTTCCTCCTACAATTACATAAGGGACTCCTGCCGAATATTGTTTTGGCTTTTCATATGTCGCAAGATCGGCGACAGTATCAGCATCAAAAATAGTGATGTCAGCACAATAGCCTTCTTTTAGAAATCCCCTATTCTTGAGTTTGAAGATAGAGGCCGGTCTCGCCGTCATTTTATGTATCGCAGATGGTAAGTCCAAAAGCCCCCGTTCCCGGACATAATGACCTAAAATACGGGGAAAACTCCCATAAACACGGGGATGAGGATGAGAACCAAGAATTCCATCGGTACAGGGATTCTGTAAAGGGTGAACTAAAATTTGTTCTATATGTTCTTCAAGACCATAAAAGTCAACCAGTCCAACAGACATATCCTCTTCAAGCAGAAGATCAAAAGCTGCATCTAAAGGATCTTTATGTCGTAATTCTCCAATTTCAAGCATATTTTTCCCAACAAGATCCTGGTTTTTTTCTGTCTTTACAAATGTCACACAAATATTTTCCATTCCAGCAAAATCAATAAAATTATCCCAACCCGGGATACCATTAAGGATATCTTTTTTCATTTTTTCTCGCTGTGCAACATCAGACAAACGTATTACTGCCTTTTCAACACCTCCAAAATGCACCCACGGTGGAAGTATAACGCTGAAAGTTGTGCTTCCCGCAGTATAAGGATACTGATCGAACGAAAGGCTGATTTCACGGGAGGCTGTGTCCAGCTTTCTCATTACTGATTCAAACAGAGAAGCGTTTTTCTTTCCCGCTATCTTAAAATGGGAGAAATGAATATGACATCCCGACTTTTTGCTTATCCTAATAACCTCATCCATTGAATTCAGAATATCATCGGCCTCGCTCCTCTGATGAATAACAAAGGGAAGCCCATATTTTGCTAGTACTTTTGTTACTTCTGAGATTTCCTCCTCGGAGGCATAGTTGCAAGGAGGATAAATCAGTCCCGTAGAAAGGCCGACAGCACCGTTTGAAATACCTTCTTCCAAAAGATCACACATAAAACCAATTTCATTTTGAGATGCAGGCCTGTTTTCAAGACCAACTGTACACATTCGAATATTGCCATAAGGGACCAAATACGCAAGATTTGGGCCTAAGTCTTGCCAATCCAGCTTTTCAAGATATTCTTTTGAGGATTGCCAATCCCATTCAATATCGTAATTTCCCTCAAGCCCAGCCATTACCTTTTTCCATGAATTAATAAATTGCGGTTTTATGGGGGCAAGAGACATGCCGTCCTGCCCAATGATGTCAGTAGTGATGCCTTGTGTAGTTTTATTGCCAATAGCAGGTTCTACAAGGGCAACAAGATCTGAATGGCTGTGTGTATCGATAAAACCTGGAACCACAGAAAGATTTTCTGCGTTAATTGTGGTTTGAGCTTCCGCTTTTTCAAAACGTCCGATCTTTGCAATCTTTCCATCAACAATTGCAATATCCGCCAGAAAGCCAGGACGGGCATCTCCAGCGTAACAAGTTCCATTTGTTATCAAGATATCAAACATTCTTTTGCTCCCTTCATAAAGCAGGTGCTCTTTCTCCAATCCGATTACCAAGGACCGACGACAGAGGCCCCCAGTAGTAATTTAGGCAGCCAACAGGATAATGCTGGTATGTACGTAGTCAAAAACAGCACCGGCAAAGAAACAAAGAGAAGAAACGGTATCATGACTTTAGTCAAAGCTGCTGGAGAAACATTTCCCAATCGTGACCCAACGAATATTGACATCGCGAATGGAGGTGTCATAACACCTATTCCAACATTAACAACCATCATTGCACCAAGATGAACAAGATTTACATTCAGTTCGTTCATTAGGGGAAGCACAAGAGGAACAACCAGTATGAGTATCGGGATACCATCAAGAAACATCCCGAGAATTAGCAGAAATACATTCAACATAAGAAGAATAAGAATTTTATTCTCAAAAAGCGAAAGCATGAAAGCAGCAATATCCTGTGCAACGCCCTGACGTGTAAGATATCTGGTGAGGACAGTTCCTCCCGCCAGAAGCAATGTTGTCATCCCGAATGTTCCTATTGTGCTCGAAAGCGCTCTGGCAAGCTTTTCATTCGTCAGTTCCCTGTACACGAACCAGCCAATGAGAAGACAATAAACAGCGGCTATTCCACCAGCCTCATTAGGGGTAAAAATTCCACCGTAAATACCAACCATTATAATGACAGGACACCCAAGGGCAGGGATGGCTATTCTCCCAGTATGGAGAATGTCTTTAATTGATTCTGAAATAGTTTCCGGAAGTTTGGGTTTTTCGGTACTTTCAAAAGTATATTTGTTTACCATGCAATAATTCAAAATACCATAACCTAAAGCAAGTAGAAGACCAGGAACAACAGTCGCAAGAAAAAGGGCCGCGACAGATTGCCCTGCGAGAAGGCAATAAATCATCGCTGGAACACTTGGAGGAATCAGATAGCCTAAATAGCTTGATGAACAAAGAATTGCAGTAGTATAAACCCGTTTATAACCAAAAGTCTCCAGTCGAGGAACTAACAAAGGGATCAATGCTGCTATACACGGAACAGAAGAACCGGTCAAGGCACCTAAGAATAGGGTTGCTACTATACCTACAGCAGTCAGTCCCCCTTTTAGACGACCTACAAGAGAATAGGAAAAACTGACTATACGATCAGCAAGACCGGCTTCTGAAATCAAAGCTCCGGAAAATACAAAAAAAGCAATTGCCATGATTGTGATAGAATCCAAGGAATGGAAAAATGTATTCGCAATAAAGGTAGCTGGTGAACTGGTTATAAACAGTCCAAGAGCAGTAGACCCCACAAACAGCCATCCTATTGGAAGTCCGATACCTATCCCCACAAGAAAAACAATGAGCGTTGTGGCTGTGCCAATATCAAACATCCAAACTCTCCTTTCCTTCATTGCGCTTTAACCAGCATATTGTTTTCAGTTCGTACACACTGCTTACCAAATACCATCCATAGTGAAGGATAACAAGGACCACCATGGCTGCCATTGCATAAAACAACCAACTCATATTGAACCAACGAATGAGAGTAGCATATTCAGGATATCGTATTGCCCGTTTCAGCAGTTTCCATACAGGCCCCACAAGCCCCAAAATCATGACAATAGTAACGCTATTTTTAAAGATTTCAAAGATAACCTTTCTGGTTTTGTTATCAGAACAAAGGTATTCAGGTAATACATCCACTGCAATGTGGGTTTTCTGAGAAGCCCCATAAGGAATTGCCAGATAAATCGTCAAAATAAAAATATAGAGAGCAAAATCACTGATCCACATAATCTCAAAGTTAAGCCAATATCTGTTTATAACTTGGCAAAAAGTTAGGGAAATGGTAAGCAAGAGTCCAGTGGAAGCTAATAAAAACTCTAGCATGGTCAGGTAATGGAAAAATTTTTTCATAGTATCCCTTCCTTCTCCATGTTTTCATAGTACAGTCGATTCATTGCCTTTACATTTATAGAGGGGCAGCCAATGACTGCCCCTCTATTTTTGGGCTATTTCTTCGAGGAAAGCACCTTTTCACGGTTCGCTTCCAGTTCGTCCAGAATTTTCTTTGTCATATTCTGGCCGGGAAAATGCTTATCCAACCAGGGAGTACAAAGTTCTTCCCAAATACTGAGCGTGTTCGCCTTTTCCCTGAATTCAGCACGTTCTTCAATGGTCGGATAATATATTTCAAAGTTCGGCTGTTTTTTCAAAAAGGCCTGGAATTCATCTGCCATCTTTTCCTGAATTTTATACTGATGCGCTTCCGCTTCATCCGCTGCTTTTTCAATCGCGGCTTTCAAGTCCTCAGGCAGTTCATTCCAAATGTCATTGTTTATTACAACCTGGTTGGCATCCCACATCCAGTCAAGGGATGTGTAAAACTTCATAACTTCATAATGACGCTCTTCCACGAGTGAAGGCCACATAGACCAGCACCCGTCAACAACTCCACGTGAAAGAGCGTTGTAAAGATCTCCCCATGGCACAGTTTGAACAGTCATACCTGTTCCAGCAGCCATATTCTGGAGTCCTCTGACACATCCCAAAGAAGAAGAAACACGCATCTTGAGATTTTTAAAATCTTCGGTTGTTTTGATAGGACGAACATTGTTGCCGATACCATAAGATCCTTGCGATACTGTAAAGAGAATGTGCATTCCTACTTCATTCATTGCTTTCTGCATTGGAACGTAGAGAACTCCTGAAGGGCGGGAAAACGCCATTTTGCATTCTTCCCAGGACTCCACAGTCCAAGGCATCCAGTTAAACATTCCTCCAGGTACGAGATTAACATAAGGAGCAACACCGCACATCTCCACGTCGCCCACTTGGACTGCATGGAAAATTTCATCGAGAGTACCGAGCTGATTATCTGGAAAAAATTCGACGCTGATCCTTCCGTCACTATATTTTTCAATTAATTCACAAAAAAGCTTGTATGATTCCCCCTGAGACGCGCGAACTGATGTTTGCCCAAACTTCCATTGATATTCGGGTTCTTTGGCTATGACCGATCCCGCACTACCTATGAGAATCCCCGCCATTACAAATACACACGCAATCTTCTTCCAAAATACACCTTTACTCATTTCTGCACCTCCTTAGAATAACCCTCTTATGGGGTTTTTCCCGGTTTCCCGGAAATCAGAGCTCATTGGTATTCAGAGAATACCAACCTTTCCGTTGAATTCGCATATCCGTTCGTCGATACTGTCTGCCATGGCCTGAATGCTCCCCCAATACTCCTCCGCATCATACCACTGGGCGTTCAGCTCTTCCGAGGTTTTTCCCTGCTGTTCCACCCACGTG
>JAQVSG010000076.1 GCA_028700655.1 Caldisericia bacterium
GGGAACAACAAGTGATTCATGAAAGTTTAGAAACAGCTCTTTTTGCTGTTTTGGATTGTATTGACTACGGGCATATACAGGCCGCCAATAAATACAACCAAAAAAAGAGTTGAAGCACATGATATAATACTTACTTGCATGAAAACAGAAAACCAAATTAGCGAAAAAACTTTTAAGGAAATAGCGGATTATTTCAGTCATTTACCTTCTCTGGAAAAAACACATTTACACTCCTCCCATCCTTTTTCGGTACACGTTAACAATGTTGTTGGATCGTCTGGATATCTTGTTATATTGCAGTTGTTACAGACATTTAGCAACCTTCTTATTGTTGCTTCTTCCGATTTAGAAATGCAAAAGATTCACACCTTTTTAAAGCAATTCCCTTCTTCGTATCTTCCTTCTGAGGTAAGTCGTTATCCCGATACAGGGGCCGCTCCATACGAACGGATTCCCAGTCCCTCTGAAATTAGCGCTGAACAAATCAGTGTTTTGTTTGATTTAATTCATCATCCTCGCATTGTTGTTACGACACCACAAGCATTGTGTGCTCCAACGATTAGCCCAGAGAATCTTATCGATGCAGTCATTCCAATACATAGGGGAGATTGTGTAGATCTTGAAGACTTGTCTCGAAAACTTCTTTCAATAGGGTATCGTCCGGCTTCCGTTGTGGAGCATGTGGGGGAATTTCGCCGGAAAGGGGGAATTTTTGATGTTTTTTCGTCAGCCCATAATTCTCCCATTCGCATTGAGCTGCTTGATGATCAAGTGGAAAGTATTCGTTTTTTCGATTCCACCTCACAACTCAGTATCGAGAAAACAGATTTAGTTTTTCTGATTCCCATTAGTCATTATGTTTGTACAAAAGAAGAAAAAGAAAAGGCTCAAACGTACATAAAAAATGTAATCCAAACGAAAAATGTGTTTAGCCCCGATATAGAAAAGGATTTAGAAGTTTTATCACAAGAAGAGGGCATCCTCCTTCACTCGTACTATTTCCCTGTTAGTCGTTCTACTGAATGTACTTTGATAGACCATCTTCATGAACATACGTGTATTGTGTTTTTAAATGCGAACCAGATTCACAAAGCGATAACCGTTACTTTTCATGAAGCCATAGAAGTCCACACTTTAGAATTGGAAAAGAAAGAAGTGATTTCTATTCCTTTTAACGATGTTTACAGAGATATTGAAAGAAAGATTTGGAATCATCCGTATCGATTGGAATTGAATCCGGAACCCGCTAATGTGGAAAAACCAGATTCCTTTTCTTTTCCTACGCAAGAAGTGAATGCCCCCATTCTTGGTGATTTCAAAATGATCTTGAAACAATATTTTCAACGCGATGGCAAAGTTTTTGTTGCCACCAGACAACCCAAAAGAGCCATTGAAATATTTGAGAGTTTTGGCTTCACGTGCCTTAGTCACAATCTTCAAATTGAAGATATGTATATGGATACGGGGTTTTATGTCCCTTCTAAAAAATTGGCGTTGCTAACAGACCGTGAAATTTTTGGATGGAAACAACCTCATAAACATTATAAAAAATTCCGAGAGGGCACTCCTATCAAATCGATTGAAGATCTGAAAATTGGAGATTTGCTTGTCCATTATTCCTATGGTATTGGCGTTTACAAAGGCTTAAGTGTACTGGATGGACCGGAAAAAAAACCAAAAGAATTTTTGTTAATGGAATATAAAAATGGAGACGAGTTGTATATTCCCCCCGAGAGAATTCACATGGTAAATAAATATGTCGGTGATTCTCAGCATATGCCTCTTAGTTCCTTGGGCACTACCGAGTGGCAAAAGACAAAGCAAAAAGCCAAAAAAGGGATTGAGCTTGTTGCTGCAGAATTGGTTGATTTGTATGCAAAAAAAGCAGCCGCAAAAGGTCACGCTTTTGGGAAAGACTCTCCTTGGCAAACCGAAATGGAAAGCATTTTCCCCTACGAAGAAACACCCGATCAAATGAGGACCATAGAAGAAGTGAAACAGGATATGGAGTCAAGCACCATTATGGATCGAATTGTGACGGGCGATGTAGGATACGGGAAAACCGAAATTGCTATTAGGGCAGCCTTTAAGGCAGTGTTGGATGGGCATCAGGTTGCTCTGCTTGTTCCCACAACAATATTGGCAAATCAGCACTATGAAACATTTAAAGAGCGCTATGCTCCCTTTCCTATTCGTATTGCACAGGCATCTCGCTTAATTTCCTCGAAACGTTTGCATCAAAACTTGGAGGATTTGCAAAATGGAAAGATTGATTTAATCATCGGAACACATCGGTTGCTTTCAAAAGATGTATATTTCCAGAATCTTGGACTTTTGATTATTGACGAGGAGCACAAATTTGGGGTTCGACACAAAGAACGGATACGCACTATGCGTGAAAATGTTGATGTTTTAACATTGACTGCCACCCCAATTCCCAGAACTCTTTCTATGGCATTAAGCGGTGTTCGATCGATTTCTAAAATTGATACTTCTCCCGAAGGAAGAAAACCCGTAAAAACATATGTGATGCCAGACGATCCTGAAGTTTTGTTAAATGCTATTCAGTTTGAACTTTCACGAGGCGGACAAGTGTACTATGTACACAATCGAATACAAGGGATCATGGATTTGAAAGAAGATCTCCAGAAAAAAATGCCTTCTTTACGAATTGGTGTCGGACATGGAAAAATGACCGGCGAACAGATTGACAATGTAATTACCCAGTTTTTACAAGGAGAACTCGACTTGCTTTTATGTACCACTATCATCGAGTCAGGCATTGATATACCAACAGTGAATACACTTATTGTGGACCATTCCGATGCGTTGGGTTTGGCTCAAATGTACCAGCTTAGGGGACGTGTTGGACGATCCAGTAAACGAGCTTATGCATATTTCTTTTACCCAAAACAAAAAGCTCTTACGCAAAAGTCGATTTCCAGACTGCAAGCGATGCAAAACTTTATTGAATTGGGATCTGGATTGAAAATCGCCATGCGAGATTTAGAAATACGAGGGGCGGGTACTTTTTTGGGCACTTCTCAGTCAGGACACTTGCATTCTGTGGGATACCATATGTATGTACAATTGTTGAAAGAAGCTGTTGAACATCAAAGAGAACCCTCTAAAAAAAAGGAACCTAATCAAATGCCCGAATTTCCCATCACTGGCTATATTCCTAACGATCTGATTCGAGATGAAGGGGAACGGTTATCAATGTATAGAGAACTTACACAAGCGAAAACAAAAGAGGACATCGACCTATTGGTAAAAGAATATCAAGATCAATTTGGAAATCCTCCTTCCCCAATGTTGGAACTATATGAAAACTTAAAACTTCGATTGGTTTGTTATGAAAAAGGGATGAAAAATGTAAAATTGGAACGGAATCTTCTCTTTTTTTATTTTCAAGAACATTCGGAACGCTTTTCTATTTCTGCGAACAACCTAAGTTGCCTTTGCCAGAAATTTGGAAAGCGAATCCATTTTTATGAAGGGTACTTTACAGTGCAAAAAAACCAAGACGAGTTTAATATGGTCATAAGGGAGGTAATGGCATGTTTTTAGAAGGTGTATGGATGGAAGAAAAGTCTTTCATGATCGGACCGTGGCCCCATTTTTCGAACCGAACTATTCCTTCTTTAGAACCCATACGAGTTCTTGTTAACTTAACAGAAACGGCTTACGATGTACATGAAATTGACACATCGATCGTCGATATTCTTCATGTACCCATCCCTGATTTTTCTACCCCAACACCTCTACAATTTAGAAAACTTCTCCGGCATTGGGCTTTCTATCGGTTTTGCAAACTACCAGTCTATATGCATTGCATGGGGGGTTTTGGTAGAGCGGGAACCATGGCTGCCTGTTATTTGATGATGCAAGGAGAAACAGCAGCAGGAGCTATAAAGAAAGTTAGAAAATTACGTCCAGGTGCTATTGAAACAAAGGAACAAGAGATCTTCATATATTCTTCTGAAGAATGGATACCAGCTATACTACAACCCGACGATCAAATGTTTTTCCAAGCCAAAAAATGTATTGAAATCCTTCGTCAAAAGTGCCCATGGGATCATAAGCAAACCCACGAAAGTCTAATCCCTTCTTTGCTGGATGAGTCTTTTGAAGTAGTGGAAGCCATTCGAAAAGGAGATTCAGAGGGATTAAAAGAAGAATTGGGAGATTTGATGATTCAACCTTTAATCCATGCACAGATATCTGAAAACGAGAAAGAATTCACTATTTATGAATCGTTGCACTATATGATCAAAAAACTTTTGTATCGGCATCCCCATGTTTTTGCTTCTTCTACTCCTTTGGATGCTCATCAGGTAATTGATCAATGGACCTTTTTAAAGCGAAGTGAAAACACAAATTTACCCCACGAACCAAAAAATGATCTGCAAACATGTGAATTATTGACGGACGTCCATACGATTTCAGAGGAAGCTTCTCTTTTTGGGTTCGATTGGGTGAAAGCAGAGGACATCGTAGACAAAATGGTAGAAGAGTGTATTGAAATTAAAGATGCTGTGCAATCAGATCATAGTCGAAAAGTAGAACAAGAATTGGGAGATCTTCTTTTTGCAGCCTTAAACTTTGCAAGGTATTATGGAGTGGACCCTGTAAAGTCGTTACAAAGAGGAAGGCGAAAATTTGAGATCCGATTTCGGTATGTGCAAAGAAATATCCTTGCTGATGCGCTGGACCCAAACCAACTAACGACAGAAGAATTGAATCAATATTGGGAAAAAGCAAAAAAAGATTTACCCGAGGCCTATTAAAACAAAACGAGGAAAGTTGTATAATAGAAGGTAAGGAGACTTTGAAGAACGCATGAAAATAATATTTTTCATGGTCTTACAAGTGAAATCCACTATACTAAGAGTATGTATTCGCAAGTAAAACAGAGGTGCTTCTTATGAAACGTTTTACATATTACAATCCTACAAAGGTTTTTTTGGGTAGTGAGGTTTTGGAAAATCTTGGTACAACAATTGCAGAAAAAGGGCAAAAAATCCTTTTATTGTCCGGCAAGGGTAGTGTTCACAAGAATGGAGTTTTCCAAAATGTTGTGGACATTCTTCATCAATCGAATATTCAGTGGGTTTCCTATGAAGGCATTCAACCCAACCCTCTTTTAAAAGACGTTCAATCTGCGGTTGAACTGGCGAAAAAAGAAGATATTGATGCTGTTTTGGCCATTGGTGGAGGTAGTGTCATTGATACAGCAAAAGCAGTGGCTTCAGGATATTTTTGTACCGACGATGTATGGGACTTTTTTCGTCGAACTAAAGTTATTAAAAATACACTTCCCATCTATTGTGTTTTAACTATTTCTGGCACCGCTTCTGAAATGAATGGAACCGCCGTCATAACCAATGAAAAAACAAATGAAAAGTTGTCCATCAAGAGCGACCTTTTGTTTCCTCGTGCTACCTGGATTGATCCTTCGTTACAGTCGGGTGTCCCAGCCAAACAATTAAGCTATACAGCCATGGATATCATGTCGCATGTATTTGAGTATTACTTTGCCGGATATCATACGTATTTTGTCGATTCTGTTTCAGAAAGTATTATGAAAACTGTGATGCATACTGTACCTATATTGCAAACAAGTCCAACCGATTTGGATGCCCGGTCGGAGTTTGCATGGGCTGCCTCTTGGGCATTAAATGGATTCACTTCTTGTGGTCGAGGATCTGGTGATTTTTCTTCGCATCGCATTGGGCATGCTATTTCAGCCATGTACGAAATTCCTCACGGGCAAACATTGGCTATTGTACAACCAGCATGGATGCGCTATTGTTATTCCAACGATATCTCAAAATTTGCTCGATTTGGAAGAGAAATTTTTGATTTACCAGGAAGTGACGAAGCTGTTGCCCCCAATGGAATTTTCCGATTTATTGATTGGATTCACTCTGTATTGGGTTTGACTACTTCCCTATCTGATTTGGGGATACGTGCAGAGGATATTAAAAAGATATCGCGAAATGATAGTATTCCCTATCCTTTGGGTACACTAAAAAGTTTGAACCAAGACGATGTTATTCACATATTAAGAACAAGCAATTATTGATTTTTAAAGGCAGCATAAATAGGTACTTTCAATATTTATGGATTGCATTGAAATGTGTTCAGATGTTAGTATGATTAAAGAAAATGCGTATGCTTTTTTTTGACAGTTAACTTGGAGGTTTAGAATGAAAAAGTTATTCATAACTTTTGTAGTCTTTTTCATTATTGTCGCATCTTTTTCGAATATACGTAGCGTTCAAGCAGAACAAGATTTTGTGGATGTACCTCCATCACATTGGG
>JAQVSG010000019.1 GCA_028700655.1 Caldisericia bacterium
ATGCTGTAACCTTCCTCAAATAGACTGTTACCAAAGCTTTTGTAGTGGGATTTTTTTTGTATCTATTCAAGTTATGAAAATCCAGTTGCAAATTTCTGTTAATCTTTCTATTATTAATAAGGATTGACTCTGTGAATTAACATAGGGTTATGCTAATTGGGGATTTTTAACCATATAATTTCGCACGGGAGGTACGTTTTGGATAAACGTAAATACATGATTGATGAAATAGAACCAACAATTATTGACGATTCTATTTCCGAGGATTTTGAGGCAACTACAATTGATTCGAATGTGATGGAAGAGGACTATGAAAAAACTACGATTGTGAAAAAGACAATTCCTAGTTTTGCATGGTTGGTTTGTGTTGAAAGAAGAATGATGGGTGAGCGGTACGATGTAAATCAAGAAATTACTAGTATTGGCAGAGACCCTTCTAATACAATTTTCTTCCCTGACGAATCTATATCGAAACAGCATGCCAAGATCAAATATTTCGCCGATGATGACATGTACAAGATATTTGACCTTGTTTCCACAAACGGAACAATGGTAAACAGCGAAGAAGCCGAAGGACCAGTATTACTAAAAGATAATGATTTAGTTCAAATGGGAGAGATTCGTTTCGTTTTTAAAAAGGTAGATCTAAAATCTGTAAATAAAAAGTAAGAAAGGTAATCATATGAACTCAATTGGGTTGGACTCGATGCTTTCAAATGCAAGTATTCTATTTGCATCTTATTTTTTCATTGTCATCGTTGTTATTCTTTATCTCGCTTTACACTATGTCATTGTTTCTTATGCCCTTCAAAGAATTGGTTACTACCTTGATCATCCCTATCCTTGGACATCTTGGTATTACAAACTCCTTATGGTATTGCAGTTATCAGAAAGACCCTGGTGGTGGCTTTTCTTGTTTATTCTTCTGCCTGGCTTCTTAGGGTGGATTCCTTATATTAATCTTTTTGTGGGGATCTTTTTGCTTATTCTATGGTGTATTCTTCTATCGGATATGCTCAAAAGAATCGATTCTCCCTCTTGGTGGTCCATTTTGTTACTCCTTCCTATTGTGAATCTCATACTTTATCTTGTTATATGCAATCAACTTACCACAAAAGATCAGCTTCTATTCGCAGCCGACGCTTCTTCCCCGCCAGAAAACGGACAAATCTCATCAGAAGATGAATCTCAAAGATTTGTGAACAAGGTACCCCCAAAAAAGAACTCCAACGCAACCCTTACTATCATTCAAGGGGATAACATGGGCAAAGGGTATCGATTGGATGCAAACACAATATACATTATTGGCCGAGCTGGTAATATCGTTCTTCCAATAAATGATAAAACTGCCAGTAGAGAACATTCACGAATTCGATACGAAAACGATGCTTTTGTATTGTATGATTTAGGATCCACAAACAAAACTAGGATAAATACACGCATTGTTTCAAGAAAAGTATTGATAGATGGTGATGAAATTTGTACAGGCAGGACATTGTTTCGATTTCAATGGAAACGACAATAATCACGTACCTTTATGTCAAAATTTTTTCTTGCGTTCAAGAATGTTACGTTGGAAAACAATAAGGGATCTCTTGTAGAGCTTACTCAAAATGAGATCCTTATTGGTAGAGCATCAGACTGCACGATAGAGATACCTTCTATATATACCTCTATTTCAAGGAAGCATCTTTCATTGGTGAAAAGACCTGATGGATATTACTTGCAAGATCTTGGAAGTGCCAATGGTTCCTTTTTAAATGGAAAAAAGATGCAACCCAAAAAATGGTATAAGCTGTTAGATAACTACATAATTAATATCAGTACAATCTATATTCTCTACAATATCCAACCATCTTCGTTTACATCTTCACAACCCGAACGCCCTTACAGTCCATATGCATCAAACATTCAAAAATCTGTCGATGAAAAACCCTCCACTGACATTGTCTTACCAAACAACAAAAGAAAAGAAGGTATTCAATTACTCACAAGAATATCTAGTGGAGGAATGTCTACCATCTATAAAGCTCAATTTCTTGATACAATGGAAATTGTTGCTGTGAAAATTCCAAATTCACGATGTAAAAAAAATAATCAAACTTTGGAGAATTTTATACAGGAAATCGACATGAGTCTACATTTCCGACACACCAATATAATTCAAACCTATATGAAAATTAGCTATAAATCTTATCCCGCCATGGTTATGGAGTATTTTCCATCAGAAACTTTACAATCCCATTGTAAACATAACAAAGACTTACTCTTCACGCAAATCAACCTAATAGCGATGCAATTACTGGAAGGACTGGAATACATTCACAAAAAAAATATTCTTCACAATGATATTAAGCCAAGTAACATACTTATTAATAAAGACAACAAGGTGAAAATGAATGATTTTGGTGCCTCTTATTTTATACACCAGTCAATTCCCAAACAGGTTATTGCAACGCCGTCCTATATGGCGCCTGAAAGAATTCGATTGGGAAACTGCACGGCTCCGCAATCTGATATTTTCTCCATGGGTATTGTATTGTATGAACTATACACGGGCTTTCACCCTTTTGTAAATGAGAAAACGAAAAGAAATACTGATGCAATAAAAGAAACAATTCTTAGTGGATACGTTACATCGCCCATGGAATTAAAACCTTCACTTCCGATACCCATTACAACATTCATCTTAAAGTGCATGGAACAAAACCCAGACAAAAGATTTCAGAATGTCAGTGAAATGAAAGATACGATAAAACAATGGATCTAAAGGAGTAGACCAATGAAATGCCCGATTTGGACTAAGAGAATCAAATTATGCTTTTTACTCATTGTTGCCATCTGTTTTTTTATTGGATGCTCTACTTCCACACAGACAAAGCCATTGCAGATTACAAAGATTAATGCTACTCACTATCCTAAACATGTATCCGTTTTTTTTTCTGTTGAAGACGATTATAAGGAAATCGTTAATCTTGATTCGCATATCTCTCATCTAAGAGTCCTAAATGATACAAAAGAAGTAGTAAACCCTACGCTGTATCCGCAACGTAACCAGAAACTGCCCAATTACACCATTTTACTAATTGACACAAGTTTTAGTATGCATACCAACGATCTTTTATCCTCCGTTAAGGAGAACTTAAAGTCATTCATTCAAAGCATGACGATCAATGATAAAGTTATGGTCGTAAGTTACAACACAGATATTTACATACACTCTGTCAATTCTGAAGGTCAACCAAGTTTTCTTCAGAACAAACTAGAACTATCCTCACTCATTGATCAAATTCAATATGAAACAAAAAACACAGCTTTTTATGATGCAATATACAAAACTCTAGATTTGTTTCCTCCACACAATCAACAGGAACCATGCAATATTGTTTTATTTACCGATTTAGCCAAAACTCATGCGTCTGTTTACAATCAATTCACAGCAGATCATTGCAAAAACAAAGCCGCAGCAAAAAATGTTCGTTTGTACACAATTGTGTATGGAGAGGACATCGAAGAATCGTTTCAGAAAAATATAGAAAAAATATCAAATGAATCGTATTCCTCTCTGGAGTTTCTTCAGATTCAAAGTTTTTTTTCTGAAATCTCTGCAAAAGTGTATCAGGGTGAACTCTTATATGGCATTTCTACGGCATGGTTCCTTCATCCTCATCTTGAACCGCAAAATTTGCACCATGCTACATCTCTTCTTCTTGAATACGCAAAGTACTCTATCTCAAAAGATAGCAATGGCTTGTATCAATACCCCAATATCTCACTGTTACCCGATCCTCTTCTATCTACGAATGATATTTTCCTTTTCACAGAAACCCTTATGCATCTTGATGAACATTTCCCAAAACCAGTTGGTTCCGTTGATCATTCTTTTGATGAGTGCTTACGTCATTTTATCCAAGAAGAAGAGCATGATCGCAATGCAGTATTCTTCATTGATACCTCTTGTAGTCATATTCATTCCCAAATCGAGAAAAGTTTACAATTTGCTTTGTATAATGGTATCTCTCTGAGTTTTATCATAGTAGGGGATACCCTTCCATGGAAAGCCAAATACCAATCACTTGCAAACAAGACAGGTGGTTTTGTACTTCAAATGCCTTCAGAAATACCGATTGATGAGTCAATTTATCTATTGGTTAACGAATTACAAGAGGGGTATCGATTTGAGTTTTCTGTACCATCCTCATCGAAACTATTCAATCATCATGTTTGCTCCATTCAGAATGCGGATATTCCTTCTTTATCAGACACAAAATACTACTTTTCAGGCATTATCAATACGGCTTTTCAATACTCCCCCTATTTCCGCACTTTCATTTTTTTTCTACTTCTCCTTCTTTTCCTACTTCTTATAGTTTTCCTATTGTTACACCATTCTATTTCCAAAAAAAGGAAGCAAAAGAATTCTGTTTCTTCACCAGAAAAAGAAGATTTGCAACAGAATACGCAATACGATAAAGAATATACTGTTCCTAACAATAGCACGAAAGTGATAGCAAAAAGAATTCCATCGAGTGTATCCTGGCTTTGCGTTGTACATGGTGGACAAAGAGGACAGTCTTTCAGCATCCATGAACATCCCGCCAAAATTGGCCGTCAGTCCACTTGTGATATACTTCTACTGGATGCATCTGTATCACGCCATCATGCAACCATATTCACCAAAATGGAAAATAGAAAAACAAACTACTATATACAGGATATACTTTCCTCTAGTGGAACACGTGTCAACAATGATCAAATTGAAAAACCGACTGTTTTACATGATAACGATATCATACAATGTGGTGATAGTACACTGATGTATAAAACCATAGAAAATTCGAGGTTTCTAGATGAGTAAAAATGTAGAGATAGGTATTATGGAAGGTTTTCAATACAGTTGCATAACCGATATTGGGAAAAAGAGAAAAAAGAACGAAGATGCCGTGGGATTTCACATCCCTCAAAACTCTGAGACGTTCAACAACTACGGTGCTATGTTTATTGTTGCTGACGGAGTTGGGGGGAATTCAAATGGAGAAATAGCAAGCAAAGTAGCCGTCAATTCCATCCTCCGTAAATACTATCAAACACCCACCAATCTTAGCATTCAAGAACGTCTTAATATGGCAATTAAAACTGCTCATACTATTATTTTAGAAGAATCTATTCAACGCAATACTCCAAATATGGCAACAACAGTCGTAGTCGCTGTAATCTTTGAAGATATAGCTTTTTTTGCAAATGTAGGTGATAGTAGAGCTTATATCGCCGGTCCTCACAGGGTAAATGAGATAGAACAGATTACCGTTGACCATACAGTCGTTGAAGAACAGTTGGATCGTGGTTTGATTTCTCGAAAAGAAGCTCTAGTAGCAAAAAACAAAAATGTGATCACGAACTCACTGGGATGTTCTAAAAATGTAAAGGTCGACTTTTTTAAAGTTTCTCTCTTAGATGGAGATAAAATCCTTTTAACAACCGATGGACTTACACATGTGGTTGAAGATTGTCAAATTCACCACATACTCCTTAATAATAATGTTGAGTCCAATGTAAAAGACTTGGTGAATTTAGCAAACTCCCTGGGAGGACCTGATAACATCTCTTTATGCGTCCTGCAACCAAGTGTTAAAAAGGACTTGCTTCCCTTTTGTAATTCAAAAAAGAGAAAATATCGACCATTTTTATACGTAGTTCTCATACTACTCTTGATAGCATCGGTATTAATTATCTTTTTGTCTACATATGACTCTAACAAGAATCGTTCAGAAAATAATACTACCCCCAATCCCGAGATATCCGTTTCAATGATAGAAACAGCTCCGTGCGATTCTGATCTGAGAAGGATTCCTAATGCCCAATAAATATGTATGCAAATTTTCTCATGGAGGTTTACATGAACCCAGGTAGTATTTTAGGGAAAAAATATAAAATCTTACGTACCATTGGGTATGGTGGAATGGCTACTATATATCTTGCAGAACACATGGATAATCACATACAGTATGCTATTAAAGTACTGGATCCCAAGTTTTATCAAGATCCCAATATTCTCCAGAGGTTTAAGCGAGAAGCATCCATTGGAAAAGCACTTCAGCACCCCAACATGCCCACTTTTTATGCTTTTGAGCTTGATAAAGGCTACTACTATATCGTAATGGAATATGTGAAAGGATATAATGTACGTGAGTATTTAAAAAAGCATGGGGTTTTTTCTATTCAAGAAGCCATTCGAATCATTAGTACCGTCCTTGAAACCTTACAATTTGCATACGATAATGGAATAGAATCGCATCGCGATATCAAACCAGAAAATATTATGATTGACCCTACTACTCAAACGATTAAAGTGATGGATTTTGGTGTTTCTCGTATGGATGATTCTACACTAACAACAGACACAAAAATTTATACAGTCAAATATGCTTCACCGGAGCAATTATTGCCCTCCAAATTTCCCCAAGGTGTTACCAAAAAATCCGACCTATATTCTTTAGGAATCGTTTTATATGAAATGCTTACGGGTACGTTACCATGGAAAGGAACAACCCAAGTTGATATTGTTGAACAGGAATTGCAGTATACAATAACACCTCCCAGCGAAGTAGATACAAGCATACCAAAATTTCTATCTCAAATTGTTATGAAAGCACTTCTCCCAAACCCTTCTCAGCGATATCAAACTCCCTATGAGATGCAACAAGACCTACTCAACAATAGTCAGCCAAGAATTTCACCAAAACGTGCACCATACGGAATTCCAAAAAAAAATACAATGGTATATTGGATGGCTGCAATTCTTGGGATTTTCCTTGTTGCAGGTGGAATTTTCTTGTGGAACACAATGAAAGGAATGCATTACATTCATGTTCAAGTTGAAACCACCCCCTCGGGTTCAAGAGTGTTTGTAGATGGAATCATTATAGAAGATGTTCTCACCCCAACAAAAATTTCACTGAGCAAAGAGCTTCATAATATTACAGTAGCAAAAGATGGATTTCTAAAAAGCGGATCGAATTTAAATTTGTCAGAAGAGAAAAAAAAGAACATTCAACTTGGATTTGAACTGACGTCAATTGAGAAGAATCAACAGCGTATTGATGGGTTGCTTTTTGTAAAATCCCTTCCGCAAGGTGCCAAAATATTCATCGATGGAGTTTATGTTGGTGACACACCTTTGGAAGAATTTGGAATCTGTTCTGGTGAACACTCTTTGTATATATCCAAAGAAGGATATCTCAAATCCAAACCGACAACTTTCCATGTCTACGAGAACATACCAGGAAAAGAATTATTCAAAACATCTCTTCACCTCATCCTAGTAAAAATCCCTGAAGTTCCGAAGAAGTCTCCAAAAGAATCAAGTCAAAAACTTGTCATTCAATACCCTGGAACTCTTGAAATTAACACAAACCCTCCTGGAGCTTTGGTCAAAATAAACGGTGAGTTTGTCGATACATCCCCTTTAATTATTCAGCTAAAAGCAATGGAATATGAGATTTCTGTTGAGAAAATGGGATACGAAGGTTTTACTGAAAAAATCACAATTGAGAGTAACGATACAAAAGAATTCAACGTCTCACTGGTTAGCAAAATAGGGAAACCTATTCTTATAAACCCGGTTAATGAATCTCTCGATCTTCTTCCTCCTATCGAGTTTACGTGGGAGCCATCAGAAAATGCCAACCATTATCGTGTGTATATAACAGACCTTTCAACGGGAAACAAGGTGTTTGGTGACAATGGTCAACGCGTTGACGCAAATGGCTTTTTTGTAGAAGGAAGGCATCTAAAAACAGGAGCAAAATATGCTTGGATGGTTAATGCCTTCAAAGATGATCTAGAAGAAGAATGGGCTAGTTCGAACCAATTCACATTTTCCACCCAAAAAGAAGAGGTTACAATTCATAGAAAACCCATAATTTCTGATGTAAGGGTATATTTTAGCGCGTATAACAAAGAAGGAGTAAAGATTAGTAAAGATGTACTTGTATACATTAATGATACCTATATAGATACGTTGGAGCAACTCTCAGGAGGATATGTCTTCCGAAGAAATCAGAAATACAAGATAAGAATTGGATCTGATACATATGGATACCAATCCAAAGAATTCTTCTTTACAGATTATGACCCGAGTACAAAGTATGTGTCTTTCTCCTTTCAATAATCAAAATAAAAAGACAACCTTTAGGTTTCATGAGAAAACTGCCGTCAGTTTATCAAAGAGGAGGTACTCAGGATGGATAATTTAACTCGTAGGCTCCTGTGTTTAAGTATTTGTTGCTTTCTTTTTTTCCCATATTATTCAATAGAAACAGCTACTTCTAAACAGTTTTTTCCAGATCATTCTCCGTCTGTTATATCACACCATGATTATTTTACAGAGAACAAAGGGCAGTGGAACCCTGAAATACTTTTTATGGGATCCACCTCTTTTGGTCGGATCGCATTTACTGCCCATTCGATTGTGTATGAAATTCAGTCTCCCCTTTCTACTTCTCATTTAGATTTACAAACACAACAATCAATCCCATTGTCTTTTCAGAGTCAATTTGTTCAAATTACTTTTCCTACTTCATCGTATGCAGAATCAAAATCCAACGTTTCTTTGCTTCCACTACACCCTTTAAACCACGTAAACCATTACTTAAAGGGTCCTTCAGAAAAATGGGCTACACATTGCCAGAATTATACTTCTATTCAATACAACGACATCTGGGAAGAGATTGATTTATGCTATTATTATAGTTCGGAAGGATTAAAGTATGAATTCTATGTTCATCCTGATGGCAATTATGAAGATATTCAAATGAAAGTAGAAGGAGCTACACTTGAAGCAAGTCAATATCAACTACAGATTCACACAAACATTGGCACTCTATTCGACGATCAACTGTATGTGTACTTAAAAGATTCTGGAACTAAAGTACCTGCAGAATTTATGCGCAAAGGAACCAGTACATATGGTTTCCATGTAACGTTAGATAAAGATATTCAAGAAGCCTCTCGAACCGAGACAATTGTAATTGATCCCGTTGTGTTTTCTACTTTTTTAGGGGGCTACAAATTGGATAATTGCAGTGCCATACAAGTAGACTCTTCAGACCATTCCTATATCGCAGGTTTTACACGTTCAACAACAGCTGATTATTTCCCTATAGGCAATGATATACCTGGTTTTGATACTACCGCCAACGGGGATTACGATGTATTTTTAATGAAAGTGGATCCAACGGGATCAAACCTTCTATATTCCACTTATATCGGTGGTTCCAACTATGACGTTTGCACAGATATTGCCTTAAACTCATCCGATCATATATGTTTGGTAGGAAATACTCTATCTACACCCTCTGAAGGTTTTCCCATTGGAGATGATATCCCGGGTTTTTGTACCGAGTTTAATGGTCATTATGAAGGGTTTTTGGTTATGATCAGCGAAGATGGGAGCTCATTGCTCTATTCCAGCTATGTAGGTGGTGCTAGCAATGATTATACAACATGTATCAAAACGGACGATAATGACTGTATTTATATCGGTGGAAATGTATCTTCTTCGCCTAATTCTTTCCCGATTGGTGGAGATATACCAGGATTCCAAACTGACTACAAAGGAAACGATGGGTATGTTATGAAATTGGATCCTAGTGGTACGAAAATACTTTTCTCTACGTACATTGGTGGGACTAATGGTGAAGAGATTAATGATATTGCCCTGGACCGAGAAAACAACATATATATTACAGGCTACACAGACTCCAAAGAGGGTGAAAGTTTTCCAATTGAACCTGCTCTACCAGGTTTTGATAAAAAACACAATGATCTTCATGATGCATTTGTGATAAAACTAGATTCTTCTGGTACCCAGCTTTTGTATTCTACATACGTAGGTGGAGAAAAAGATGATGTTGGTACTGCTATTATTGTAGATCAAAATAATAATGCATACGTGACAGGATACACGTTTTCAGATGAACGAACATTTCCAGTATCAGTAAACGTTCCTGGTTTTGACAAAATCCACGGAGGATACGAAGATGTTTTTTGCATTAAAATCAATCCCCAAGGAAATCAGTTGCTCTTTTCCACCTATATTGGTGGTGTTAGTTATGATACTAGCCGAGAGATTGTTTTAGGAGAAGATAATACTATATTTATTTCTGGGGATACACGTTCCGATGATGGATCGTTTCCTGTTGGCGGAAAATACCCTGGTCTTTATTATATTTTTGGTGGTAATATTGATTCCTTCATTGTTCAACTTGATTCCATGGGGAAGACTATCCTATTTTCTTCCTTGTTAGGCGGTCAAATGCTAGAAGAAAACACATATGTTGATCTTTCTTCTTCGGGTGACATTTTTGTTGCTGGTCAATCTTCTTCTTCTGAAAGAGACGATCCACCGTTTCCAATATGCCCAGATTTACCTGGATTTTCAAAACGAAACCGAGGGGGAAATGGGGATATTTATCTAATCAGAATCACCCTAACAGAACAACCTCCAAACGATCCTAAGCCCACCCTAGGATTTCAGCTCCCTGTGAACAAGATAACCCTTCGAACCAACCAAAAAAAAGATGTCACACTAACACTCACCAATATTGGGGAAGAAAACTCCATATTGGAGGGAAACTTGTCAACATTCTTCAGGCAAAAAGATGTTATCCCATGGTTAACAATGGATCATACTGTATTTTCTATTCCCCATCAAGATAGCTTTGATGTAAAAGTTCAATTTGATAGCAGTCAATTATTAGCTGGGCTATATGAAGGATCTATTCTTATTACAAGCAATGATACCGTTGTTCCAGAAGCTCAAATTGATGTATCCCTAGAAGTCATAGCCTACAACCCTTCTATTCACTGGAGTTTTAATAAGAATTCTTTTGACCTTAATCCAGATGAAAAAATCTACGAGACACTCAGGATAGAAAACACTGGAGAAAAAAATTCCGTATTAGAGGGAACCATCTCAACAGATAAGCCTTGGTTAAAAGTAGAAAAAGAATCGTTTTCTATTCCCTCCTCGTTATCATTGCAAACAAGCATTGAAATAGATACACACAAGATGAATCCTGGAAAATTCACTGGAAACATATTCATTCACTCAAACGATCCTTCCAGTGAATTTATCAAAATCCCCCTCACCTTAATGATTCAATTACCTCAACCAGTACTACTCTGCCATCGGAGAACCATTGAAGAGGAGATGGTACAGGGTACATCAAAACAAACTATCCTAACAATTGAAAATCAAGGACCCAATCATTCGATGCTACACATTGAGATTTCCTCAAAACTTCCATGGATACAACTTCATCCTTGTAGTAGTTCTCTGGCTTCACAACAAAAAGAAACATTTCAGATAACAATAGATACAAACACTTTACCCCCCAATGAAACGTATAAGGGGGTGATAACAATCCTGTCCAATGATCCTCAGTCAACCACACTGCAGATCCCAATGTCTGTCAAGATACTCCCTATCGAATTGTTGATTTCCTTACAAATTGGGAATTCTACAGTTCGCATTCAAACAACGGATGGAAAAAGGAACGAACGCATGCTTTTGGATGCACCTCCTTCTATTATTAATGGAAGAACTGTTGTGCCTTTGCGATTCTTAGCGGAAACATTTGGTGCGAAAGTTGAATGGTATGCGAAAGAAGAAGAAATTCAGCTGCGCTTCGATAATATGTTGATTCACCTTTGGCTCCACCGTACATATGGAAGAACATATGATGCCCTTATTGAAAGAGTGCAACAAGCCCCCGCAAAAGTACGTCTTGAAACACCACCCTGCATAATAAATGGCAGAACAATGGTACCACTTCGTTTCATTGGAGAAACGTTTGGAGCAAAAGTGGATTGGGACGGTGTTACACAAACTATTACGCTTACAAAATCTTTATAACAAAGGAAGATTTATAAATGCAAGATTTACGAGGCATAGAAGCCCTTGAATATGAAGAGATTTTTAAAAAGTTTCAAGTTTATACAACGTATATCGACTTCGTAAACCATTACGATAGTATTAAGAATGAACTTGTTGCCTTGAAGTATACACCAAGCATTGAATACCAGAAAAAAATGAGCGAACAAAAAGACTTCTTTCGAGAAGCAAAAAATGAGATCATGACATTTCAGAACCTGATAAAAGATACAGAAAGCCTTTTTATAGAAGCTCAAAAAGAGAACAATCCTAGAAAGTACTTAAAGGTATTAGATATAGCCTCTCAACAAAAGAAAAGAATGGATGACGACCAAAAAGAAAAAAGATGGACGCCCGAACAAAAGGATACAATTGCAAAGGTCCAGTCAATGGTCTATGATTATTTTACTGACAAGAATTGGATGGACTTTGCGAAAACAACCAACAGTCTAAGTGATTTTGATCAAAAATGTACTGAGATCGTTAACACGATTCGAATAAACTCAAATGTTAAGATTGCTGTTGAACCTATTGAACAAGCTCCTAAAATTCTACGTGAACAAAATACTACCTGCAAAAGAATCAATGACATATTACGTAACCTTTCAACATCCCTACCCTTACGTGTATTAAATGGCGAATTGCCATCACTTTTAAAGAAATGGAACTCTTTAAAGATTCTTTCAATTCGTTGGCACGATGAAGAAGTATCAAAAGTCCGTAGGAAATTGCTTTTGTTTGTTTCAGAATATGTGCATTCAAATAATTTCCAGAAAGAGCTGTCTGTACTCCAAAAAAAATACCCAGATTCAAACAAAGATATTAATAGCAAAATACGACTTCTTGAGGAACTCATTCGATCTCTACAGGATGAATCTCTTGCATTTGATCTAGAGACTATCAAGAAAAGCTTCTCTATTCAGAGTACTATAGCAGATGTAAAAGATGTAGTACCAACAACCAAATCATTAATAAAGGACACAAAACCAACAATTCCAAAGCCCGTTGATATTTCTCCAAAGAAGATTCCTGAGCTTGTTCAGAAGCAATACTCTTATGATAACCTTGCAAAGCCATTCTCGCTTGTACCCGTATATCCTTTTGTTGGATTTTTCTCAACTCCTTTTTTAGACAAACATCCTTTACCAAAAACTTCGACACCCCCTCAAAATCCCATCATGATAAAGCCACAACCACAGAGAGAGAGAATTGTTCCAATACCACATCAATTTTTGTTAAATGCTGCTTCGACACGAATCAAATACCCGATAAAATATGATGTTGAAACAGAAAAAGAGCACACCTACCCCTCAGATTATTTACAGGAAATTAAAAACCACCATTCGCAGGTACTTCAAAAGCATATTGAGACTCTTGAAAAAGAAATGGAAGAGTTGATTCCTAGTAGTTCATTTCACATCAACATTGACAACCTCCATACAATGATTCAATGGATTGAAGAGAATGAATCCCTTTCATATCTAGAACCTGAGGCATTCATCCACATAAAGACACGTGCGCAGAAAACAATTGACAAGATTCTCTTGAATGAACAGAAAACAAATAAGCTCTTTGATCATTTACAGATAACCTCTGATCGATTCCATAGAGCCTTCCAATCAGTCTCTCCCTCGATTGTAAAAATGACAATGAATACATTGAAAAAGTATACCGAAGCTCTTCGATCAGAAAAAATAGATTTACAATCTCTTCAATCTGACATAGAAGAGATTCTTTTAGATCCCTACACCAGTCACTACACTTACAAATACCTTAAGTACAAGAAGAACCAAGCCTTTAAAAAGATATGTATTCTGGAGGAACTATTAGAAAAAGCAAAAATACATCATAATAACCAGATTCAAAAACTATTCGAACAAAACATGTGTTGTTCGGAGGATATTGAAAAATTTATTGAAAAATGTACTTTCTATCAGAAATTTTCTGATCATGGTGCTTTGTTGAACTCATTAAACCCCTTGTTCGAAGAGATGACAATTCTACAAAAAATTAAGAATCATCTGAGTACTATTTGCAGTAATCACCAAAAAGCATCTCACCAAATGACTCTATTTGCCAAGGAAATTCAACATCATTACCCCACACAGTTTACTCAAAATATTCGTCTTCGTGATGGATATAATATACTATTCGTAGAATGGATAGACAAAAATATAAATTCTGCCGTTAAGAAGAAAATGTATAAGCACACTATACTGCTCAAAAAAAGGAATGAGAATGATAAACAATGACTATTCGAGTATCTTGCACGATGCCTTGCGGGATGTCCAAAAACAATCTATCGTTTTTTTATCCTTAGCGAATAAGGAAGACATCTCTTCTTCTTTTCTTGAATCCTTATCACTAGAAGAACTTTTAAAGTACATGATTGACCATTGGTTTTCATTTAAATCTTCCATGGACATACGAATGATGGATCGTTTACATATTAAAAAAATCTATCAGATTCTCCATCATTCCTCGATTCAATTTTTAAATCCTACGACGTTTTCAGAAGATTTAGAGAGTATTCAAACGTTTTTTTCTTCGATTAAAGATGCTGACAACCAAAATAAGTATCGTCTGATAGCAGAACAATACAAAGTGAATAGTCCAGTTCCCACATCCACGGTCTCCGTCAAAACAAAACCCATAGAGGAACATTCAACTTGTCCAGAAAAACCTTCTATTGAAAAAAATACCATGGTTGTACTCCAAAACGATCCTACAAAAAAAGGAATTGTTATTGACACATATGGTTCGGAAGAGGCCAAATTATATAGAGTATTTATGGATGGCAATGTGTTCGAATTCTACCATTCCCAGATTCGAGTATTCATTGACCAAAAGAAACCTAAAAATCATCATCTGGAAGATTTGTTTCATTACTTTACAGATACTCTCCTTAAACACCCTTCCTCAACACACTTACTTAGTTTTAATGCTGCCAATATTGACTTTATTCCTTATCAATACAAGCCAGTTATGAAAATTGTTCAATCCGATCAACCGAGAATTCTTATCGCTGACGGGGTCGGTGTAGGAAAAACAATTGAAGCAGGTATCATTTTAAAAGAATTGGAAGCTAGGAAACAAATCCAGTCTGTCCTTATTATTTGTCCTAAACCTCTTGTAGTGGATCAAAAATGGTACTACGAAATGTCCCGATTTGATGAAAAATTTGAACATTTGGACGGTAAGTCTTTCCGTATGTGTTTGAAGGAATGTTTTCGAGATGAAGAATGGCCTAAGAATAAATCCAAAGTGATCCTACCTTTTTCATTATTTGACTCCTCAACAGTAATGGGTAAAACAGATCCTGCTAACAAAGCTAAATCTATTGGTTTATACGACCTCCAAACCCCCCCTGTTTTTGACCTAGTTATTGTGGACGAAGCACATCACATCCGTAATCGAAGCTCCTATATGAGCAAAGGTGTTCAATTGTTTTGCGAAAACGCTAACGCAGTTGTGTTTTTGACAGCAACACCGCTTCAAATTCGGGATCAAGATTTGTTTGTTCTTTTAAACACTCTTCGACCCGATATCATTGATTCTCCAGAAACCTTTCAGCAAATGTCCGAACCAAATAAATTTTTAAACCAAGCATTAAAGGCAATTCACCAAAATCACAGGAATTGGCACACGACTGTACAAGAGAATATTGATAAATCCATTCTAACAAAATGGGGTCAAGAAACTATCAAGAAAAGTCTTGATTACCAACAATGTAAAACTCTATTGGAAAAACCGCTCCAAAAACTCGAAGAAAAAGTGAAACTAAGCAAACACCTTGAAAATATGAATACATTTCGTACTATCATAAATCGGACGAGACGTTCTGACGTTGAAAGCTTTTGCATCAGAAATGTTCAAACAATAAGAGTACCCTTTACGCAGGATCAAAAAAGAATTTATGACCGTATTCTAGAGTTCAGAAAAACCATGATCAATACTAAAAACCCATCTCCCCATATTGGGATGATCATGTCCATGATAAAAAGGCAACTCGTCAGTTGTGTTTTTGGATTGGAACCTTTTTTAAAGGACATTGTACACAGAACTTATTCTGAACAGGACTGGGCTGACTATGAATTGGATGAAGATCAATGGAATTCATCTTTGGACGGATTTTTGAAAACAGCAGAGAGTATTCAAAGCGAAATGAAAACACTCGATCATTATGATCCAAAAGTAGAAAACCTTGTGAAAATAATCCGAGAAAAACACGATTCTGAGAATAATAAAGTAATGATATTCAGCACCTTCAAATATACCCTGCAATACCTTTATTCAAAACTCATGGATTTGCACTTACGTGTTGGCCTAATGCATGGTGGTACTAAAGATGAAGAAAGGTTTTCTTACAGTCAACGATTTAAAAAACCGAAACAAAACCCCGATGCATTTGATATCATGCTTTTTTCTGAAATTGGTTGCGAGGGTTTGGACTTTCAATTCTGCAATACCATGATTAATTACGATATCCCTTGGAATCCTATGCGAATAGAACAAAGAATTGGAAGAATTGATCGACGTGGGCAAAAAAGTGACAAAGTAGCAATATACAATTTTATCACACCCGATACAGTTGATAGTGTTATCTACGAACGATGTCTTTCTCGCATCAATATTTTCGAAAAATCCGTTGGTGACTGTGATCAAATCATTGCAGAAACATTTAAGGAGATAACCAACGTAGCATCCGACCTAAAGATATCAGAAGAAGAAGCACAATACCGATTGGAAAAAATTGCAGAAAACAAAATCCGTTTTATAAAAGAACAAGAAGAGCTGGAGAAGAATCATTTTGAACTTTTCCAAACCATTCAGACAAAAGACGATTTAGATAAAGAGATTCAATCAATGCATAATTTTTGGTTGTCTGAAAAACCTTTGCAAGCTTATATTAAAGCATACATTAAGCAACGTACAGGAGGGAGCCAACCCTTTGTTAACAATACGCTAAAACTAACTGTACGGGAAAAGAAAGAGCTCCTGCGCGATTATTATCAAATCCCTGCTTTAACGAATCCCTCCTACCGTTTTTGGGAAAAATGGTTAAACAGCTCTCAGCACTACTGCCAATACGCTTTCCACCCTCCCACAGAGGGGGGTGATCCCACAACTCTACATATTACTCCATTACACCCCCTTTCAATACAGGCTCAAAACTATTTTCAAACAGCTCCTCCTTTCCATATTTCCTTCTTTTATGTGACAGAAAAGTTTCCTGAGGGTTTTTACCCGTTTTGCCTTTATTATTGGGACTATAAAGGTCTAAATTCCAAAATGAAATTTCAAGCAATCTGCTCAAATCAAAACCTTGAGAAGGAAATCTTATACATGTTTGAGACCATTGATAACTCTTGTTTTCTCCAACAAGAAATCAAATCCCAGGATATGGAGATACTCAACAATCTTCATTATCAGAAGTGGAAAGAAGAAAAACAACAATACCAAGAAGACGAAGAACAAATATGGAGCCTTAAAATGCAAGCTTTAGAAACAGATATGTCCAACCTAAGAAAAGCAATTCATCGTCACATTCAAAATACCGACAACGAAAAAATTATCCGTATGAAAGAATCAGAGTTAAGTCGAAAGGAAATTCACTATGAAACAAGAAAAGAAGAACTCCTTGTGAAAAAGAACCAGGTAGATATCTTTAATAAACTTATCTGCCAAGGCATTGTTGAGATTCGCAACAGGAAGGAGATGTATTAATAATGAATATTGATTTCCAGAAAATCACGAAAGACAATCTTGTGGGATACGGCAACAAAACAGAACATCTTGAATCTTTTTCGGAATTGTATTCAGACCATACCCATTTCATTTATGAGATATTGCAAAACGCTGAAGATGCTGGGGCTGAGATCATTAAGTTTCATTTGAAAAAAGATCGCATATGCATATACCATGATGGCAAAACATTTAACGAACAAGATGTTCGAGCAATATGTAGTATTAACAGAGGAACCAAAAAAGAAGAAAAGGATAAAATTGGTAAATTTGGTATCGGTTTTAAATCTGTCTATGCCTACACGGAAGAACCTTTAATCTATCTTGAAGAAGTAAGTTTTGGTATTCAAAAGTATATACGACCTCACCGCATTCCTCTTCAAACATTTGAGAGTATTTATACGACTCTGTTTGTTCTTCCGTTTAAAAACAGCCTCTCTCTTGGCAAATGTTTTGAAGAAATCCATCACAGACTACTCAATCTTGGTCTAACAACACTTCTTTTCTTGCGAAACCTTAAGAAGATAGAGTTTATTATTGACGAGAACGAATCTGGCTTTTATAGTCAATCTATCCAATACGAGAACGACCTTGAGTATCACACCCTGCTACAACAGATCAATATGGCTCTAGTTAAAGAGAAATGGATTGTCTTTTCTGACAAAGACAATCCTAGCATAGAGTACCCCACCCAGATTGCCTTCCAGTTTAGTGAGGAAACTAATGATTTTGAATACACGGCCAATTCTCCTATAGGTGTGTATTTTCCGACAAAGGTAGAAAGTCATATGGGTTTTTTGATGAATGGTCCTTTTAACACCACTCCTACACGCGAACAGATTAAGGAGAACGATGACCATAATGAGAACCTTGTCAAACAGATTGCTGAATTGTTATCTAACGCTATCCTACAATGTAAAGCAAAAAAACTTCTCACTCCTAATCTTCTATTGACTCTCCCTCTCGACATTGAATCCGAAGAAAAATATGACATAGTAGAGTGGAAACCTGCCTATTCTGAATCATGGTTTTTATATCCCATCGTTGACAAAGTTCTACTCCTTTTTCAAAAGGAAGCTATTATCCCTTGCGAAAACCAACAATATGAGAAACTAAGTGAGGTAATTATTGCACAAGAACCTGAGCTGCTAAACTTACTCAGTAAAAACCAATGCATGGAAATTTGCAATGGAAGAAGCAAAATTATTCAGGTGAATATTCCACCAAAATTGGAAATTTTCTTAGTCAATTACTTTCAAATTCCTACCCTAGTTGGAGAAGCTTTTCTAGAATCCCTATCGGATTCTTTCATGGAAGACCAATCCGATGTTTGGCTATCAAAGTTTTATCAATACTTATACAGTATTGATAAATCTCAAAAAGATATAAAATACTTATTTCAATCCAAAAAGTGGCTTCGACTTGATGACCAATCGATGAGTACATTAATCATAGAAGACGGTATCCCGACAATCTTTTTATCAGCTTCTTCAAATTACAATGTCCCAATGGTTAAAAAAATCTTTTTAAAAAATGCAATTGTAAAGTCTTTTTTTTCTGAAGTCCTTGATTTACCCATATTGGACAGTGTTGAACTATCTAAAAGAAACATTCTAGATCATTTCAATGAGAACAACCTTATGGATGAATCACAGATGGTAGTGTTTCTGGAAAGTATCCAAAAAGTATTACGTGAAGATTCAGGACAAAGAAAACTGGCATTTACACGAAAATTATGCCAAATTCCTTGGGTGCCAGGAATAAATTTCCGAAGTGGATCAAAAAAAATGTTACTACCACACCAAGTCTACATATTAAACTCCGTCACGAAGAATTTTTTTTCTGGCAATCCTTCCACTTATTACGCCAATAACATTGTTACACAAACAATTGACACCGATATCTTACTTGAATTGGGATTCCACATAAAACCGCATGTTCATAAAGCAAAATTTGATGAAAATGGCCGTGCAATCATATATAATGAAAAGAAAAACTACATTCGTTCAACCAGCTACTTTGACCCCTATATTTTCATTGACGGCCTTCACTTCGCCTTATCAAATCCAACCATAGAAAATAGTAAGTATATCTGGAATCAACTAATTCCTGACCATATTGACTCAATTCAAGGCAAACTAGAGTACTCAGCATACAAATCTTTTAAGAAACCTCGTTCTGAAATCATGTACTCAGAAGAATTCGGTTCCTATCTCCAAGCTTTTGCTTGGTTACCACATAAAAATGAGTTTGGTTTTTTCACTCCCCAAGAAATACGACTAAAAGATTTACCCATTGGTTTTAATCGGAATGAAGAAATAGCTGAAAAACTTGGAATGATATCGATGGAAGATAAACAAATCATGAAGGAATTGGACTTGGATGATCCAAAAAAAGCGGAGTTGGTAAGAAAAATGAAAGGGTTACCCGTGGATAAAGTGGATCAAATCCTTGCTTATATAAATGATTTATCCAGGGAATCACATTTTCCACAAAAACAAACTTCAAATTCCTCTGTTCGAAAACTACATATTCAAGAAGAGTTTTCTGAAACAGAAGATATTGTAACCTTTAAAAAACACCGCTCCGTGCGCATGAATACATATAGAATTGAAGCAAAAGAATGGCTTAGAGATCAATATACAAATTCTGACGGGAAAACGATATGTCAAATGTGTGAAAGGGAGATGCCTTTCAAAACTTCTCCTGATGAATATTATTTTGAAGCTGTACAGGTGGAAGACAATCTAAAAAAGACTCATGAAAGTCTTTTTCTTGCATTGTGTCCATTGTGCGCAGCAAAATATAGAGAGCTGTTAAAAAGAGATGAGACTTTGTTACTTCAGGTAATAAAAGCCATTCAGTATTCACCAGAAGAGACGATACCAATGGTGTTAAAAAATGGAGAAAGAAGCTCACTTCGCTTTACTGAAAAACACCTTATAGACATTCAAGAAGTTCTATCATTCAATGAGGATTAATATGAAACTCGCAATCACTACTTCTTCTCATTACTGGAAAGCTCTTATAACCCTGTTTGTTAGCTGTATCTTTCTAGTCAGTTCGTTTCTTTCTATCCCTTTATTCTCAAAAGCATACGAATCTTCAGAAACATTTCATTTTGATTTTGGTACCTTGATCAAAGGAAAAGTGTATGCATATACTTTGCAATTTCGTTTTCAAATTAGTGACAAGGATGCCACCAAATGGATTGGTTATTCAAATCAATACTGGGCTACATTAAAACCTACAGAATTCGTTGTAGAACCAAAAGAAACGAAAGAAATCACCTTATACATTGATACAAATAAAATATATCCCGATAACTACACCGTACTCTATACCTTTCAATGCTTGAGTATGGAAAATTCTTTTATATATGCGGATTGCGTGTTTATATTAGAAGAAGGCAAGCCCATACTTTCGATTGAACAGAACTCTATTCATTTTGGGGATGTTCTGGCAGGAGATAAGAAAACCGTCGAGCTTTTGGTGGCAAATACAGGAACAAAAACTCTTCATGCATCTATTGAGAAAGATGTAAGCTGGATTAGCACAACAGCCGATACGTTTACCATTGAAGCAGAATCCTCGATCACACTTGAGTTTATAGCTCATACAACTTCGGATATGAAAGGGTTTCAAAAATCCTATCTGCAAGTAAAATCGGACGGTGGATCGAAAAACTTATTTGCCAGTATAAACGTTCTCTCTAAACAACCTATCCTGGACATCTCTCCAACAAAAATTGATTTTGGCTGCATCCAACCAACAGATAGGTTGGATAAGTATTTTCACATTCTAAATATTGGCAACGATGTTCTCCGTGTTTCTAACATTCAGGGTCCACTTTGGTTACAAACTGATAAACAATCCTTTGAAGTGTATCCAGATCAAAAAGTCATTGTAAAGGTCACCCTGTTAGCTTCGAGATTAAAAGCTGGTATTCATGAGGACTATCTCGTTATTACGAGCAATGACAAATCCGTACGTATGCATGTACAGGTAGAGATTCAAGAAAATCTTCCCAAATTTAAAATCGATGTGGATCAAATCAATTTTGGACAGTGTTACATAGGCGATATAGTGAAGAAGGAATTTTCTATTTCCAACCAAGGAGTATCTGGCACTTTGCTAGATATCACTTTCAGTAATACCCCCTCTTTTCTAACGATTACCCCTTCAACGTGTCGGATTGAAGCAGGTAAAACAGATTCTTTCTTCGTCCAATTCAGTCCACAAAATCAACTCATTGGAGACTATTCTGATGTATTCGTCATTCAAACGAATGATCCAAACAACGAAATTGTTAAAATTCCTTTTTCATATAGCATCATTAGAGATAATCCAGTATTTGAGATTCAATATAACAAATCTTCTTTTTCCCTTCAAACAGGGGCCACTGAGATGTTCCAAATTACACTTTTAAATACTGGATCTGAGAATTCTCTCTTAGAAATCAGCATTTCTTCGGACACTGATTGGATTATTTTTTCAAGAGAACCTATTGTGCTCAAATCAAACCAGAGTAAAAAAATCTCATTTTTACTCGATGGGTCATCCCTTCTCCCCGGAAACTACAAAAGCAGTCTAGAATTTATAACCAATGATCCAAATATTGCGAAGTTTTCACTTCCAATAACATTGGTCATCAACCCAGTAGATCCAGTTGTATCAATATCTCCTACTTCACTATCAAGTATTGTTGTGAAAGGTCTTTCATGCACAAATAGCTTTTCCATCGAAAATTCTGGAAAACCCTATTCAGTTCTTACTTGTACTGTTCTTGAACATCCCCCTTGGCTCACGGTGAACACAAGTTCTATTTCTCTTAAAAGCAAAGAAATAAAGAAAATCCAGGTATACATTGACTCAGAAGATATTTCTATAGGTATTCATAAATCAACAATTCGATTGGAAACGAGCGATCCTAACAATGAAACAGTACATATCCCAATCACTTTAGAAGTTCTTCCAGTCGAACTTATCATTTCACTGCAAATCGGTTCACTTAAGGCAGCTATCATTACAACGGATGACAAAAGAAGGGATTCTATCTTCTTGGACACACCTCCTTCTATTATTAATGGAAGAACTGTTGTGCCTTTGCGATTCTTAGCGGAAACATTTGGTGCGAAAGTTGAATGGTATGCGAAAGAAGAAGAAATTCAGCTGCGCTTCGATAATATGTTGATTCACCTTTGGCTCCACCGTACATATGGAAGAACATATGATGCCCTTATTGAAAGAGTGCAACAAGCCCCCGCAAAAGTACGTCTTGAAACACCACCCTGCATAATAAATGGCAGAACAATGGTACCACTTCGTTTCATTGGAGAAACGTTTGGAGCAAAAGTGGATTGGGACGGTGTTACACAAACTATTACGCTTACAACACAGTACAATGGAAAGTCATGATACTAGAATTCGAAATAAAAGTATTTGGCTATTCTTTTGAGATGAAGAATTTAACATCTGTATACTTCAAGTTTTTTCTACACAACGAAACCGTTAAAAATAGCAAAGACATCTTGAAAAAAAATTTCACTTATTCATTGTTCAAACAACCAATATGTATTCTATAACTATCTAAATTTGACATATTGAAAGTGATTTTTTTGTCTTTTTATTTGGAGAAATAGGGGATTGGGGTTACTATAGAAGTACTTCATTGCATACGATAAGGAGGATATCATGAAGTCTGTTGTGCGATTCTTTGTATCCTTTCTACTTGTCATGTCAAGCATGCAATTCACTCCTTTTTGGGGAAACCAGTACACCACAGCCCAAGAAGGCTTTTATTTCGAAATTTGTCCAAATCAAACGAAGCAGTCTACCATCACTATTACAGCAAACCCTGACAACGACGAAAATTGCCAGGTAACAATTTCGTGGTTTGCTGCCTGGTTGGATATCTCTCCTTCAGAATTGGTGATTCCACCAGGAGGATCCGATACCGTAACAGCCACAATCTGTTCGGATGATTATGAACCAGGATTATACGTAGATACTATTGTGCTACAGTCCAATTGCAAGCCGCAGTATTCAGAAATGCCTGTACAAATGAGAGTCCTGCATTCTACGATTCAAGCGGAACAAACTCATTATGAGTGGGAAATGTCCTCCACTGGATCGGTAGAAAAATCTCTGTGGATATACAATCGGCAATGCGATTGCGACTTACGCCTGGATTGGGAAGGATATATGGATGAGACCGTCCGCCTCTCCTGTCCACCCTCAATATCAATTAAACAGGGAGAAAGAGTAGACATTCCTATACACATCAAAACGCAAGAATGGGAGACAAAACAAAAATTCAAACTTCAATTCATTTCGTATGATGTGATTCTTGCTACTATTGAGATTACACTGATTCCCATCGGAGAAATCCCTATTATCACTCTTCAAGAGCTTGCGCAAAACTCTTCCCCATGGGTTGGTAAAGAAGTTATGATCTCTGGCTATTTATGTATGACGCAACCTCCCATTTTTTGTGATCGAATTCCATATTGTATCGATCAAAAACAGAGTGTTTTCTTTCTTGAAGTAGAGGAAACAGAAACCTATGCTGCTAGTATTCCCAAGGGAGATATTGTGTTCTGCACTCTGCAAGGGATATTTTCGGATGAAACAATAACTGTAACCAAGTCAATTCAAAATCCGGCACCTTCTCTTCTTTCCTTGCGTTCCAAACAAGATCCTCCGCCGTGGAAAGCTTTTCAAACACCCTCGAATCATTTCTTTCTCTTCATCCAATCTGATACAACCTATCCTGAACCAATACAGCAATTTCTAACGAATCAAACTCTTCAATATAGTTCGCAAATGCCAATCCAAGAGGATCATGCAACCATTTTTCTACCCTTTGCAAATCCATATCGAAACATCCCGGCATCCTTTTCAAGAGAATGCATTCATTCTAGTTCTATTGAGCATATTCAAGTGGCTTTGTCGACATTGAACCAACAAATGAGAAAGACTCTTCGGTCGTCCGAGAAGCCCATTTTATGGATTCACCTAAGTGGTTGGTGGAATACTGACCAAGA
>JAQVSG010000020.1 GCA_028700655.1 Caldisericia bacterium
ACCCTCATAATATTGCTCCTTTCACAACTTCCGCAGAAGTTGTCTGGGAAAAGCACAACTTTTTTTCAAACACAATACTAGTATTTAAATACTGCAAAAATAGATTGTCAAGAAAAAAAAGTTACAAACTATAATGTCATTGACAACTATTGTAGAGAGCTTGTTTATCAGTATATGATTGATATGAGTTGTGGTATCCTGAGGATAAGAGGAAACCATTGTATTTCAAATATGGAATACCAATAAGTATCCTCGTTAGGATTCTTCTTCTTCTATCTTAATGAGAAAACTCGAGGAATACAGATACTTACGTAGATCTGCTCCAGAGATTAGAATCAGGTGCAAGCTATATGTGCACTTCGACCCTTCAGTAAAACCTTCAATACTCGGATATACATTTTCCCGTCATTTTAGATGAAGTTCAATATGTTACTACTCTATTTCGTTATATCAAGATGCACGTAGATCAAAACAGTGATCATAAAACTCTTTTCTTTCTTACGGGCTCTCAGCAGTTTTCAAAGATGCAACATATTTCAGAATCACTTTCTGGGCGAATTTATATTTTAGAAATGAACACCTTGTCGTATAATGAAGTTCGACAGAGAAACCCTTCACTTTCTTTGCAAGATTTTCTATACCAAGGGGGCTATCCAGGTATATATAAGCACCACCTTCTCCCAGATGAGTTTTTTCCATCTTATGTTTCTTCTTATTTAGAGCGTGATGTTCGCAATATGCTTAATATCAGGGATTTAAGAGATTTTACAGTTTTTCTTAGGATTCTGGCTACGTATAGTGGTCAGATTCTGAATATTTCCAATCTATCTCGAGACATTGGAAAAGCGAACAATACTGTCAAGTCTTGGTTATCTGTATTGATCAGCTCTGGAGTAGTACGTTTGCTGGAACCATATTATCACAACCACGGAAAAAGGTTGACGAAATCTCCCAAACTTTACTTTATGGATACGGGCTTGCTATGTTATTTACTTGGTATCACTACCACGGATGGTTTATCACAATCTCCATTTAAAGGAGCCATTTGGGAAACTTTCTGCTTTATTTCCATGATTCACCATTTTAATTAACGCGGAAATACTCGTCCTCCCCTGTGGTTTTGGAGAGATGACTCCAAGCGGGAAATTGATTTTATCATTGAAGAAAACAATACGGTTACACTTATTGAGTCAAAGTTTCGAGAACACATATCTCAACATGATTCTCAAACCATGCGATACTGGAAGGAAAAAAGTAGCATGAAGCACGATATTAAAATGCAAATCATGGCACCAGTCAAGGAAGCATATCCTGTACTACCCAACATTTGGGTTGATTGGAAACCTAGGGTAGAATGATGGGTTACAAAAAGTAACTTCCTATGAGGATGTCTTTTCGGCTCTAGAAAAAAGTCACTTGTTTCTTTGTTAACATGTTACAATACTCTTTATGAAAAAACAATTGTCAATTCCAGGACTGATGTATGCTATTGGTTCGTATATTATATGGGGAGTGACACCCATTTTTTGGAAAGCTTTGGCATCGGTACAGAGCTTTGAATTAATGGCCTATCGCATTTTATGGTCGATGCCGTTTCTTCTTCTGATCATACTTTTTTCAAGAAAATGGAAAGAATTCTGGAAAGAAATTCGTCAATTCTCGTTTAAAACATATATGTTGATTCTTCTTGCCACCGGGTTTTTACTGATTAATTGGTGTACGTTTATATGGGCTGTGAACAATGGATTCATTGTCCATACGAGTTTAGGTTACTATATCAACCCAATCATTAGTATTCTGCTGGGCGTTATTGTGTTGAAAGAATCTTTAACAAAACTTCAATGGATTGCTTTTGCATTAGTTACCGTGGGTGTTTTGGTATTGATATACGGTATCCAATCTTTTCCCTGGATTTCATTTACATTGGCCTTTAGTTTTGGAATGTATGGGATGATGAAAAAGAAAATGAAGCTTCCTCCTATCACTTCTTTGTCAATAGAAATGTTTATTGGGAGTATTGTTAGTGTTGGATATCTAGTTTTCTTGTCTCGTAGCACACCTCTTACATTTTCTTCTACCAGTCCTACTATTACAATTCTCTTAATATTCACTGGTGCTGTAACTTCCATTCCCTTGTTAATGTTCAATGAGGGTACACAACGCTTGCCATTGTATTGGATGGGTTTTCTGCAATATATAGCCCCAACACTATCGTTGATGATTGGAATTTTTGTGTATCGTGAAGCTTTTTCGATCGTTCATTTTCTTGCTTTTTGCATTATCTGGAGTGGATTGATTGTACTGTCGTCTTCTTCTTTTTTTATTTCTCAAAAAAGGGTGACTGAATAACCCTCTATTTGTTTACTTTTCCTATACAAGAGTATAATGGATATATAGGAGAGTTATGACATGAAATCTTTTTTTCAGGAATCACAAGGACAAACATTAATCGAATACGGGCTATTCCTAGGGGTTCTTGTACTTGTTTTGGTTGTTGGAATTCCTGGTTTGAGAAACTCTGTAATTAGTGTATTTGCTGCAACAACGCGAGATTTTAATATTGTTGAAGGAGAAGTAGACCCCATTGAGGATCCTGACCCCGGCGAAGATCCTACTGAAGAAGGATGGTTTCCTCCTCAATTAGCTCTTGACGATAACCAAACACTCTATGCAAATGGAGATATTACTTTGACGGGAAGTGCGCATATTGATGGAAATGTTGTTACAAACGGAAATATTGTTATACAGGGAGGTGGTTCCTATATTACTGGAAACGTTACTGCTGGAGGGGAAATACGATATCCTTCCTGGCACCAGAACTCCCCCGTTCAGGGAGAGTCGGTAGAATTTAATGGATATCCTTATAATTTTCCTTTACCTGTTTTCCCTGATATAACATCCGATCAGTTTCCCAACCGAGGTAATTTCGAAGCCCCTTGGTGGCCACCCGTAGAAGAACCCATTACTGAAGATGCGTATTACCCCGTTTTTGATATTAAGAAATCAGTTGAGATTGATACCGGTGAAGAGGGAGATGTACGTACGATTGTAGTGGATCACTTCACCACGGGCGGTACAGGTGATATATACCTTCGAGGAAACGGGAAGCTGATTATTGTGATAAACGAAACATTTACTTTTAATGGAGATTCTTCTTTCAATCCCGATGGTCTTCCCGATTCTGCTATTATTTATTACCGCGGAACGCAGGATTTCAACTTTGGGGGAGCACAAAGTTTTACAGGAAACATCTATATTGAGAAAGCGGATTTGAATCTCCGTGGAAGCTCTAGCAACGCTGGCAATATTATTGTAGGGGGCGACCAGGTCACTGTATCTGGTGGTACGGGTCCTCGATTGGCAGATTCATTGCTTTATGCTCCTATGGCAAATCTTACGTTAAACGGTTCCTCTGATTTGCATGGAAAAGTAGTTGCAAACACTGTAGAAATCAATGGTTCTTCTTTTGTTAATTTCGGTACTGTCCAAGTGAGCGAAAATTTTTATTGGGATCCTTTTTTCATAGAAGAATAAAGCTTTCAAAGGTTACAAAAAAAGCCCTATTCGATATCGAATAGGGCTTTTTTTATGATATCCAGATAATTACTTGATTTTTCGGGCTTCCATATAGTATCTCTTTTCATTGGCTTCCCCCATTGAAAACGTTTTACGTGGAAGGCATCCATCGGAGGTAATGACAGAAAAGAGAGAATCTTTTTCAATGCCTTGTAAAAGAAACCCTATACTGGAAGGAGTTTGGGATAGCTTCTCTAAACTTTTTTCTCCATGGATATAATCCATGGTCATTTCAGGATGATCGGATCGGTATTCGTCTAGTAGATTTTGTAAAACTCCTAGTGTTAATTCACCGGGAACGTCTTTCAATGCAATCATTTTATGAGAGCCATCTTGGATGATTTCAACTTCTTTTCCAGTTCCTTGAATTGATTGTAGAAGATCTGTTGTATCAATGTTAGAAACCCATCGGTGGATGGGTTCAAAGGTTAAATCGGGTTCGTGAAGGTTGTTTATCTCAACCAAAGCAAAACGAGCGGGATGGTTTGATTGTAATTCCGGAGAAAGTGTGGTTTTTTTGTTTTCCCAGCATTGTTTGGCTGTGGCAAGAGAATGGTTACCATCCCCAACAGCGTACAACAGACCATCTTTCTTTTTCAAAGTAGCTAGAAGTTCCATCAGTGACTGAATCATAGTTTCGTCTTCTATGGCATATCCTTCAATGGAACCACCCTCTAACATTAACTCGGTAGAGTAGACTTTTCGAAGCGATTTCTTTCTCTCTTCCAATGGCTCGATAATGGTTTTTTGTGGGTCATCAATCAATACCAGTACATGAGGAAGTTCCAAGGGGGCATTCTCTCGAATTTCAACACGAGGTGGGATTCTTTCCAGGACTGTTTTTTCGGTGGCTCTCATCATGGCTGTAGAGCCTTCATGAAAATCGTATTGTTCCAAATCGATGGCTACCATCAGTCCTTTTCTATGCGCACCACTTGGAAATGTGCGGTTGACATATACGAAACCATGTACGGCTTCTTTCAGTATGTCTTTGTCAAGATACTGTTTCATTTGGGAATTGATGGCTTGGATTCTTTTCTGTTTGCTATCCTTTCCTAAAAAAACTTCAGGAAAAATAATTCGATATGTGGAGGGAGAGGAACCTACATTCGATTCTACTTCATCCCAATAGTCTGGTTCACTTGTAAATTGGTCACATGCAATGACAGCCCATTTGTGTAGCGAAACATCAGCACGTGGTAACAGAATCGTTGGTACACCAATACCAGTTTCTTTAAATATAGTTTTCATAGTTCTACCTCACTAAATAGTTGAACCTCTATATTATCGAGAAAAGCACACGATGCAACAAGAAATAAAACGGAACTAGAAAAAATTTTGATGGAAGTCTTTACAAATGAACGTGTGATGACAAAATAGAGGAAAGCCAAGAAGAAAACTTCTTCATGGAAAGGAGAAAAACATATGAACGATGCCGAAACGATGGAGTTTTTATCGCTATTGCGTAGTATTGACGAGCATTTGCGAGATTTGAACGATAAAATTGATGATGTTGTTTCCTGGAAAGAAGATGTAGATGCTCTTTTGGATCATTCAGAAGCAACGATTACAAAATTGAACGAGATTTGTGATTCGATCCAGGAACAAACGGGGGAAGTATCTCAAACAAAGGATACCGTATCTTGGATTGCCTCTGCGATGAGATCATTGCATCAGTAGTATACGATACGAAATACCACAGATTTGTTAGTTACAGAGAATCTTGGAATTGTGTTGTGTATAGGTCGTAGTAGAAGCCCTTCTTTGTAAGAAGTTCTTCGTGATTCCCTTGCTCAATAATTTTTCCTTGGTCAATGACAAAAATCTTATCACAACTGGTAATCGTTGAAAGTCTATGGGCTATGGCAATAGAAGTTCGTCCTTGCATCAGCTTATTAATGCCTTCTTGTATGAGTTTTTCAGTATAGGTGTCTACACTCGACGTGGCTTCATCTAGAAGTAAAATACGAGGGTTGTGAACAAGGGCTCGAATAAAGGATATGAGCTGTTTCTGTCCGTGTGATAAGTTGGAACCTTCTGAACTGAGCATCGTATCATATCCCTTTGGAAGCGTAGTGATGAAAGTATGGGCATTTAAAAACCGAGAGGCTTCAATAATCTGTTCAATGGGGATATTTTGACCTAGTGAAATATTATCTCGAACGGAGCCTTTGAAAATAAAAACATCCTGCAATACAATGGACATATTGCTGCGAAGCTCTTGCAATGGTAAAGAACGAAGTTCTTTTCCATCAATATATACCGCTCCACTTTCAATATCAAACAAGCGAAGCAATATATTCATAATCGTCGATTTCCCAGCGCCAGTAGGACCCACTAGAGCAATTCTCTGGCTGGGTTCAATCGTGAAAGAGACGTTTTTGAGAATATCCTTTTCTTCGCTATATCGAAAAACTACATTCTTAAATTCAATTTTCCCTTTAAAAATAGGGGGGGTTGGAGACGGAAGAGCGTTGTCAGGAATGGTATCGTTGCAATGAAGAATATCTCCTATTTTGCCCATAGACGAAGCAGCATCTTGTAAAATATTGAATCGTTCTCCCATGTCTCTGAGAGGTTGATAAAAGTAGTTCACCCAAAAGAGGAACGCTGTAAGAGTACCAATTGTGCTAGTTCCTTTGATGACCATATAACTTCCTGCAACCACCACCGTAATGCGAGAAAGAAAACTGCAAATATTAATAGTTTGATTAAAGTAAGTATGTTGTTTGAGGGCACGGTATGTTGCATCGCCATATCCTTCAGAAATGGCATCAAAATAGGTTCGGTTCTTTTTCTGTCGGTTAAAAATCTTGATGATAGAAATTCCACTTAAGTTTTCTTGTAAATTGATGTTGAGCTGAGTCAGTTTACCTCTTGCAAGATCGTAGGAGGCACGTAACAATTTGGAAAAAACGACAATCGACCAAACAACCAATGGGGTCAGGCATAGGGAATAGAGAGAAAGAGTTACATTGGTTGAAAAGAGGAAAAACAATGTAACAATCAGTAAAATTGCATCATTGATAAGCTGTACGGCTCCACTGCTCATGAGTTCAGATAGTTTCTCGGTGTCATTTGTGGTTCGTGTGATAATGACACCTAAGGGTGTTTTTCCCAAGTATCGATTAGAGAGGGTGAGAAGTTTGTGAAAAATATCTTTTCGTAGATCCAATACAATTTTTTGTGCCGCTACAAATGAATAGTAGGTGCCAAAATACTGGAAGATATAGGTTCCTATGATTAGAAGTAATGAATACAATCCGATAAAAAGAAGACCATGAAAATCCTTTGGGATAATATAGTCATCAATAGCTGTTTTCAGAAGCAAAGGAACAACCGTAGAAGTAAGGGTAGAAATGAGCAAATACAACATTGTGGCAATGAGAATTCCCTTGACTTTTTTTAAGTACGGGATCAAGTCTTTTAAAACGCTCATGGAAGGTTTGTTTCGAATATCATTGTGAGCAATGGGATCAATTTCCATTATGTAAACCCTCCAATCCTTCAAGATATTGATAATGGTAGAGTCTGTAGAAGTATCCTTTTTTGGATTCGATTAAACGACTTGGGGAATCAAACTCGGTTAATCTCCCTTTTTCAATCACGGCTATTTTGTCAAGCCAATGCAATGTGGTGATACGGTGGGAAATGATAATACATGTTTGATTGGTTTTCTGTAAATGGTTTTTCAGATTGTTGATAATAATTTCTTCTGTTTCCGGGTCGACTGCAGAAAGAGAATCATCCAAAACCAAAAAAGGCCGTTGTGTTACCAATGCTCTGGCCAAAGCCAATCGTTGCTTCTGACCACCGGACAAAGTAACACCTCTTTCTCCAATAATGGTGTCAAATCCGTGGTCTAGTTTTTTAACATCTTCAAGAACTCTGGCTATTCTAGCTGCTTCCATGATTTCATCTTTGGATGCGTCAGGTTTTCCAAATCGTAAATTTTCCCACACGGTGTTTGAGAAAAGAAAGGACACTTGCGGAACATACGCAAATTGCCTTCGAAGCATTTTCAGATCCAGATGAGTAATATCATAGGAATCAACGAATACTGTGTTTTCGGGAGGATCCCAAATACGAAGAAGGAGAGATAAAATGGTGGTTTTTCCACTCCCCGTGGGTCCTGTAATTCCAACGCTTTCTCCTTTGTGCCATTGGAGAGACAGGTTGTGAATTGCATACTCCTTGCCTTGAAGAGGGTATGAGTACGAAAGATTGTGGATGGAAATAGTATCCATGGAAAGAGCTGGTTTTAAGAGAATTCTTTGTGCTGCATCCGCAGAAGGGGTGGTTAGAATTTCTTGAATTCGGGTAAGAGATATGCTGGCTCTTTGATACATATTGACCACAAAACCTACTGCCATCATAGGCCAAGCTAAAAGTTGAATATATTGCGTAAACTCGACTAAGGTTCCCAGTGAGATCAACCCATGCATGGCTTGGTACCCACCAACAATTGTGACAACAAGTACTGTTAGAGAGATCACCATGGCAATGGCTGGATGGAACAATCCCATGAGTTTTCCTAAATTCAAATTGATACGTAGATAGGAAGAGCAAACATCTACGAATCTATTCATATAATAGGTTTCTCGGCAGAATGTTCGAATTACATTCATGCCAACCAATGTTTCTCTTACTCGGGTGGTGATATCGGCAAATGTTTCCTGGATTGCTTTGAACAATTTGTGAATTCGTTTGGAAACAAATTGTGATAGAAAAATTAATATGGCCAAAGGCAATAGAATCCATAAAGTTAATGTGGGAGCTTTAAAAAGCATAATTGTCAAAGCTCCTACTCCCAAAATTACGATGTCGTACAAAGAAAGGAGTCCCATTACTAAAAATTGTCTTACTGCAATCGTGTCGTTGTTGGCTCTTGCCATCAAATCGCCAATTTCATTGTCAAAGAAAAAGGAGTCTGGTAGAGAAAGGTATTTTTCAAACAGCTGAATTCGTTTTGTATGTTCAAAATGGATGGCAAATTTTCGCATGATATTGATGTAAACAATGCGGAAAATCACAATTGCAAAAGCTGCTATCGTAAAGTACAGAGAATTGAACCAAATGGGGGAATAATTGGTGATAGTGGAAGAGCTGTCGATACTAATGTAGTCAATAATGTTACCAATGAAAAGGGGCATTAAAAGCTGAGCCCCATTTACAATTAATAGTAAAAAAGCGATTAAAATATACCACTTCGAGTTTTCTTTAATGAATAGCCATATTTGTTTCATAGAAGTATTATTATATTCTAAACCAAAGGGGTGTAAACAATGATGGTGATTATTTTATGTTCATGAAGATGACACTCAATGTTGATAAAAGTATGGCGATTGTAATGTTTCGCGTCATTCTTTCTCGAAATACAGCCCAACTAAATAAACTGATAAAAATAATAGTCCCTGCACTAAACGTCGAGAATGCCAGCGCTGCTGGGATATCATGCAAAGCTCGAAGAAGAAAAAAAGAAGAGCCGTAATTGAGAGCTCCAATGCAGAAACCAAAACCAATTTCCTTCCATCCAAAATTAGTTTTCCGAAGGTATTGGTTGGTGAGTGCATAAAGGAATGCAGTACCAAAAACCACAAACAAAAAAAGGGAGTTATGAGAGGGGGCAGCATACTGCTGAAAGACTTTGTTCGAAAATTCTGCCAATCCCATTAATAGAAGCAGTAACACTAACGATAGAGAAAAACGAGTAGAACCTACAGTGGGTTTCCAGTTGTATAGAAAAAAAACTGCAATGAGCGATAAAACAATGCCGAACCATTGAAAATAGGTGGGGAAGAGTTTCCAGAATACTAGAGATAAAAGGACCGGTACACCGATTCCTAGTTTCGCAAAGGTACCTGAAAGGGCCAAACCATTATTACGAATGCTGTATCGGTAGAAAAAAAGACTGGCAAAAAAAAGGAGTCCACCAACTATTCCTAAGGCAATACTATAGGCGAAAGAGGCAGAGTTTGAAAAAGATGCAGTGGTACGAAACACGAAGGAGAACTCTTGAATAAAAGCTTGGAAAGAAGTTGGCAAAGAAAACCAATAAAAAGAATCACGCCAAAAAAAAGGAAGGCTCATTAAAGCTGCAAAAAAGTAATTTGCAGCGAATACTCCAGGCCATTGTGCCTTGCCTCTTTCACTCCCTGAAAAAACAATAGCAATCCCTGAACTACAAACGATTGCTAGAAGCAGCCAAGTCATGGAAGAGATGCATTAACTCTTTTCTTTAGTGTCTTTGGTGCCCACAGCTGCAGCATACACGGCCAATTCGTTAACTCCATCAATTTTTAAATATTGATCCGTGAAAAGTTGATCATAGGCACCAATCGCACAAACCCCCAGCTGGATTGCTTCGCCTGCAAGATATAAATTTTGGCAAACGTGTCCTGCGTCCATCAGAATATATCGGTGAGCTTCCAGGTGGTATCGCCATTCACTTCGATATGGAACACTCGTCCAAAAGAAAATGGCCGATGCTTTTTCTGTAAATACCTGATTGTGGCAACATTTTTTAACATTGGTAACCAAATCATCGTCTAGCAATACTCGTATAAGCTGATGTTCTTGAGGCAAATAACGGTATATACCAGGTTCAACCTTATCAACATTCAGTACAGCTATATAGGTAACCAAGGAATGCCTGGCTCCTCCTGATGGGACCATTCGTAAGGAATAGGCTTGTTTGGGTCCAATTTCTTTGATGCCTTGTGTGGCATATAGAAGCCATGATAATTCCTCGAGTGTGATAGCTTCCGCTGTGAAATTGCGATGACTTCTTCGATCAAGTATGATTTGAAAGATATCTTGTTTTTTTACAATCGTTTTTTCTGGTATAGGAAGGTGGACAAAGGTGGACCCTTTTTTTTCGTAGGGTTTGAAAAGATCTGGTCTAGGAAACCTTTGTTCTTGGTCGGTTTTTACACTTTTCTTTTCCATCCAGTTCAATTTGGATTTTAGAAAAAACCTGTGCTTGGTTAGATTGTTCATTCATTCCTCCAAGGAAATTTAAAAAACTAGTACATATAATATCATTATAGTATTGTGAGAACATTTTATCTAGCGATGTTGTCTTTTTCCTGAAAGAGACAAATGATATACTACCTATAATTTATCAAAAGAAAGGTGTGTGCTATGGAACCAAAAAAAATACTCATGATTGTAGCAAGTAAGAATTTTCGAGACGAGGAGTATCAATATCCTCGTGATGTGTTTGAAAAAGCTGGATATAAGGTAACAGTTGCATCGACTACAAAAAAACCAATTGCAGGCATGTTGTCTATGAAAATTAAAGCGGATATACTTCTGGAAGAAGTCGATCCCTCCTCGTTTGATGCCGTAGTTTTTGTAGGAGGCATAGGTTCAACGGAGTACTGGAATCATCCGAAAGCACATGAAATTGCTTTGGAAATGAACCAAAACAAAAAAGTGGTAGCAGCAATCTGCCTGGCTCCTTTAACGCTTGGAAAATGTGGCATAATGAAGGGAATTAAAGGTACTATTTATGAGTCTGCGAAAAAAGAATTTTTAGAAACAGGGGCTATTTATAAAGACCAAGGCGTGGTAGTACACGATCATATCATTACAGCCAACGGACCCACGGCAGCGAAAAAATTTGGACAAGCCATCGTACAGTATCTTGAGAAGCAGTAGAGACGGGGATGTTTACTTTTCGACACACAACCATTCCTTCGTTTCGCAAATGCCTGTCTATGGGAATTATTCTTTGTTTTTTTTTCATGTCTTCTGTTTTTGCTGTCGAAACCTCCTCTTTAGAAGTAGAACTAGAAGAAAATCGATTGTTTCCTATCGTTTGTGAGCAAGATATTCCAAAAGACTACCAGGGCACGGTAGCCCCAATTTCTTGTGTAGCTGTCGTCGTTCTTTCCTATTATCAACGGGTACCGATTGAAGCAGTGTATACAAAAATGGGCATTCATCCTTTTGCAACCTATGTGACAGATACATATTCTCTTTCTTCTGGAGCTACCTTTGTACACGGAGCTCAAGGGTCGTATGCGTCGGGCGATGAATCGATGCTTGATTATTTAAGAAGACATGACCTTATTGTTGAAAGGCAACGAAATGTGTACACGGAAACGGAGTTAAAGAATGCGATTGTTCCTTCTTTACTGAATCAGAATCCAGTGATTGTATATGAGTTTTCTTCCCATCCCTATCTGATTGTGGGGATACGACAAAGTGTAGAAGGGGATATTCTTTTCACATTGAGCCCCCTGCAAAAAGGACGACAGGAGATGTTGTTGGCAAGTTTTGCACATACATCTTTGGACATGATTTTTGTAGTTCCATCCCAACCAGAGACAAAATCGTTAATGGAAGAAATAGCAATGCTTCTAAAAAAACGATGGGAAGAAATACTGAATGAGTGGAAATGGGATTTGGAGCTTTGGTTTTACAAACAAATCAATTCCTTTCTTTCCGGTTTTCATACGCAGTTTCCTTGGTTTTCATCATCGCCTTGACGAATGTGTGGGTAGTAGAACGTTGGATTACAGAAGGTTTGGGAGGATGTGTTTTTGCACCATAGAAAGAGCTTTGGAGCAGTTTATTCCCGAGGCTTTCAATTCGACAGATTGTTGATTTACAAAAGAAACGATGGCAAGATATCTTGATTTTATTGTAATATGGTCGCGATCGTCAAACGATTTTTTCTTGATATCTACAAATTGAATTTGTTTTTTGTAAGGAAAAATCTGTAATTGGTCTTGATCGAACAATTTTGGAAATGCATACAAGTGCGAATCGGAGAATAAAAAGAGGGATTTTGCTTCTCGTTCTTTGCCCATTAAAAAGTCGGAAATGAAGTAATCACAAAAGTGAGTGTTGTATTGTAAAGCATCCTGAATACAACCTTGAATTCTCTGAAAAACCTCTTCTTCGTGCAAAAAGTCCAAAGCAGAAATCTCGTTTTTTATTTGATCAATCATTTGTTGTCCTCGTTTGTAAAAAAATTGTTTCTTAAATATACCAAAAAGAACCAAATCTTCTATACTTGTACAGTATGATTAAAATGACGGGTAGAAATCTATTGCATGTATTGGAAGAGTTCGCTTTTGCCACAGGATTGATAGTGTTCAATCTTGGGATTATCTATATCATATATCTCTTTTTTAAGCCATGAGAATTCAAGTAGATTCCAAAGACTGGTATTCCATCCTCCACCTTACAGGTACGTTTGTGTACTTCTATGGGTTTACAATGATTGTGCCCATTATTGTGGCAGTTTTTTTTGGGGAGTACAAAACCCTTGTAGATTTTGCTCTTGGCTTTATGGTTTGTGTTTCTATCGGGCTCTTTTTACGAAACTGCTTTCAATGTAAAACGAACACCCAATGGGTTCATGGCATGAGTGCTACAGCGCTTTCTTGGTTGATCATCATGTGTGTTGCTGCCTTTCCCTATTATTGGAGTGGTTTTTTTGGCTCTTATATTGATGCATGTTTTGACACAATGAGCGGAATCACAACCACTGGTTTGACATTGATTCAAAATGTCGACCATATTCCTATCAGCTTAAACATTTGGAGACACGTTTTAACTTTTATTGGAGGGCAAGGAGTTATTTTGGTTGCTCTTTCATTTGTTCCTCCTGCAGCTGTAGGATTCCAAGCTCTTGTGGGTGAAGGTAAGGAAGAAAAATTAATCCCCAATGTGAAAGATACAGGCAAAGCAATTTGGTTTATTAGCTTCTTCTTCATGATTGTGGGAGTGTGTATTTACTTTGTTATTGGGCTCTTGATTGGTTTAGAACCCGGTTGGTCTTTGTTTCATGGTTTTTGTATGTTTATGTCTTCCTGGAGTACCGGTGGTTTTGCTCCTCAAATGATGAATACTATGTATTACCATAGCTTTATATTTGAATTTGCTTGTATGATTTTTTTCATTTTGGGTTCTATGAACTTTGGCTTGCATTACTATATATGGTTTAAAGACCGCAAAGAACTCTACAAAGATATTGAAACTCGGTCGTTCGTGATTACCTTAGGTATCACGAGTATTTTGCTTACTGTGGGTTTGCTAAAAGACCAAATCTATACTTCCTTTCTTCCCCTTGTGAGAAAAGGTTTTTTTATTCTACTATCAGGTCATTCTGGAACTGGCCAAATGACAATTTATGCGACCCAGTTTTTGACACAATGGGGAGATGTTGGATTGATTGCTGTCATTTTAGTCATGATTTTTGGGGGTTGGTCTGCTTCTACTGCTGGCGGTTTTAAGGCAATCCGCATCGGAATTGTATTCAAGTCCATCATGTCTGATATTCAGCAGTTTTTGATTCCCAAGAGTAGTGTGTATATTTCCAAGTATCGACATCTTGCTAATCGTGTGTTGAATGCAAAAACAATTAAAACCACGATGAATATAATTGCTCTTTATATGTTGATTCATTTACTGGGTGCTGTTACGGGTGTATTGAATGGCTATCCCCTGGTCGATTCTTTTTTTGAATCTGTTTCTGCTACGGCCAATGTAGGTTTGAGCTGCGGTATTACATCGTATACAATGCCGTTTAACATGAAAGTTGTCTATATTATCAATATGTACTTAGGTCGATTGGAATTTACTGCAGCGATCGTTTTAATATCCTTCATTGTGAATGGTTTTTTACAACATAAGCATAAAGAGGGCAAAGTGGCATGAGAAAAAGCCGATTGATCTTTGTGGGGGGAGTTGTTTTGTCGATTTTGCTCCTTACAATTCCTTCCAAAACAAGCGCAAAGCAAGACTGGATGAAAGGTACATTGGGAAAGTATTTGGAAAAACTGAACGATCAATACTTGACTTCTAGAATGAGCACTGAAGCCCTTGAAAAGAATGCAGAATGGTTTCTTCGAGATTATCTCACCATGGAAGATTTGTCCCATTTAGAACACCCTAATGTTGCAGAACTCATTACTTTCCCCAGTTTGTATGATGAAAAAGAAATTTTATTTCACGGGGAAGCCATCGGTCAGATCATGCGAAGGGGAGAATATTGTTGGTTGAATGTGAAGGATACTGATGGAAATTCCTTGGGTTGTTGGATGCCGGTGCATTTCTCAGAGGGTATTGTTCATTTGGGAAAATATCGAATTCAAGGAGACCTACTTTTGCTGAAAGGAATTTTCCATTCGGCACGAGAAGACCATGGTGGCGAGACAGAACTAGAAGTAAACGATATCGTTCTACTTGAAAAAGGAAAAAGAATTCCTCCTGAAGAAGTGAGTTATCCCTTTGTCTATAGTATTTTCATACTTGTTTTAGGCATTTTGGCGTTTATGGTGTACCAGCATCATTTTGAAAAAAAGAAACAACACTCCTCTGGGGGTGGAATGTTTTTTGGAGATCAAAATTAACAAGAAAGAACGACTAGGATATCTTTTTTGTTAATTCGTATAAAATAATGGCCACAGCTGACCGTACAGATAAATGGTTGTAGGGTGTCGGTCCTTCTATGGGCTGAAGCATATAGTCTACGGATGCAATGATGTCAGGGCTTAAACCCCACCCTGTTCCAAATAGTAAAAGTACAGGAGCTTCTTTCATTATAAGTTGTGTATCCTGAAACCGGATTTCTTTGTCTGGGTGAAAACGTGCTGATGTACCTATAACAATAGGGTTTTTTCCAGTTTCTTTCGAAACAGCTTCTTTAGACTCTTCCCAAAAATTCGTTGTTTTCACAATATCCAACGCTTCTTTTCGATTGGAATTGTATTCTTTTCCAAAACCTGTATCCCAAAAATCAATCACTCTTTGAACAACTTGTTGCTGTCTTGGGGCATGATTTACGATGAAGAAAGACGAGGCACCAAAGGTTACGCACGACCGAGCAATGTCATGAAGGTCAAAAAGAGTAACTGAAGTGGTTACGGTGGCACCATTTTTGTCAATAACTGGGTAGTGTACCAAGGAAACATAGAGTGGAAAACATTTATTCATAGTTGTTTAACAATGAATCAATGGTACGATTTAGGGAAGCCTTTATGGTTCGTAATCGTTGGAGGTCATTTTTGGAAAGAGAATCGGGTTGTATGAGTTCTGGTTTTAACAATAAAGTCCAACGCAGGGATTCAAGCTTTCTCCACTCTTCAATCTTTTGGTGATGGCCTGATAATAATACGTCAGGTATTCCCATTTCATTATAGGTGGCAGGTCTTGTAAAATTGGGATGTTCTAGTCTTTGCTTGTCCTCAAAACTTTCTATTTGCGTGGATTCTTGGTTTCCCAAAACGCCTTTAACGAATCGTATAACAGCATCGGTTATCACAATGGAAGAGATTTCTCCTCCCCCCAATACATAGTCACCAATGGAAAGGGGCATATCTACATATTGGAAAACCCGATCGTCAACACCTTCATAGTGACCACATATGAATATCAAATGTTCATAGGAGCTTATATGATGGACAACTTCTTGCGTAAGAAGTGTACCTTTTGGTGTGGGTAGGATAACAAGAGAGTTGGGTTGCCGGCAATCCTGCAGGGCTTGAACGATAGGATCTAGCTTCATGACCATTCCAGGACCTCCACCAAAAGGTGTATCATCGGTTGTCCGATGAGCATCTTGGGTGTAATCACGAAGGTTTACGGTCTGATATGAAATCAACCCCTTAGAAACAGCTTTCCCTGGAAGACTATAATTAAAATAGGCGTCGAGTATCCCAGGGAAAGTTGTTAAATAGTGCAGCCTCGTATTCACACAGGTGTGTTTCTTTTACTCTTTGATGGAAATAGCAATCCCATCTCGAATTGTAATTTCACCAGGGCTTAATTTTTCAAAAAGGTTGTCGCCTTCTTGAATATCCACAAAGCTGTCCAGTTGAGTGTAAGGATAAATGGAACCTTCTTTCAAAGTTTCCATTTCCTTCAGTTTTTCATCAATCTCTTTCATCCCCGCTTCTTGCTGTTGTCGATCATAAGCAAGTTTCGATCTAGCAGAATTGAGTTCATTTTGACTCAAACCAACTCCAACATTGAGGAGTAGCCGGCTTTCTTCTGTTTTGATTTTGTCAACATTGTCAGCCATTTCTTTCCGAAGAGATTCAAGCTGTGCCTTAAAGCCATCCTTAAAACTATCCGTTACAATAGCTTTGACAATAATTTTGCGTGGGACGGTAATTGTGCTCATATTAATCTCTTACGGGATTAATGATGGCATTTTTTCCAGTTTTTGCAGCAGCAGCACGGATTAAGAGTCGGATAGCATTGATATTTTTACCGTTCTTTCCGATAAGTTTGCCTTTATCGGCTTCATCTACTCTAATCTCATAGGCGACTGTTTCTTCGAGATCTTCACCAGATTCTCTTACGACTACGGCTTCTGGATTGTCAACTAAGGTTTTTACGATTTCTTCAATTAATGTTTTCATTGGTTTTCCTCCTTGTCATGTTTCGATTCAACGAATTTGCTCCAAATTTTGGTGTGTTTTAGTAGTGCCAATGTTTTATCAGTTGGTTGAGCGCCTTTTTTCAACCAATCAATTGTTTTTGCTTCATCAATTTGTACTTTGTCGTTGGCATCTTTCTCTAGTGGTTGATAGGTGCCGAGTAAATCAATGTACCTGCTGACGGGGCTCTTATGTGAATCTTGGACTACAATACGGAAACAAGGTTTATGGGGTGCTCCGAGTCTTTTAAGTTTAATTTTTACCACTAATAAATCTCCTCTCGAAAGATTAAAAAATATCAAGCTACGAAATTTATAAAAAAAAAGTGTCTAAAGTCAAATCATTTAATATTTAGAACCCGTCTTTATGTATAGTTTATCCTCTTTTTGAGGTTGTATTTCGGTCTGATTTTCACAGGCATCTACAATATAAACATCTGAAATAGGTAGTTTTTTGTTTTGATGGATCTGTAAGGCATCAAATGTGATACTACCTCGGGGCATTACATTGCAGTCCATAATGGGGCCAAAATATTCAACAAAATAAGCCGACCAATTGTAAAAAGTATCCCAGTCAGGATTTGTAACTATGTCTCCTACTTGAAAGATTTGGTTTGTATCCATTTCTTCTACCGATAAGCTCCATACTATACCCTTTTGAGTAGAAATGGACGGGTTTTTTGTAATGTTGAGTTGATACGTCATTCCATTGTTCCAATCATAAGGAAGTATGCACGAAAGACCATTGCCGGGTTCTATGTTTTTACTTAAATATCCTTCTGGATGAGCTTCTGCAGAGATTGCATCACATATCGTAAACACAAAACCGTTGCCTCCTAGACCCATACAAGAGCTAGTCATACCTGCCCACCCAATAGAACCATTTTCAAACACAAACTGTATCCCCCAATAGTATTCTGTAACTTGGTGTTTCGGGCAGTTTACTTTCATGGACGTTGAAAGAGTTTCGACAGATTCTTCTACAGACGACCAGTCTTGAAAAGCATAGACCAACCGGCCAGGAGTGAACATCTCGTAATGACTATAGGTTGTTTCTGTACGAGAAGGGATCCCAATGTTTGTAAGCAGCAATAGTGTAACAAGCCCAACCAACCACTTGGCAGTTATGGGCATGAAGGAGTCCAGATATTCCCAAATGTACCGAAAGAATCCAGTTCCTCTTCAATTCGTAGAAGTTGATTGTATTTCGCTGTTCTTTCACTTCGGCAAGGGGCTCCCGTTTTAATCAAACCACCACCAAGTGCTACAGCAAGATCTGCAATAAAGGTATCTTCTGTTTCACCAGAACGGTGTGATATCACATATCCATAATGGTTCTTTTGAGCAAATTTTACCGTTTGGAGTGTTTCGGTTAAAGTACCAATTTGGTTTACTTTGATCAGAATACCATTGGCAATTCCTTTAACAGATCGCTCTTTAAAGATTTTCAAATTGGTAACAAATACGTCATCCCCTATAATACGAAGCTTATTTTTGTTCGCTTTTGAAAAACTGATCCAACCGGTTTCGTCATCTTCTTCAAAGGGATCTTCAATAGAGTAAATGGGGTATGTTTCCACCAAACGTTGGTAGTATTGTCCCAATTCTTCTGAATTCATAGGTTTTTCTCCATGAAGATGATACATCTTGTCTTTATAATAGCTATCGGCAGCGCAGTCCAATGCAATGGAGATTTGCTCTTCGGGTTGGTACCCTGCTTTTTTGATGGCCTCCACAAGTATATCCAAAGCGGCTGCATTGGATTCTAGGTTGGGAGCAAACCCACCTTCGTCTCCAACCCCTGTCGATAAAGAATTTTCTTGGAGAAGTTTTTTTAATGTGTAATAGGTTTCGCATCCTGCTCGAAGGGATTCTTTAAAAGAGGAAAAACCATGGGGTACAATCATAAATTCTTGAATATCAATGGAATTGTCAGCATGTTTTCCACCGTTAATAATATTCATCATAGGGATTGGCATGGTGTTTCCCTGGATACCACCTAAGTATCTGTAAAGAGGTATATTGAGTAGCATAGAAGCAGCTCTGGCCGTTGCCAAAGAAACTGCAAGAATTGCATTGGCACCCAACCGTTCTTTGTTTTCGGTGCCATCCAATTCTAATAGAATGGAGTCAATAACATGTTGATGCAGAACACTATAACCAATTAATTCGGATTCAATGATATTGGCAATATTGTCTACGGCAGTTTTGACACCTTTTCCGTGAAAACGTTGTAGTGAAGTATCTCTGAGCTCAAGAGCTTCTCTTTTGCCCGTCGATGCTCCGGAAGGTACAGCAGCGCTGGCTTGTATTCCAGAGGATAAAGTAATAACTGCCTCAACGGTGGGAAACCCACGCGAGTCAATTATTTCTCTTCCTTTGATTTCTTCAATTAAATCCATATCTTACTCCTTATTTGTTCAAAATTTCATAGAAAAGTATAATAAAGTATACATCGATTGTAACAGAGGAGAAACATATGAGTAATTCTGTCAAAAGAATAGTTAGTGGAGCAAGAACAACCGGACGATTGCACATCGGAAATTATCTTGGATCGCTCAAAAATTGGGTACAAATCCAAAATGAGAACAAATATGAATGCTTTTGGTTTTTGGCCAATTACCATGCACTTACCACTGACTATGAAACTCCTCAAAAAGCAGGAGATCAGTTAATAGAACTCTATGCAGACTTATTATCCATCGGATTGGATCCAGCCAAGTCCACTATTTTTATCCAATCGGATATTCCGGGGCATGCTGAGTTATTTTTGATTTTTTCCATGATTACCCCCATTGGATGGGTTGAAAGAAACCCTACCGTAAAAGAAATGATACGTGATTACGATTTAAAATCGAATGTTACCCATGGATTGTTGGGATATCCCATTTTGCAAGCAGCTGATATCGCTTTGTACAAAGGAGATTTTGTACCCGTCGGGAAAGACCAGCTTCCTCATTTGGAGATTTCTCGTGAAATTGTACGTCGATTCAACAATCTGTATGGAGACATCTTTCCCGAACCTCAAGAAAAACTAACAGAAGTACCTTTGTTAAAAGGTTTGGACGGTAAAAAGATGAGTAAATCGTTACAAAATACAATATTTTTAACTGCTTCTGAAAAAGAAATAGAAAGTGCTGTAAAATCGGCTGTGACAGATCCTGGTAGAGTATATCGAACCGATCCAGGGAATCCTGAAATTTGTAACGTTTTTTCGTATTACCAAATTTTAGATCCTGGCTCTATAGAAGAAATCAGACAAGACTGTAAGACCGCTTCTATTGGTTGTTCTCAGTGCAAAAAACGCATGATGAAGTTATTAAACGATTTTATCTCTCCTATTCGAGAGAAAAAGGATGAATTTATGAATACGGTGGAGGGTAAAGCCATGATTTTTGATTCGATCGAGAAAGGAAGAAAAAAAGCCCAAACAGTGGCAAATCAAACCATACAAGAAATTAAAGAAATATTCCACTTTGAGGTGAAGCATGTCGAAAATTAGAGTTCGTTTCCCCCCCTCTCCGACCGGTAATTTGCATGTAGGGAATGCAAGGACAGCCCTATTTAATTATTTGTTTTGCAAACACAACGAGGGTACTTTTGTTTTTCGAATTGAGGATACGGATAGAGAAAGATCCCGAGATGAATATATCCAAAATGAAATTGATGCTATGAAGTGGATGGGTATCCAATGGGATGAGGGGATTGAAATTGGTGGACAACACGGCCCCTATAAGCAAAGTGAACGAATGAGTCTTTATCAAGAGCATATTCAGCGTTTGTTAGATACACAACATGCGTATGTATGTTTTTGTTCAGCAGAGCAAGTAGAGATGGATCGGGAAGAAGCTCGTACTAACAGTCTACCTCCCCGATATAGCGGACGTTGCAGAAATCTTCCACAATCTGAAGTCAAAACACGCATTGCCAACGGTGAACCCTATGTAATACGTTTTAAATTGCCGGATCAGAATGATGTTCAGGTGACAGATTTAATTCGTGGAACTAAGTTTTTCCCCGTTTCTTCGTTGGACGATTTTATTATTGTTCGAACGGATGGTATGCCTACTTACAATCTTGCCGTTACCGTGGATGATGCATTGATGGAGATAACTCACATTATTCGGGGCGAAGACCATTTTTTCGGAAATACTCCCAGGCAAGTTTTATTGTATGAAGCACTGGGCTATCCTGTTCCCATTTTTGCACATATGCCCATGATCTTAGGAGATGATAAAACAAAGTTGAGTAAACGACACGGCGCTTTTGCAATTACAGAATATGGCAATATGGGGTTCCTTCCGGAAGCTTTTGTGAATTATATGGCTTTTTTAGGGTGGTCTCCCAAAACTGAGGAAGAGTTTTTCACGCTTGATGAACTTATCCAACGATTTGAAGTTACTAATGTGAATACAAGTCCAGCAATTTTCGATTACGAAAAGTTAAAATGGTACAATGCCCATTATTTGCGACAAAAATCTTGTGAGGACTTGTTCAAAATTGCACAAGAGGATTTGATAGCTAAAGGATTTCTCACCAACGAAAAAGACAAAACGTTTTACTTGCAAGCTCTTGCCCATATGAAAGACTACATTGTTCTGACTACAGATATTGTTAACTATATCGAATCCATTGATGCATACAACGGTATTCAACCGGATCGTATCCCAGAGATTCAAACTCCTGAAATGATAGAATTACTCCCGGCGCTTATTCGTCATTTTTCTGTTGACGAGAAATGGAGTCCAGATTTTGTTTTGAATGCGATTCGAAACGCTGGCAAAGAATCCAAGGTGAAAGGCAAACATTTATGGATGCCTTTACGTTTGATAATGACAAACGAAGATCAGGGACCTGAGATTTATCTAGTAATCTATTTAATGGGCAAAGAAAAAGTGCTGGACATTCTGAAAGCTCTTCTCTCCAAAATCTGAAAGGAGAATGCATTGAATACAATCTATTTTCACGACACCATGCAAGGAAAAAAAGTTGAATTTGTTCCACGGATACCTGGCGAAATGAGTATGTATGTTTGTGGTCTAACTACAAGCAATGATTCTCACGTAGGGCATGCTCGAACAGCAATTGTGTTTGATGTGATTCGACGGATTTTTCGAAAAAATGGCTACAATGTAACCTATATTAGCAATTTTACTGATATTGATGATAAAATCATTCAAAAATCTCACGAAGAAAACATAACTCCCAAGGAATTGGCAGAAAAGTATATGCACCGATACATCGATGTGATTCAAAAAATGCATATATCAGAACCCGATATGTATCCGAAAGTAACAGATCATATTCCAGAAATTGTTACTGCAATTGAGACATTAATCGAGAATGGGTATGCCTATGAATCATCGGGTGATGTTTATTTCCATGTTCGAAAAAGCGAAGAATATGGAAAATTATCCAAAAGAAAACTAGACGACTTGTTATCGGGTGCGCGAATTGTACCGGGAGAAAAGAAGAAAGATCCCCTGGATTTTGCCCTTTGGAAAGAAGCAAAACCAGGAGAACCCTCATGGGATAGTCCTTGGGGGAAAGGTCGACCCGGTTGGCATATTGAATGTTCTGTAATGGCACTGAAGTATTTAGGAAACCATTTTGATATCCATGGAGGAGGACAAGATTTAATATTTCCTCATCATGAAAATGAAATTGCACAAGCAGAGGGGATTACCTGTGAGAAGCCGTTTTGCCGGTATTGGATTCACACCGGGTGGGTTACCTTGGACAAAGTGAAAATGTCCAAGTCAATTGGCAATGTTTTTCGCATTAAGGATGCTCTTCAACAGTATCACCCCAATGTTCTACGATACTTTTTCTTGGCTACTCTCTATTCTTCTCCCCTTGAATTTAACGTGGAAGCTTTGCAAAGAGCGGAGAAAAATGTGGAGCGCATTGCCATTTCCATGCGGCGGTTTAAGACTATTGTTCCAAGGAAAACTACGGAAAGAACTGAGATTGAAAATCAGTTGGAAGAATTTTGCGTGACCAATCATGAGGAGTTTCATTCTCAGCTACGGGATAATTTTAATACTCCAGCGGCTTTTGGAAGTATACACCTTACGTTGCGTGAACTGAATAGGATATTGGATGTGCAGGGTACTATTTCTGCAGCTGTATACGAGAAGATTCATTTGTATTTAACAGAGTATTTTGAAACTCTGGGTTTTGTTGATATCGAAAATACTACTTTTTTGTATGATACCGAGGAATTGGTGGAATCTCTTACAAACCTTGCGATGCTATTTGAACTCACCATTCCTGAAGATCAGGCATCTGTAGATGACATCGTTAGTCTTTTTATTGAAAAACGGGCGCACGCTCGAAAAAACAAAGATTTTGCTCTTTCGGACAAAATACGAGACAAGCTACAAGAATGCAATATTATTCTTGAAGATTCCCTTGGAAAAACATCGTATAGATTGGAAAAACAATGATTATCAGTGGAAAACATGAGATTGAAGAAGCCATTCAAAATGAAAAACCGATTCTGAAGGTAATTACTCCCAAGAACTACCACCTTTCTAATCGTTTATACCAGCTGTTTCGAGATCAGAGAATACCTGTCATACAGCTCCAGAAAAGTGTATTTCAAAAAAAGTATCCGGACTTAGATTCTATTGTTGCTCTTTGCGATGATGTTTCCTTGTATTCTCTAGAAGAGGCTGCAGTTGTGGAACCCGGAAAGTATTCCCGGGTGTTGTTAATGGAAGAAATTGAAGATCCCCAAAATGCTGGTGCTATGCTACGAAGTGCAGCCTGTTTTGGATTTCAGTCAGTCTGTATGACAAAGCATCACTCAACATTACTTGGGAAAGGAGCTATGAGCGCATCATCGGGGGGTATTTTTCAATGCAAAGTAGCCAGAATTCACAACATTGGACATGCTATAGAGTATCTAAAATCCATTGGCTATTGGATTGTAGGAACGGATATTCGTGGGAAAGAAGATCCAAAAAAGATTCATTACAATTCCCATATTGCTGTTGTAATGGGAAATGAAAACAATGGATTAAAAAAGAAGACCCTTGAAAAATGTGATCACTTAGTACGCATACCCATTTCCGGAAAAACAAATTCCCTCAATGTGTCCGTTGCTTTTGGAATTATTGGGTATGAAATTTTTACACAAGAAATTGAGTAATATGGTTGACACTAGCGGAAATACTCATAAAATAGTTCTCCGGTGTGCCGACGTAGCTCAGCTGGTAGAGCAACTGATTTGTAATCAGTAGGTCATCCGTTCGATCCGGATCGTCGGCTTTTATTTGCAGCTTGAAAATTTGAAATTGTAGGTATAATAGAAAAGCAGTTAAATGGACAGGTACCCAAGTGGTCAACGGGAGCAGACTGTAAATCTGTTGACAGCGTCTTCGGAGGTTCGAATCCTTCCCTGTCCACCATTTTTCTGCGGGAATAGCTCAGTGGTAGAGCCCTTGCCTTCCAAGCAAGTTGTCGCGAGTTCGACTCTCGTTTCCCGCTTTTTTTGACTTTATGCCCATGTAGCTCAGTTGGTAGAGCGCATCCTTGGTAAGGATGAGGTCGACAGTTCAACTCTGTCCGTGGGCTTACGAAAAACGATTGATATTGTTTGAAATTATAGTTTTAAAACCATTCCCACAGGAGGAACAAATGGCTAAAGAAAAATTTGAACGAACAAAACCGCAT
>JAQVSG010000077.1 GCA_028700655.1 Caldisericia bacterium
AAATCAATTTTGTGAAACATACTTATTTTGTTATAAATATAGTAAAATTCAAGCAATAAGGTATAAAAGTAAAAACGCATGAAAAAAGAATTGTATACACCCCAAGACTTAGAATCTGTTGATTTCGAAAACGATATTGGATACCCTGGCAAGGCACCATACACCAGAGGTGTATATGACGCCATGTACACCAAACAGCTCTGGACAATGCGACAATATGCAGGTTTTGGCACATCCACGGAAACCAACAAACGATTTCGGTATTTGCTTGAGCAAGGACAAACAGGCTTAAGCGTTGCTTTCGATTTACCAACACAAATTGGATATGATTCTGACAATCCTATGTGCAAGGGAGAAGTGGGAAAAGTAGGCGTTTCTATTGATACACTAGCCGACATGGAAGACCTTTTTCAAGACATTCCCATTGAGAACATCAGTACCTCCATGACCATCAATTCCACAGCCATCATTGTTCTTGCCATGTACATCGCATTGGCAGAAAAACGCAATCTTTCCCTTGCAAGTCTTCGAGGTACTACACAAAACGACATTTTAAAAGAATATGTAGCTCGTGGCACATATATCTTCCCTCCCAAGCCATCTCTCAAACTAATTGTTGATATTTTTCAGTATTGTTCCCAAAAAATGCCAAAATGGAACACCATTAGTATCAGTGGCTATCACATACGAGAAGCAGGTTCCAATGCAGTACAGGAAGTAGCCTTTACATTGGCCGATGGTATTGAATATGTCAAACTTGCACTAGAATCGGGTTTGAAGATTGATGACTTTGCACCCCGTCTTTCCTTCTTCTTTAATTCAAGTATGAATTTCTTCGAAGAAATTGCCAAATTCCGTGCTGCCCGGTGGCTTTGGTCCAATATCATCACCAATCGATTCCACAGCACCAATGAAAAATCAAAACGGATGCGGTTTCATACGCAAACTTCTGGTGCATCTCTCACAGCCCAGCAGCCCGAAAACAATATTATCCGAGTTACCTTGGCCGCGCTCTCTGCCGTGCTTGGGGGTACGCAATCTTTGCATACCAACTCCTTTGACGAAGCACTAAGCCTACCCACTGAAAAGGCTGTTCGTATCGCACTTCGAACCCAGCAAATTCTTGGGTATGAGACAAGTATCCCTTCCACCATTGACCCAATTGGAGGTTCTTACTTCGTCGAAAACAAAACCAAAGAAATTTGCAATGACGTCGAAAAATACCTTCAGAAGATTGATGAAATGGGAGGTATGGTGCATGCCATTGAGACGGGATACATCCAAAAAGAGATCCAAGACCACGCCTATAAACTGCAAGTAAATTTGGATGCTAAAATTGACAAACAAGTAGGAGTCAACTGCTTTGTTGAAGAAAGTGAACAAGATTTTACATTACTGAAAGTAGATCCAAAAAACGAACATGATCAAATTGCAAAATTACACAAAATTAAAAATGACCGTGACAACGAAAAAGTACAACATTGTCTTGCACACTTACAAAATGCCGTTCAAGCAGGCGATAATCTTATGCAACCCATTATCGATGCCGTCAAAGAATATGCAACCATTGAAGAAATTGCCAATATTCTACGCAAAGAATATGGGGAATACACAGAAAGCATTTTTTAGAGGATGAGAATATGAGCAAACCTATTCGCGTATTAATCGCAAAACCTGGATTAGATGGTCACGACCGAGGTGCTAAAATCATTGCTAGAGCATTGAAAGATGCTGGTATGGAAGTCATTTACACAGGCATTAAGCAAACTCCTGAAAGCATTGCAAGAACTGCCCTGCAAGAAGACGTTGATGTCCTTGGATTAAGCATTTTATCCGGTGCTCACAACCATTTGTTCCCCGAGATAATGAAACATTTACATCAGCACAAGCTGGACCATATTCTTGTTATTGCCGGGGGAATCATTCCTAAAGATGATATCCCATTTTTACAAGAAATTGGGATTAAAGCTATATACCCTCCTGGTAGTTCGCTAGAAGATATCGTATCGTTCATCCGAGCCAATGTACCCCAAAGTACGAATGATTGACGATCTTCGAACAGGCATTCAGAATCAAGACGAACGAATCATTGCCAAAGCAATCTCCATATTAGAAAACAATATCCCAGATCTCTCTCAATCTCTTCGCAAAGAAATCTACGCTACATCCAGTAAAACATATGTACTAGGTATCACCGGTGCACCAGGAGCCGGTAAAAGTACCCTTATTGAAGCATTGGTCAGTTCGTGGGATTCCCAACTCAAGATTGGCATTGTCTCCATTGATCCCTCCAACAAAATGAATGGAGGAGCACTTTTAGGCGATCGCATCCGCATGGCACCTCTCTTCAGCAAACCCAACATTTTTATTCGCAGCATGTCCAATCGAGGCATATTTGGAGGAGTGAACAAGTCCATCTATGATGTCATCCAGCTGTTTTCTTTTGCCGCCTATGACATTGTCATTGTAGAAACCATTGGTGTGGGTCAAAATGAAATTGATATCGCTGATATTGCCGATACAGTAATGGTCGTATCTGCCCCCGAATCAGGAGATTCCATCCAAATCTTAAAGGCTGGTCTGATGGAAATAGCCGACATGTATGTCATTAATAAAATTGATTTAGCAGGTGCAGAAAGAATGGAATACATGCTTCGGGAGAATATGAAAGTGCAAGCTGATGGCAATTGGTCTCCCAAGATTGTAAAAATTCAAGCCAACCAGAGAAAACACATGGATGTGCTGCTTCAAACCATCCAAGAACACAAAACCTATCTGACCCTGCATAATCAACTCTACACACGCCGAAAGAACCATCTGAAAAAAACAATTCGAGAAGCCATCATCGATCGCTTTACTTCTCGTTTCATTGATCCCATCCTTCAAGAAGTAAGCTTTGAAAACCACCTTCACAGCATTATACAAGGTACTAGTAGTTTTGATGAAGCCATCGATCATGTTTTGTTATCGATAGAAAAGGATGTAAAGAAATGAAATTAGATCACATCGGCATTGCGGTCCATGACTTACAAAAAGCAAAAAAAGTATACGAACTTCTCTTGAATCAACCTCTTGACAAAGTCATTGACCTGCCTTCCCAGCACATACAAACCATCATGGTAGAAACAAAAAACACGCATATCGAGCTTCTGCAACCCTTGGGTGAAGAAGGAGCTATAGCCAAATTCCTTGAAAAAAAGGGAGAAGGCTTGCACCACATTGCATTTGAAGTAGAAAACTTTGAAGAAACACTGCAATCATTAAAAAACCAGGATATTCCACTCATTGGTGAGCCCACCATTGGTGTCAAAGGCAACCGCATCATTTTCATCCACCCCAAAGCCACCAACGGAACCCTCATCGAGCTATGTGAAAAACCTCCCTCACTCTAGGCATTCATCAGTTTTTAACAAGATATCTTTCCACACATCAAAATCAGTATAAGTGTTATGCAAAACACATGAAATTAATCATAAGAATTGTGTTGTGCATATTATTTCAATCGACAAGCTGGAAGTCAGTTCCATCGGTTCTCATTTTGTAAAGCGTATCTCTTCCCATTTGGTACATTTCATCTCCAAATACCTTTTTGGTGCAATAAATCCACTCTCCCACTACATTGATTTGATTAAAATCTCCTTCCGCCAATACCGTATATTTGGTCCCATTGGTACGGATTTTACAAAGTTGAGGAACATCATTTTCTTCGTTCCAAAAATAAATCCAATCCCCTGCAACATTCATGGGACCAGTTTCACCCTTGTACACTACTGTACGTTCTGTACCGTTGGTACGGATTTTACATAGCTCTGTCCTTGCATTCGCCACATTGTCCAAATGTTTCACATAATAGATCCAATCCCCTGCAACAAGCAATCCCCATACTGAATTGTCGTGTAGACTAGTAAGATCAGTACCATCAGTCCGAATTTTGCAAAGGATATGCTCAGAGTCGAGATCCTTTATACAGTAAATCCAATCTTCAGTGACAACAGGAAAACTTAATATATAACCATCACTCAATAATATACGTTCACCTCCATTGGTGGGGATTTTGTAAATTGCTCCTTCATCATAAATGGAATAGTAAATCCAATCTCCCATTACTCGAATATGCCATGCAGGATCTTCACTTAATAGCGTTTTTTCTGTACCGTCTGTTCGTATTTTATACAGCTTATCGTCTCCAAAATAGTCACTGTAATAGACCCAATCCCCTACTACATTGATAAATGTTGCATTGTCTTCACACAAAAGAGTTTTATCTGATCCATCAACACGTATTTTGTATAACTCACCCCTACGACTTACATTGCTGTAATAGATCCAATCTCCTTGAATGGCTGCTATTCCCCCGTTGGTAATATTACCTGTAGTATTGCCATAGGTGTTGATTGCAGGAATCTTCTCTTCATCATTATTGATTGTGTTTGACTTTGCTTGGCTACAACCGAAAGAACAGATGGCAAGGGAGAATAATAACAATAAGAAAATACTGGTTGCAATACTTCTATTTGTGAAAATCTTACCATTCTTAACAACGAGATTGGTATACTTCGTACCATACACTTGGTCTTTCTTTTGCAAATCACATAGTTTCTTCATATTCTACCTCTCTTTCAATACCTTAAAATCGTAAACAGAGGGTCGGGGTCTCAGCTTTGGAATATTTAATGTCATTTGAACCAATAGATCCCTGTGCCAGTTACTTCCTTCGGGATATGATTCATCAACATTACGAGCAATTTGCTCAAAAATCCTTTCCATGCCATTATACATATGATGGAGGTTTAGAGCAGTTGAATCGTAGTAGCAATCGTCATTTTCAATTATAGCTTTGTTCCAAGCTTCTTCCGCTTTTTGCATAGATCGTTTTACGAAGGACAACTCTTCAATAATCCGTTCTTTTAAAACCAGGTATTTTGAGTTCACAACAACCTTCTTTTTGTAAAATCTCATAGAGATCCAATGAGAAATACTTTCTGTACAGAAAACTTCTTGTACAGCATGGAAGCAATCATCTTGGTCATCAAAAGGTAATCTTGAAATTTCTTCTTTAAAAGATCTTTCTTTTCACGTTCTCTTTGATCAAGATAATAACGATACTCGCTCCATTTGGCATCAGATGGTTTTAAAAATGACTCACTCATAGCCTCATTATACAGAAAAACAGGCTTCTTCACAAGAAAACAATAACTTATTCAGCAAAAATTGTCTGCAAATAGAGAACAGAGTTTTCTACACTTCTAATGGATTGGTTACAAACCCTTGTTTTAACAAACTACTTTCAAATGATGCAACACTAGAAAAAGCCCAACATAGACCTACGTTGTTCCATCACTCATTAGGTACAGCTTGGGACTTAATTGGAGTTATACAACAATCCAACGTAAAAACCTTTTTAATAATCATATTATTTTTTGCCTGAGCTCCTTATTCATTAGCGGAGGCCGAAAATCCAGGGATAAACAAAAACCATGAACAAAGACCATAAAAGATAAATGGGGAGATACGTTGCAATCCAAACAGTTGAATTGGGCTGTTTTGCCTTTTTCAATAGCCATTTGAGTTCATGATACAATAATCCGCCGATGTTTACGGTTAAAAGGATATTCATGCCAATTAATGCTATGCGATTGGGGGTAAAACCATCTTGGAATAAGCGAAATAACACAGCTGCCAATGCAATAATTCCGATCAAAAAGCCTCCCCCAAGGAAAATGGACAACACTATATTAACAAAATTCTTTACGATGGCATCTCGGTTTACAATCACATATGTGGAAAGAGTCACTATGACAAACAACAAAACATTGATTGTAATCAAGTAATCACGATCTTCAAAAGGATTTCGGATTCTCAAAAGAATCAGAGCTAAGAAAGCAATCACTACAATAGTAAACAAAGGAGTAAAACCACGAACTAATATAGCCAATAGGTTGTTTTTCACATTTCTTTTTAGTACTAAAAAAACTGCCACAATGGGGCATCCAATCGCACCAAAGATAGCTACCCATTCCCAGATAATGTCCCCTATGTCAACATTAATGACTTCAAAAAGAGTCATAGATAACACACTTAGAAATAAACCTGCCAAGAGTATAAGAACGGTGG
>JAQVSG010000078.1 GCA_028700655.1 Caldisericia bacterium
GGTCGGCTAAATGGAATGCTTTCGTGAATCAAATTTCGCCAGTACGAAACGGTGCACTTCCCACAGCAAAAGAATCCACACCATTTTCCTTCAACTTCATTTTGAAGCATGATATCGTGAATAATATTGACAGCAACTTCTTTTGCCTTATCTACATGTGTATTATGAACGTTTAGAAGAACCAGAGAATGTAATGCTTCTTCGCCTAACAAGTGGGCTTTGCCAGCTTTGCTGGTTACAGGTTCACCCGTGTACGTGCATACGGTGTTCTCAAAATCGTGGGGTGTAGGTGCAAACAATCCAAAATACCCCTCTTTTTCATCCATGCGATCAGCAATCCAAGTAGCTAACTCGCGTTTTCTTTTTGTGGGAATAGACTCCCTAAAATAATAGCTATGATTGATGTGATCGACAGTATCCCATAAACTAATCGGAATAGAATGATTCATAGAATTGGACCCCCTCCAATAAACATAGAAACAACTATAAGTATATCGATATGAAAAAAAAGGAGCAAATGAAAAAAACAGAAAATTGGGAAAAGGAAGAATTCCTCTACAGAAGTTATTCTACTTCAGGATGTTTCCTTCGATAATCTTGAATTGCCCTATGCAATGCATCGGCTGCCAAATTGGAGCAATGCATTTTGGCCGGTGGCAAACCCCCAAGCGCATCCGCTACCATTTGGTTGGTGAGTTTCTCTGCTTCAATCAAGGTTTTCCCTTTGGCAATTTCGGTAACCATACTGCTAGAAGCAATGGCTGCAGCACATCCAAAGGTTTGAAATTTAATATCCACAATCACACCATTTTCCACTTTGATATCAATATGCATGATATCACCGCATTGTGGATTGCCAATTTCGCCTTGGGCATCGGCATTTTCAATAGATCCTACATTGCGTGGATTCATGAAATGGTCTTTTACTTTTTTTGTATACATCCTCTACCTCAATTCAAAAAAATATCGTGTGCGTTTAGCACAAAGGGGACATTTTGCGAAGCTTTTCTATAATTTCTGGAAGAACGTTGAGTACTGCTTTCATGTCCTCCATTGTATTCTGTCGTCCCATTGTTAGTCGGATGGATCCTTGTGCGGTGGCGGAATCAATCCCCATCGCAAGAAGGACATGAGATGCATCCAAACTACCGGATGTACAAGCGGATCCACTCGATACACAGATTCCATGAGAATCAAGCATTAAAAGAATCGATTCTCCTTCAACATACTTGAAACATACACTAACGTGGCCTGGTGTTCGTTGAGTAGGATGGCCGGTAAATAGCACATCCGAAACCAGATTTTGGATTCCGTCGGTAAGAAAGGTAGCCAAATTTTGCAGGTGTTGATGATCGTCTAAAGAACGATTTTGAGCAAGTTCAATAGCTTTGGCAAAACCGACAATGCCCGGAACATTTTCTGTGCCAGGGCGCTTTTTGTTTTCTTGTCCTCCTCCATATAAATAGGAAGAAAAGGGAGTGCCTTTTTTAGCATATAGAAACCCAACCCCTTTGGGCCCATATAGTTTGTGGGCAGAGGAAGATAGGAGATCAACATTCATCAATTGCACATCTACAGGCACTTTTCCAATGGCCTGCACTGCGTCGGTGTGGAACAAAGCCCCTTTTTCATGGGCTATTGTCGCCAAAGAAAGAATATCTTGCATTGTACCCACTTCATTGTTCGCATGCATAATGCTAACAAGAGTGGTATCAGAACGCATGGCTTTTTGCAACGACGAAGGAGATACTATCCCGTACGAATCAACGGGAAGGTAGGTAACGTCAAAGCCTTCTTTCTCCAATTGCTGAAAAGCATACAAAACAGCATGATGTTCAATGGAAGAAGTAATGATATGCATTCCTTTGTGTTTTTGCTTTTGAGCCGTGGTGAAAATGGCTTGATTGTCCGATTCTGTCCCTCCGCTGGTGAAATAAATTTCCTTCGGAGAAGCATTGATAAAAGAAGCAATGGTGGAACGTGATTGTTCAATAGCATCGCGGGAAATCTCTGCAATAGAATACATCGAAGAGGGATTTCCGTAATGCATCGAAAAAAAAGGGTTCATGGCTGTTACCACTTCAGGGTCAACAGGCGTCGTAGCACTATGATCTAAATATATACATTTCATATTCATGCCTCCGAATAAGAAATTGAATCCAATGAAAAAAAGTTCCATAAAAATGTAGTAAAAGATAGAAAAGTTTCAATGGAAGAAAATGAATTTTCGTTTATTTCCCTCTTTTTCTACCCAGGGCACATGGATGTTTTTTTCACAAGGAACAATAAGTTTCGTTTTTGTTGACATATTTATAAACTTTTATAGAATATGTTTACATTATACAGAAAGGTGGTGTTCACATGATACCCCACAAAACGTTTTTTGATGCATCGGTAGAAGACATTGCCCAGGGATATCAATACGATCCTGTGGAAGAAAAATACGGTTGCCTGGTATGTGGCAAGGAATTTTACAAAGACGAAATCTACACGATCCAAGACCAGTTGGTGATTGGGAAAAAAGCCATTGTATTACACATCGAAAAAGAGCATGGTGGAATGTTCTCGCAGCTTATCGAATTGGACAAAAAAGTAACAGGATTAACAGATCCTCAAAAGAATATCTTGCAGCTGCTTCATCAAGGCTACAGTGATAAGGAGATTGTGGAAGAAAACCCTGCCATTGGTTCTTCCTCAACGGTTCGATCGTATCGTTTCAAACTGCGTGAGAAAGAAAAACAAGCCAAAGTGTTTATTGCGCTTATGAAAAACGCGGGTCTGGCCAAAGATTTTATGGCCATTCATCGCACGGCTACGATGGTTGATGACCGATACATGATTACAGAAAAAGAAATGGATAAGGTCAACAAAGCGTATTTCACAGACGAAGGATGTTTGATTCAATGGCCCGTCAAAGAAAAGAAAAAGCTCATTGTCATCAAACAGTTTGCAGATCTTTTTGAAACCGGAGTGATCTATACAGAAAAAGAGATCAACACGATTATTCAAACGAAATTTGACGATTACGCTCTTATTCGAAGATATTTAGTAAGTTATGGTTTTTTAGATCGAAAAACCGATGGATCGGAATATTGGAAATGCAAAGAATAAAAGGGAGAGGGGCATGCATGTGCATGCCCCTGGGAACGTTTGTGTCTTGTCTCTGGTGGTTTGCGCGTTATTCCTGCGCAAGAGATAGGGTGGAGGAAGCCTCTTTTTTCAACCATTTTACGCCAAGATACACAAAAGGAGTATCCAGGATCGCAAAACAAATTTTAAGCGCATAATACGGTAATGACATTTGTAGAACAAACGTGAAGGTAAAGGTAGGAGATATTCGATAGAAGGCAATCATCATGAATACAAACGTATCGATGCCTTGAGAAACGATGGTGGAGAGGTTGTTACGAAGCCAAAGAGCTTTTCCCTGGGTTCTTTTTTTCCAAAACTCAAAAGCCCATACGTCGTGATATTGCGACAGTATAAAGGCGACCAAACTAGCCCCAATCATCCGAAGTGAGCTTCCAAAGATGATGCGGTATTCATCGTTGTACAAATACCGACTATGACTTGGTAAAGCGGTAAATATCAATGTATAAGCAAAAATGACGATCAATACAATAATGCCACCCGAAATAAACCGACCCGCTGTTTCTCTTCCATACACTTCTTCCACAATATCGGTGATAAGAAACGTGAGAGGAACCATAAAAATTCCTACCGAAGAAGAAATACCAAAAAAACCAATGACTTTCCCCCCCAGAAGATTGACTCCAACCAGGAGTCCGATAAACAACGCAAACAGTAACGATAACTTCTTGCCATTCAACATCAAAAATACCTCCGAACAAAATGGATGCATCCATGTACATGGAAGGATTTCATTCATGATGTGTATGAACTGAAATTAGTCCAGTATACTAGAGTTTTTTCTGAATACAAAAAAAAGGGCTCTTGACAGAGCCCTTTTTTGGACAGAAACGTTCGTTTCTTGGGTTTATCGTGGACGGGTTATTCGAGAGGTTTGTGACAAAACCACCAATCAAAGCATTCGTACTGTTCTTTTCTTTTTTTGGCATCTTTTTCATTGTTGGGAGGCGGGACAATAATGCGGTCTTTAATCAGCTCATTATTGGGCCAACCAGCAGGCACAGCACCTTGTTTGTCAGAAATCTGCAATGCTTTCACAGAGCGTACAATTTCATCCATGTTTCGGCCTACTTCTTGTGGATAGTACATCACAAGGCGTACTTTACTGTTGGGATCTACGATAAAAACAGCACGAACCGTATTGGTCCCTTTGCCAGGATGTAACATGCCTAACTTATTGGCAATAGCATCGTTGGCTGCTACGACAGGAAATTGGATTTCCACTCCCAGTTCATCTTTGATCCATTCAATCCATTTGATGTGGGAAAATACTTGGTCTACGGACATGCCTACCAGTTTGCACCCTAATTTTTCAAATTGATCGTACCGCTTTTGGAAAGCCACAAATTCAGTGGTACACACCGGAGTAAAATCAGCTGGGTGGCTAAACAGAACAAACCATTGGCCCTTCAAGTCTCCAGGGATGTTCATTGGCCCATGGGTTGTGTTGGCCTTAATTTCAGGAAATTCGTCTCCCAATAAAGGCATATGAAATTTAACTTCTTCCATCGCATACTCCTTTCAAATATAACAATTGCGTTATATTGCTAAAAATAGAAACACATATACACACTTTATCACTTTTTGGAATAAAAAGTTCCAACTTGTCACAAACCTTTTATCATAGCGTCAATATCGTCTTCAACAGTAGACTGGGGTTTCAATTGAAATGTTTCCACCAAAACATTCAGAACATTGGGTGATACAAAAGCAGGTAGTGTAGGGCCAAGGCGAATATTTTTAACACCCAAATACAGCAGTGCCAACAAAACAGCAACAGCCTTTTGTTCATACCAAGCAATATCAAACGAAATGGGAAGATCATTGATGCTGTCCACACCAAATACTTCTTTTAGTTTCAAGGCAATCACGGCTAATGAATAGCAATCGTTGCATTGGCCAGCGTCTAAAACTCGTGGAATTCCATTGATATCGCCTAGCTGCAATTTATTGTATCGATATTTTGCACAGCCTGCGGTTAATATAATGGTATCTTTGGGGAGATTTTTGGCGACATCGGTATAATACTCTCTGGTTTTGTGGCGGCCATCGCACCCTGCCATCACAATAAACCGCTTGATCGCGCCCGATTTCACAGCTTCTACCACTTTGTCGGCCAGAGCCAGCACTTGGTTGTGTGCAAAGCCTCCTACAATGGTTCCGGTTTCAATTTCTGTGGGAGGAGGGCAAGATTTGGCAAGTGCGATGATGGAGCTAAAATCTTTTTCTTTGCCTGGAGGTGGTTCTTCAATATGGGGAATACCAGGATAGCCAACAACACTGGTGGTAAAAATGCGATCTTTGTACTCCTCTTTCACAGGCACAATACAGTTGGTTGTCATTAGAATAGGGCCATTGAAAGATGCAAACTCGGTTTGTTGTTTCCACCATGCATTTCCATAGTTCCCCACAAGGTGTTCATACTTTTTAAGCCCCGGGTAATAATGGGCCGGTAGCATTTCTCCATGGGTGTATACATCCACGCCTGTACCCTGGGTTTGTTTCAAGAGTTGTTCCAAGTCTTTTAGGTCGTGTCCTGATACTAAAATGCCGGGATTGTTTCGAGTTCCTAACTCTACACTGGTAATGACAGGGTTTTCATAGGCTTCAGTGTTGGCAGCATCTAAAAGTGCCATTGCATCCACAGCAACCCTTCCTGCTTCCATCACCATAGCCGTCATTTCTTCTACCGATAAATCTTTGTTCATGGAATGCAGGGCTTT
>JAQVSG010000079.1 GCA_028700655.1 Caldisericia bacterium
AGGAGAAGCATGGTTCCACCAAAGCGCAGGTATATGTTTCTAAACTTTCCTGTTCCCTCTTTTTTGGCAGAATACAGGTGGTTGATGGAAGAGAACAAAAGGAAAAGCAAGGTTAACAGTAAAACAGTTAGGCTGGATTCAACACCCCATTGGAAAACGAAAACAAGCAAGGAAGTAATGGTCAATGCATAAAAGAACAAGCCGCATTGTCTTTGGTAGCCACTTGGCTTGTACCCTGTCAACTTTTGGGCTTCTTCAGATAAGAATAGCGACTCTGTGCCTGATAATCCTGCAATCGTAAACACTGTTAAGAAGGATATTAAAGGGAAAACATCTGCAATTGATTGGAAGTTAACATACCCAATCTGTAAAGCAATAATGATCACAATCCACCGTAACCATTCAAAAATCAAACACAATGTTCTTTTCATTTGCTCCTCCAAGGGTTTTTATACTGCTTTGAAACCACATTTCTCTCATTCATACATCGTAAAACCAATACCAAGTATAGCATTCGTTATGCATGGTAGGCAATAGGATTTTGTTTTTCATGAAAATCCAGAGAGGCCTGTTACTTTTTTCAATCAGTACAGAGGTAATTCAAATATGCTGACAAATGGAAAAATCTCCAAAGCATTGTTATTAAAAAGGATCGTGTGTTGTTTGATGGTTTAATTATTCTTCAAAGGTACCCAGATTGTAAACGAAAACTTTCTCAAAGGGTTCCCAACGTAACTCATGTGGTTGGTGTAATGTTGGGAACCAGAGCAATCGAAGATGTTTATTCTTTGGGACATCCTTCCAGTATACATATAAAAATCCTCTTCCATTTTCATTTAGTATACTCTTTGCTCCAATACTATCCGGAAGCCATTGTGTAGAAATTTTTGCTATATGATTACCCTGGTCATCTAATAAATACCAATTCCAATCCTCAATAGCTAGAGGTTGGTCAGCGACATTTTCTATCGTTAAATCAATATGTAGAAGGTCTTCTCCCGAATAGTCATTCGTTTCTTTATATACTTTTTTGATGGTTAAAGCTAATGGATATTCTTCACTTCTTTCTCCAATGGAATGAAGGGGATAGCATAAGCAAAAGGTATCTGAATTAGATTTTGAATCTGTTGGAGAATTCTCAATTAATACTTTACTGGCCTCATTGTCCCAAGTAACTTCTTTGTCTATTGCTTCTCCAATAGTACGTAAAGGAGCATAAACGCGATCCTGAAACAAAAAAGATTCTTGTTCTGATTCTATTTCTTCTCCATTAACTTGAATTCCAATATTCCGATACGTAACTTCAATTTGTTTCTTTCCCGTTTCTCCGTAGGCAGGAAGAAAAAATGTCATACTGCCAAGCAGAAAACTGATGGTTACAAGAACAACGGTGCTTTTGTTAATCTTCATTTTATGCTCCTTTGGTACAATAAAGGATCAAAGAACTACCATTCTGCCCTTTGATCCTTTCATTCACTCTTTCACTATTACGCCTAAATCAAAAACCAGAAGTGCATTGGTAAATTCTACGCTAGCCTGTTTTGCGATAGGTATAAACATGAGAAGAACATCTTTGTTTCTAATTTGTTCTTTTAACTCATCAGTTAAAGTAACGCATAGGTATGCCCAGGGAGTTTTTTCTTTGGAATCATAATGTGGTGGAAATTCAAAGGAAGAGAGTCCTCTCTGCCACAGAAAAGCAAGCATATTCCCATTTTTATCCCATAGGGTAAAAGGTCTTGCTGCTTGTAATCCAAGAAATTTGTCGGATATATTTTCAAAACGAAGATCAATGCGAATTTCTTCTCCTTCTACTTCTTCTAGTTCTTCAATAAAAACACGGTTTATAGTAACCACATAAGGAAATCTCTCTACTCTTTCTTCTATCATATGTATGGGGAAACAAAAGGTATCTGAAGTAGTCGTAGTGGTAGAATCTTCAATTAACACTTTACTGGTCTCATTGTCCCAAATAACTTCTTTGTCTACTGCTTCTCCAATAGTACGTAAAGGTGCATATACCCGATCCTGAAACAAAAAAGGTTCTTGTTCTGATTCTATTTCTTCACCATTAACTTGAATTCCAATATTCCGATACGTAACTTCAATTTGTTTCTTTCCCGTTTCTCCATGGGCAGGAAGAAGAAACAGTAGGCTACCAAACAGAAAACTGATAACTACAAGAACAACGGTGCTTTTATTAAGGTTCATATTATGCTCCTTTAGTACAATAATGGATCAAGGAACAGAATGGTAGCTCCTTGATCCTTTTATTCACTCTTGTACTACTACGCCTAAATCAAAAACCAAATAGTTGTACAATGACTCTCCGCTACAAATATCTGAGCCGTTGAGGAAGATAAGGTATAATTCTTTGCCTTTCATTTCCTCGGTGACAGGAAAAGTAAGATAGCTATTGCTATCGGATGTATAAGGATGTCCTTTGGTGAAGTAAAAACTATGATAATTCTTCCATTGCATTTTTACATCAATCCAGTTGCCTTCCGTGTCTATGAGATAGAAAGGAGGTTGGTACAGACAGTATTCGGGTTTTCCGTCTTCGCCTGAGTATTCAAAAGTTAGGTCAATGCGAATTCCCTCTATCTTTCCTTCTCGAGAAGGGATTTCTATTGAGCTTGTTTTTTCTAACGTTAATGCAAAAGGTTTTTGTACAGCCGTATAACCTGGTGGATATATAGGAACAGGCAATGTTTTTAATTCTGTTTCTCCATGAGCATATATCGAAACAAGCAATATTAACGCTACACATACGACTATACTACCCAGTACTACGAACCAGTTTTTTGTTTTCATTTTAGCAACTCCCATCACAGGATGTCAGATCAGTACATCTTATTTCAGAACATTCTGTTGTGTCACTACAGGTTTTCTGATTTACACAATCAACGTCATTGCAAGAATTTGAATTAGCACAATTATTGTTGTTACATTCTGAATTGGAACATAGGTTATCTGTACATTCAGGTTCATTTGTACAATTTGAATAATCAGAACAAGTGTTTTCGTCAGTGCAATGAGGTTGATTAAAACATTCATTGTCTTCACATTCATTATCTGTACACTCTGGTAAATGGAAGCCAGAATTGATACATCCATTGTCCTTGCATGAATCTGAGTCTGAACATTGATTTTTAGCATTTAGGCATGCTGCATCTGTACATTTTTCTTGATCTGTACAAACCGTTTGCTTGTTAAGACATGTATTATTATCTAAACAATCTGCTGTGTCAACGCAAGTACCATCAGTATTGTAAATACTATTTGTATGTAGTTTTTTCCTGAATAAATAATCAGAATTGTTATTGCTTTCTAAAAAGCAACTCTCAATCGTTAGCATTAAGTCTTGTAAATTTTTCTTACTAAGTTGAGCGTTTTTTCTATGTGCGATTGTTTCTATAAGTTTGCCTATTGTGTTGTGAATTTCAAAAGATCTATCATTATATATCGACATTGTAATTCTCCTATCAGGAAGGTTGTGTGCAATTGTCATTGGAACACTGTCCTGGAGCATAAGAACAAGTATCGTTACATGTTCTATTGATACAAGATAAGTCATCTGTACAATTAAGATTATCACATGTTTCATCTTTACAGCTTTTATCATTACATTGATCGTTATCTGAGCAATTTCTTAAGTCAGAACAATCCTCATCACTGCATTGAGAAATATGTCTACAGGATAGATCAATGCATTTGTTTTCATCTGAACATAAATTGCTATTATTGCAGGAGTTATCACTACAAGATGAACCACTTAATAGATTATCTGTACATTTTGTGTAGTTATTGCATGATATGTCTATACAATTATTATTGTCAATACAGTAGGTATTGTTTCTACAGGTATCGTTATCAATACAATACCCACTATCAATACATTGTACCGATTGTATACTATTATTACATTGTCTATCAACACAATGAGAATTGTCGGTGCAAACATTGTTATTATTACAATGGTTTGAATCAGTACACGTTTCAATATCAGTGCATACCTCGTTGTTGCAAATAACATCAACACAATTTGAATTTGAATTTGCAACGTTTTCGTCTTTGCTTATTTTGGAATAGTCAGAGAAATTCCAATTATTTCCTTTATTGCCTGCTTCTTGATTTTTGATTTTTTGCATCATTCGTACTCGGAAACGGGAGTCTCCCGAGTTAATATTGTTCACAAATTCTTCTTCTACAATTTTTTGTAAATTCTGGTGTAGTAATTGAACTTTTTCCTGGTTGTCTGAACTCTGATTTAAACTTGTATTTTCAGTTTTTGTATCTAATTCATGCAAATTAGTTTCTTTCAGAAATCTTACTATCTTTTGTGGATGAGTTTGCAGGTCCTCTGTCCAGCTATGAAATAGGCTCATGAGTATCTACCTCCGTTCGTGCAAATTGATCTATTTTTTCGTGAAGCCGTTTAAAAATGGTCTGAATTAAAGTTTCCATTTTTTCTTTCTCTTTTGGATTCATACACATATTGTTTTTTCGCAACGTTTGGTCTAAATCCAGTAATAAATCAGTGCGGAACTGAAAATCATCAATGGCTTTTTGAACTACTGCATAAAAATCAGCTGGAATAACTTCATCTTTCAGCAATTCAATACCATCCTGCTTGGCCCTTCGCAAGGTTTCCATACATGATTCATGGTGAATTGTTCCATTGTTCCGTAAAGCGGGAAGCGGACATGGATAGCAATATGAAACAATATATTTGCATCTGTCGCAAGGAGTATTGCAGGATTTCATATCAATGTTAAACATTTTTTGCATAAGATCCACGTAATTCTGGGAATTCCATATAGAATCAAAACCTTGTTTGGGAATCGAAGAACGGGCAATATCCTTTTTCTTTTGGTTTAATATGTAATAGTGGGTTAACTCCTGGCAAGGAAACAATGCTCCATCTGGCTGGATGAATCCTTTCATTTTTAACGAGTTACATCCGCCTGGACTGATCGGTAGATTGATATGATATTTTTTGTTCAGGTATTCTGTGTTGAGCGGAGAGCCAATTCCTAATTGAATATGCTGCTTAAAGCCGGTGGCAATAAGCTGGGCTATTTCTTCTGCTACATCAAGTTCTTCAGAAAGAGTTAATCCCAGGTCCTGCAAGTTTTCTTTGGCTCCTCCTTTTCTGCGAAGTGTGGTTAGAATAATAGAATCTAAACCAAGATCTTGTGCTAAATAGCATAATTCTTTAGCTTCGTGACGGTTAACTTTGGTGATGACAGGTGATGTAATAATGCGCAGGTATCGCTTTTTTGCCTTTCGAGCCCGGTCAACTGCTCGAATGTTTGCACATACCTTGTCGAATACACCTTCTCCCCGAATTCGGTCATTGGTCTCGGGGGTGGCTCCGTCAAGACTGAAAGTTAATAAATACACATGGCTGTCAAAAAGCTGATCAATGATTTCGTCGGTTAATAAAGTTCCATTTGTGTTAATGGAACAGACAATGCCCAGTGTGCTGGCATACTTCACAATTTTTAAAAGATCGGGACGCATAAAAGGTTCTCCACCCAGGAAATGAATTCGGTTGACTCCGTTTTTGGCTAGATCATCTAAGGTTTGAAATACTTCCTCGGTGGATAAATCTTGAATTTGTTCGCCCTGTTTTCCTTCATAGTAATCGGTAGAACGACAATGTTTACATCGTAAATTGCAACGCTTAGTAATGTCCCACTGCATAAATTTGATTTGATTTCTTAATAGAGCATATTGATTGTTAAAATTCATTGCAACATCCTCCCTAAACCACGAAACAAGACAAAAATGCTAAGCAATTATCATCTGTATATCACTGCAAAT
>JAQVSG010000021.1 GCA_028700655.1 Caldisericia bacterium
TTCGTCTTTGAATCGGAAGGCATCCTTTGTTTCACCACATCCAAAGCCATCAAGCAGAAAATAAAATAATCGTTTTTTCATAAATTCATTATATGAAGTTTTAACTCATCCACAATTCATGATATAATGTGTTGTTATGATTAAATTATTTGATACAACCGAACGATTTTTGCGAAAAAATAAACAACTGGTCTGTAGAATAAGCCAACTTCAGCCTGAATTCGAAAATTTGTCAGACGAGGCACTCGTAGCGAAAACAAATGAATTCAAATCTCGGCACAACAATGGAGAAGCCTTAGATGCCCTACTGCCAGAAGCATTTGCTCTTGTCAAAGAAGCTGCTTATAGAACTCTACACATGCGGCATTTTGATGTCCAGCTGTTGGGAGGAATTGCCTTATTCCAGGGTAAAATTGCTGAAATGAAAACGGGTGAAGGAAAGACTCTTGTGTCAACCTTGCCAGCATATCTTGAGGCATTGTCTGGAAAAGGGTGCCATATTGTTACCGTAAATTCATATTTGGTGAAACGAGACGCTGAATGGATGGGGCAAATTTACCGGTTCTTAGCTCTCAATGTTGGGTATATTACCGGAGATCAAGATCCAAAAGAAAAACGGGAAGCATATGAAGCTGACATTACCTATGGAACCAATAGCGAGTTTGGTTTTGATTATCTTCGTGACAATATGGTGCGAGATATACAGCATCGATCGCAAGGAGATTTGAATTTTGCGATTGTTGACGAAGTAGACTCCGTTCTCGTTGATGAAGCAAGAACCCCTCTCATAATATCGGGACCTTCTGAACGCTCCACCGATTTATACTATACAGCTGTAAATGCAATACGAAATTTAGTAGTTGAAGAAGATTTCGAGATCGATGAAAAAACGAAATCGGTCACGATAACTGAAAAAGGGATTGTACGTTTGCAGGCTATTCTGTCTATTGAAAATCTCTATGCAGATTCTCAAATTGAAATGCTTCGACATCTAAGTCAGGCCCTGCGAGCAAAATTCTGTTTTAAAAGTGAAGTAGACTATATTGTGAAAGAGAATGAAGTAATTATTGTGGATGAATTTACAGGTCGATTACTTCCTGGAAGACGATACAGTGATGGTTTACATCAAGCGATTGAGGCCAAAGAAGGGTTGAAGGTGAAAAGTGAGAATCAAACCTTGGCTACTATCACATTCCAGAATTTTTTCCGTATGTATAAAAAGCTTTCCGGTATGACAGGAACAGCTAAAACAGAAGAGAATGAATTCCGAGAAATTTATGGATTGGATGTTATTGCCGTTCCTACCAACAAACCAATTGCCCGGAAAGATCATCCCGATATTGTATACAAGACGGAATCCATCAAGTACAAAAAAATTGTCGACGAAATAGCAGAATCGTATAAAACAGGGCAACCTGTTCTTGTTGGAACCCGGTCGATTGAAAAATCAGAAAAAATCTCTTCGATGTTGAAGCGAAAAGGGGTCCCGCATCAAGTACTAAACGCTAAACACCACGAAAGAGAAGCCGAAATTATTAAATTGGCTGGCGAACGAAATGCCATCACAATTGCTACTAACATGGCGGGTCGAGGCGTTGATATCGTTTTGGGCAATGGCGTCCAAGATTTAGGAGGACTCCATGTAATTGGTACTGAGCGACACGAATCTCGCCGTATTGACAACCAGCTCCGAGGGAGATCAGGAAGACAAGGCGACCCGGGTTCAACCCGATTCTTTCTCTCACTTGAAGACGAGTTGTTGCGAATTTTCGGTGGAGACAGAATTACGTCCATTTTTAATACATTAAAGCTAGATGAAGATATGCCCCTTGAAAGTGGCCTTTTAACCAAAGCCATTGAAAATGCACAGAAAAAAGTGGAATCCTATAACTACGATATCCGTAAGAATCTCCTTCAATATGATGATGTACTAAACAAACAACGAGAGATTATCTACAATGAGCGAAAACGTGTTTTGGAATCCGAAGAAGTGGAAGAACACGTACAGGATATGCTTGAACAATTGGCCTTTGGAGTTGCGAATCGAGCAATCCCTAAAGAAAATCGATTGGATACCAACGTAGAAGATTATAGAAAAGGTCTCTATGACTTAACTACCTCCAAACCAGACCTGCCTGATTTAGAAACGATCAAGGACTTACCCGGATACACTGCCAATATAGTGAAAGAGCTATATGCCAAGAAAGAAGAAGAAGTGGGATCCGACAATATGAGAAGTTTGGAACGTCAAATTCTTTTATATATTGTAGATAGCAAATGGAAGGACCATCTATACAGCATGGATCAGCTGAAAGAGGGAATTGGACTTCGAGGCTATGGGCAAGAAGACCCTCTTGTCCGTTATCAAATTGAAGGATTTAAAATTTTCGAGGATATGTTAAATTCTATCAAAGAAGAAGTTGTCAAGCTTATTTTCCGTATCCAAGTACAAAAGCGTCCTGTCATCATTAATAAAAATACACAAGATCAAAAACGACTCAAAGAAACAAGAGAATTGGAAAAAGCGGACAAAAACGTACCAAAACCAGAAAGAGCAAGAAAAATTGGGAGAAATGACCTATGTCCTTGTGGAAGTGGTTTAAAATACAAAAAATGTTGTGGACGGAGAAACTAAAATGGTAGATTTACAAGCTGAAAATGAAAAATACCATCAATATGTAGAACGTATTAAAAAAGCAAAGGAGTTTCTTTGACACAAATGGAACTTTTGCCCGATTAACCGAACTACAAAACCAAACCAGCCAACAAGAATTTTGGACCCAACCTTCTGAACATCAAACCGAGATTTTAAAAGAGTTTGAACAGCGTAAGCGATTAAAGGCTTCCATTGCAGAATTGGATCAGCTTATTTTAGAAATTGAAACGGAATTAGAGTGCATTCAAATGGAACCGGAAGAAGAGTCCTTTCAAAAATCGCTGGAATCCAATTTTCGGCTTTTTGATGCAAAATTAAAAGATGTTGAAATACGTTCTTTTCTGAACGGAAAATACGATGCGCGAGATTGCTATCTCTCCCTTTCCAGTGGCGCGGGTGGTGTAGATGCTATGGATTGGACAGAAATTTTGTTCCATATGTACATCTCCTTTTTAAAAAAGAAACAGTTCGTATTTTCCGTATTGTCCATGTCGCATGGTTCAGAAGCAGGTTTGAAAAGTGCTACAATTCAAGTCAAAGGCGATTATGCCTATGGATTCTTAAAAAGCGAAAAAGGTGTGCATCGATTGGTCCGGATTTCTCCTTTTGACGCAAACCATCGACGGCATACTTCCTTCAGCATGGTGGAAGTAATTCCTATTTTCTCAGAAGAAATTGTGAATGTAGACGAAAAGGACTTGCGGATCGATACGTTTAATGCTTCTGGGCATGGGGGGCAAAATGTACAAAAAAATGATACAGCTGTCCGCGTCGTACATATCCCAACGGGGATTACCGCCACATGCCAATCAGAGCGATCACAAATGCAAAACAAAGCGTATGCTATTCAGGTTATCTATTCCAAGCTAATGGCAAAAGTAGAAGAAAACCGTTTGGAAGAGATCAATGATTTACGGCTGAAAGGTATATCGGCAGAATGGGGCAATCAAATCCGTTCGTATGTTATGCAGCCGTATACAATGGTAAAAGATGCACGAACAAACTACGAAACAGCAAATGTTGAGGGTGTTTTAGCCGGTGATTTAGAAGACATGATCTGGGAATACATTGGCACTGTATCATCATAACAGGAGGATAGAAAATGTTTACAAAAGTAGATCTTGAAAAACCATGGATGGATATCGAGGTAGATATCTTGAATGGTTGGGATACAAAAAAGATTTTTGAACAATCATTGGAACAAACCAAGGGATATCCTCCGTTTGTATTCTTTGAAGGACCCCCTACCGCAAATGGTAAACCTGGGATTCATCATATTTTAGCAAGAGCTTACAAAGATTTGGTCTGTCGATATAAAACAATGGACGGATTTTATGTTGCACGAAAAGCTGGATGGGATACTCACGGTCTGCCTGTTGAATTAGAAGTTGAGAAGAAACTGAAAATTGAAGGCAAAAACCAAATTGAAGAATACGGTTTGGCAAAATTTATAGAACAGTGCAAAGAGAGTATTTTTACCTACAAAGAAATGTGGGAAGAATATGCAACCAGGCGAATTGGGTATTGGGTTGACATGGAACATCCCTATATCACTTGTTCCAACGATTATATAGAGTCGGTTTGGTGGGGCTTGAAAGAAATTTTCTCAAAGGGCATGATCTACAAAGGATACAAGTCTGTTCCGCATTGTCCCAGATGCCAAACCACTTTAAGCTCTCATGAAGTGGCGCAAGGGTACAAGGAAGTGCAGGATCCCTCCATTTATATCAAATTTCCTTTGAAAACCGATCCAGATACCAACCTACTTGTATGGACAACCACTCCCTGGACGTTGACAGCAAATGTTGCTGCAGCCGTGAAATCAGAAGCATTGTATGCGAAAGTGAAAACAGAACAAGGCCTTTTTATTGTTGCGAAAGAAAGAATTGACGCAACCTTTGAGGACAGTGCGTATGAAATACTAGAAGAATTCCTAGGATCAACACTCGTAGGCGTAGCCTATGAAGCTCCCTTTCATTTCTTTGACGAGACCATGGAGGGCAAGGGGCACGTTGTTATCGCAGCCGATTATGTGAGTATGGAAGATGGAACGGGTATTGTTCATATCGCACCTGCATTTGGTGTTGAAGACATGGAGGCAGGCAAAGCAAACGATCTTCCTCTTGTGATGTCCATTCAAATTGATGGAACTATGAAAGAAGAAGTAACACCTTGGAAAGGAATGTGGATTAAAGATGCCGATAAAGAGATTATTGCCGATTTAAAGAATCGAAATCTTTTATTCCGCTATGCCCTCATTAAGCATACCTATCCGTTTTGTTGGAGATGCAAATCACCCCTGATATATATGGCAAAAACCAGTTGGTTTATCCAGGTGAGTTCAATACGACCAGAATTACAGAAAAATAACGAAACTGTGCAGTGGTTCCCCGACCACATTAAAAAGGGGCGCTTTGGTGAGTGGTTACGGGAGGCAAAAGACTGGGCAATTAGTCGAGAACGATATTGGGGAACCCCCCTGAACATTTGGGAGTGTGAACGTTGTGGTCATGCTCATGCAATTGGAAGTATACAAGAGTTGAAAGAATGGGCTCACAATTTTCCAGAAGGACCCATTGATTTACACAGACCCTATGTGGATTCTATCACATTTACTTGTCCACAATGTTCGTCTACCATGAAACGAGTTCCTGATGTTATTGATTGTTGGTTGGATTCTGGCTCTATGCCTTTTGCCCAACACCATTATCCATTTGAACACAAAGACGATTTTGAATCTCGGTTTCCTGCTGATTTCATCTCAGAGGGCATAGATCAAACCAGAGGATGGTTTTATACTTTGCTCACGTTAAGTACTTTTTTATTCGATACCACCTCCTATAAAAATGTTTTGACATTTGAGTTAATATTGGATCAAAAAGGCGAAAAAATGTCAAAGTCTCGTGGCAATGTGGTGGATGTCCAAGAAATAATCAAGATGTTTGGAGCCGATGCCATCCGCTGGTCTATGTACACTTCTAGCACGCCCTATGTTCCAAGACGATTTATGGAAGACCAGTTGAAAGATGCCTTGAAGAATTTCATAATTCCACTCTTAAATGTCCTTTCCTTTTTTGTAACCTATGCCAACATTGATCAATATCAACCAACAAAGGAAGACGTTTCCATAGAAGAAATTCAAGCAGATATTGATCGATGGATTTTATCAAAGTGTGTATCTTTGGCGAAGAATAGTAAAGAAAAATTGGATGTGTATGACGTTACCGAAGCGGGAAGATTGATTTCTGTATTTGTAGACGAAGTAACCAATTGGTATATACGACGTTCTAGAAGGCGTTTTTGGAAAAGCGATAGCGATACCGATAAGCGATCTGCGTATCAAACTCTATTTTTTGTATTGATCCAGTTTGCTAAGATGATTTCTCCTTTCACTCCTTTTTTATCTGAATACATCTACCAAATATTGAAATCAGGAGCTCCTATGTTGTCCAAAGATAGCATTCACTTGTATCGATATCCTACTCAATATCAGGAATTGATCAACAAAGAATTGGAAAGAAATATGGATGTTACACGAGGAATTGTCACTGCAGGATTGCGTGCTCGAAAAGCATCCAAAGTGAAAGTACGAACTCCTCTTCCTGTGTGCTATATTTTTACTCCTGAGGGAACAGGTATCGATCCAGATGCAATCCTCTTGATTCAAGAAGAACTCAATGTAAAAGAAGTTGTAAAAGTAGATTCTTTTGAGGATTATGCGGAGTATTCAGTAAAACCAAACCTGCCCAATTTAGGGAAAAAATATGGACCGAAGATCCCACTCATTCAAAAAAGCCTATCCCAAATGGAAACGAAGGAGTTACGGAAAATCGTGTCAGAGGGCGTCTCTGTTTCTCTTGAATTGCAAGATCAATCCAGCATAGAGTTATCGTCCGAAGATATTTTACTAAAAGTGATTGGAAAGCAACATTATTTGGCTGAAGAAACACCTCATGGTGCTGTCATTGTGTTAGATCCCACCCTTCATTCTTCTCTCATTGAAGAAGGATATGCTCGTGAGCTAGTGCATCATATCCAGATTCAAAGAAAACAACTTGATTTGGATGTTGAAGACAGGATTCATCTTGCATTGTTTACACACAATGATGATGTAAAGAATTGGGTAGAGATCTACCAAGAGTATATTTGCGGAGAAACTCTTTCCGATACGTTAGAAATTATAGACAAATTACCATCGGAAGCACCCTATGCTTTTGAATTGACAAAAGATGTAGGAGAGATAGGGATTCTGATTCAATAGAGAACAACTCGATGATTACTTTTTCTGGTATCGTTTGGACGACGACTCCTTGCGGTACGTTTCGTAGTTGGATTTGTACAGAATGGGATCCCGTTTCGAAGTCTTTTACGTCAATAAAAGCTTCAATGGAATCCAGCTGGGTCAATTTGGAGGCAGGTCCAAATACTTTCAGATGGAGCGATGGAAATTCTAGAGAGTAATTGAAATCAAAAGGCAAATTCAGGATGCTGATTTGAACATCCTCCAACACAATACTATTCATAGGTTCTATTGCAATGGTTACAAGAACAGACTTTCTGTCTGGAACAACCACAACTCCTTGGGGTAAAAGAATGTCTACTTGTTGGGAGATTGTTTGGTTGATACCATTGATATCAATGGGTTGTGTTTGTAAGGATTGAAGAGGTTCAATAATGTTGATATCCCCAGACACCGTAACTACATAAGGTTCTACCTGTATTTCTGTAATGGTGCCTTGTGGATTTCCCTGGATTGTAGGGACAATGGGGAGTACTTTCGAGATGTCAGTATTTAAAACAGGGACGGATATCTGTACAGATTCCGGTTCAATGGTAAGCCCAGGGATGGATTGATTTGTGTTATCTAGAGCCTTTACCTTGGCATGGCTCAGAATATCTGTGCTTGCATTCGAAATATCAACTTCCACAAAAACACTATGGATAGCATTCATAGCAGATTCTGTTCCAGAAATATGTACAACTTCAGGACTCAACGTAGGTTCTCCTGAAATATTCCCCGACTGCAAATTCCCCGTTAAAATTATTTTAACGGGGAAATCTTTTGTAATGATTTCTTCTACGGTTACCTCTATAAAGGGTGGGTCAATTCTGAGAATGGATACTTCTGAAGGGGTATCTACGATGGGTTTCATTGTGTAAGAACCGGATTGAATATCGGTAAAATCCAAATATACAGAAATATTCTTACTGTGTGCGTCGATTGTATTGGAGGGAGCTTCAAATGTAATTTCTACTTCTTCTTGCTCCAGTGAAATCTGATATTGGGGGGGAGCATTCTGCATTTGTATTTGAACCACGGAGGAATTGGTTACTTTTGCCCCGAATACAAATGAAACATACGCCCAAACTAAAATAGCGAGTACGAGTGAGAAAATTTTTAAAAACAAGTTGTGAGTGGCAAAACGCCGGAGTGAAATCATGACTTCACCTTCAACATAACAGATAGCATTCCTTTTAATTCAGAGGGCGTTAAATTACTCGTGATTCGTCCTGAGATGGAAAGAGAGATAAATCCCGTTTCTTCTGAAACGATGATACTAATTGCATCGGTATCTTCTGTTATTCCAATGCCGGCGCGATGACGTGTTCCAAAATTTCGGGTTAAGTGTAAGTTGTCGGTTAAAGGAAGGATGACTCTCGCAGCCTTTATGGTATGTTTTGTTATGATAACAGCTCCATCATGTAATAATGAGGGGGGTGTAAAAATTGTTATTAGAAGCTCTTCTTGAATGTTGCTTTCAAGAATCACACCGCTTTCTTCAAAAGAGTCCAAAGGGGAATCTCTTTGAATGACAATCAATGCCCCGGTTTGGCATGTAGATAAATGTTTCACGGCGTTGCATATAATGTCAACAGAGTCAGCTGTTAAGGTGGGAGTGTCTAAAAAAGAAGTGAGCCGTCGAAAAATGGACTCTCGGGTTCCTAATTTGCTAATCAGCCTTCGCAATTCGGGTTGGAAAAGAATGACAATTAACACCGGAAGAGAAAATGTCAGAATATTGATGGCTCCACTCAATAGCCAATCCATTGCAATAAATCCAAAGAATTTGGAAAGCCAGGCTAAAGCATTCAAAAAAAGAATTAACAACGCGAGCCCAATAGCAAGTTGCAAGGCTCTTGTAGAATGAAGTAAAACGAGGAAATAGTAGACGATAATGCCTACAAATAGAATATCTAAAATAGTCATTACTAAAGTAGTTGCCATATATAAAGGTATAAAAAATTTTTCGTAAAAGAAAAGGGACTTTCGCAATAAACATGAAAACGATATAATGGTAGAAAGCTGAAAACCAGGAGGCTATTATGAAGATCACCGTGAAAAGTTCTTCTTCCCATTGTTTCGACGAATCCACTCTTAGCTATGCTGAAGAGAAATTGGAAAAGTTGGAAAAAATTTTTCAACCGATCCGAGAAGCAGACTTGGTGTTTAATGAGTCCAAAGGTATTCATATGGCGGAAGTAACAATGTACGTCAACGGCAAAATTATTCGAGCAGAAACCAAAGATACAAACGTACGTAGTGCTATTGACAAATTGAAAGATAAATTGGAACGACAAATCAGACGATACAAAGAAAAGTCCATTGACAAAAAAAGACACGTGAAGAAAGAATTTCCAGAAGAGGTAATTCCCATCCCAGAAGAAGAATTGCCAATGATTATCAGAGAGAAAAAATTCTCAATTGTACCTCTTTCTGACGAAGATGCCATAGAACAGTTGGAGCTTTTGGGTCACGATTTTTTTCTCTACTATAGAATAAGCAAAGACTATAAAGGATTGGCCGTAATGTACCGGAGAAAAAATGATGGATATGGAATATTAATGCCTGAGGAATAAATCATGAAATCAACGTGGAAATGGATCGATATTATGGTTGTTTTAAGTATTTGTTTGGGAGTTGCCCTTCTTGTATTGAAGGGAGTTCAATCTGCCCAATACAAGGCATCTCTTCAACCGGTGCGCATTGAAATTGTAGTTCCGAATCTAGATCCCGATGTAGCCGATCAAATCCAAATTGGGGATGAGCTGGTAGACAAAAATGCCAAACCTGTTTTTGTGATTCAAGAAAAATCCCAAAAACAAGCACAGCATCCAGTTATTGATCCAGAAGGAAACATTCTTGTAGCAGATCATCCCTTAATGGTCAGTTTATTTTTATGGGTAGAATCTGTGGAACCTATGGAATATGAGAACGGAATCCAGTACAATTGGCAAGTGGTCAAGGTTGGCGGTTCTTTGATATGGGAGACGACAACCGAACGATTTGTTGGTTTGGTCAGGCAATTAAAATTTGAGTCAAATTAGCAGTTGTAAAAACGAAGTTGTTAATATAAAATTTTAACAACAATTTTTTTAGATTTGAGAATTTTTTTCGTATAATAACGGTAGTTGTTGACTGAAAGAGGTGAGGCTATGAAGAAATTTTCTGTTTTGCTTGTGATATTATTGCTTGCTACACCTTTGCTCGCATACGGCTTAACGGTCGATCGTGACGAAGGCGGAATTCCATTGCAAACAGTTTTCTATTCCAGAAAAGCCAAAGATGGTATTGAGAAAACACCCGTCAAACTTCTTGAAATGCAAGAAGAAACCGGGGAACCTGGCGAAGAAGATCATCCCCCTATGGAAGATCCTTTTTTCCCTGAACCCGATGGGTTTAAAGGTATGGTAGTTGAAATAAACACTACCGATCACTTTATCATCATTTCCAATGTTCATTACTACAACAACTACACAAAACAGCATGCAACGGCTGATACCTTTAAACTGTTCTACAATAATCAAACTGCTTTCATTATTCGTGGAGAGCAACAAAACGATGTGAATCTCATTGTTATTGGAGAACGAATCACAGCCATTGGAGACCAGCCGGATTACGAAAAAAATATCCTTCACAATACAGGCATCATCTATCAAGGTTCCATCTATACTCCAGAGATGATAGAAGTACCTACTTCTTTCCCTTTTGTAGGCGAGATTCGATCCATCGATCGACCCAATAAAAAAATGACTGTCTTTTGTTTTGAACTTGCCAAAGAAATATCTGTTTCCATCGAAGAGGGAACTTGTTTCCTAAAAAGGCAAGTGAACAACGAAGGCAAGAATGAATTTGTCGTCATAGAAACAGAAGATATTCCTGCTGAAATACAACAACAACAGATTTGTGAGTTTGTTGGATTAATGTATTACGAAACCCATGACGTTATTGCCCATAGCGTTATTATTGTACCTGAAAACAATTGATGGGAGGGCAAAGAATGAAACTTACTAGAAAAATCTTTTCACTATTCATATGCCTGATACTCAGTTTCGCGTTTGCATCTTTTTCTTTCACAAACCGAACCCAAGCAACCAACAATGTGAAATGGGACAACATTACCCCAAAATCCCCTCCTCTCGCAGCCAATGATGGAGCATCTACGTATCAATATGGTTACAACTATGCATGGGATGGCTTTTATCTTCATGGAATGACATCTTTTGCTGATTTAGTGGAAACCAAATCCGATGGTTCCAAAGTTATACATTTTTTCCAATTTATGCCTGCGTCCTCATTTGGTGATGGATACCATAATCAATACGGAAATACATCCTATTATGCAAAAGGGGCTGTTGTGCACTGGTCTTCCGACACCAAAGTATGGGAAAAAATTAGTCCTTCTTGGTTTAGCAATTATTGGACTGCCTATGGTGGCGGATTTTCAGTGGTAAAAGAAAGCTATATCGATCCCGCTACCGGTAGTATGTGGAGCGGAAGACTTCTTCTTCATACATCCTATGATTTTTTCCAAACCTACTATTATTATGGTGCCTATAATTACCAAGGGAACCTTTACGCACGAATGAACTATCCCTACTATGTTGGTAACTATTATCCGGGTAAAACCAGAGTTATCCGCTGGGATGGTGGTTCTAACTGGACCGATTTATGGGATCAAACAGGAGCTAACAGTTCTGTTGTTCCTGGCCCAAATGGTTCTTATTCTCAGCAAGATTACCGGGGCATGTCGAGTGGGAAATATTTCATTGTGTCTTATAACGGAAGTGTTTATATTGCCACATTTAAAGACCGTTACTGTCATACTTATAACGATCCATCCTGCTCCTATTACTACGCTTCTCCTTACTGGGATTTGAAAATATATCGGTATGCAGGATCTTTAGATGCCCTTTTAAATAGCCCTGCTCCTCCTTTGGCTTGGACAGAAGTATGGTCGTATCCATACGGTAGCCGTAGTTTTTCGTATGGCCCACCAGCCATATACGAGTTTAAAGTTTTAAACGACCGATTCTTTTTATCTACATCTACCGATAGATACCAAGATTATGCCTACCAAAGCATGGGCAATAATGGATGGTGGTTTGCTTCTACCAATAATAGTCCTTCTACTCTTCAAATAGGACAAACACAAGGTGCTTCTATAAACGCTATGTGCGGTAGTATTACCACTAATAATTATGATTCTACGTACCACTATTTTCCTATCACCATTCCCAGTGGTCCTTATGCAGGGTCTTATACGGGAAGAATGAATATTTGGCAATATCAGGCCTTATTCTATCACTATAGTGCATCTAGCTATGGAACTGTCTATTATCCTTACTATTTCCGCTTCGGATCTTATTACTATCAGCACTTTTCCAACCGTCATGTAAAAATAGTAGGTACGCCTAATGGTAGCTATTTTGATATAACAGCGATGGCCGGTATGTATTATTATTATTCAAGTGCTCAGATTTGGACATTAACTACAGGTTTGGATCTTGGCCCTTCACCAACTGCCTTTGAGTACTTTAACAACTATTTGTACGCGGGTTTTGCAAAGAATTCAAACTTATTGCGAACGAATGATTTTGGAAACTTTGCAAATCTTTCCAACCTCAACACATGGGATGATTGTGGGTCTATTAATGACCCTACGGCATCTCCTCCAAGGCCTTTTGAAGGAGGTATTTTAGACCTTCAAAAAACAACAGGAACTGATGATTTTGGAAACCCTGTTGACGTAGCTTTGTATATTGGGGGTAGCTATCGCAACGGAAGCTATAATAGCCAAGCTTGGAACTATACTGGTACTTGTCCCTTGTATTCTACTGCTGGTGAAGATGCTGGCGGTGATCCTGACGCATTGCCTCTTCAGTTTACACTAGAAGAAGATGAGTGGCGGTTGAATCCTGGTTCACAATCACCCAATTTTCAAAACCGAATGTATGGTATTTATGACTTGTACAATTCAAATTTGGGTTTGATTGCACAATTTGGTGTTAATTCTATACCTCCCGGAGGTATGTATACCAATGATCCCGAATATCGTTATCGGCGTTTTATGGTGTATAATGCGCCTCCATCTTGTAATATTGACCAAGACCCCGACCCCGTTGTAAACGAACGAGGTACCTATACATCCTTTATGTTAACCTTTACACCTACGGGTGGATTTGGATCCGGGAATGTAAAAGTAGAGTTTAAAAATCCTGATGATAGTACAATAACACTTCCGGAGAATGTCTATGTTCCCACGGAAGATAGCGGTGGCAATCCCATTAACCAGCTATATCATAGTGGATCCATACCTATGAATGGAGGGGTACTAAATTTACCTGTTACCATTAAATCAACCAATTCTGCTGTAGTAGCAAGTTATCGAAACAACCCCGAATCTTGGGTTTATATTACAGATTTGACAGCCGATATTGTTTCTAGTGGGCCACTTGCATTAGATATAATACCTCCAAGACCCGGCTTTACTGTCAATGCAAATCCTTCCATGTTTACCTTATTCCAAGGAGAATGTCCTTCTCCTACAGAATGCTGCGAAGATCATTGCAAACAAATTAACCTGGATCTTGATGCTCGCAATGGATTTGAAGACAATGTACTTATCGGAACCTATTGGACCGATCCTCCCGCCAACCAACCGGAAGGGGTTACTTTTGAATTTCTTCGTAATTCTTTCGTATATGACATTTATGATACCACGGGAACCGGGTTTACTTCTTTAGCTGAAGTGCGCGTACGACCCGATATGGGCACTCGATATGCATTCAAAGTTCGCGTATCCCCAGAAACTCTTCCGGGTATTTACAAATTTCGTATTATGTTTTTATCCGGCAGTATTAAAAAACAGATTGACTGTACCATGACAGTTTTACCTCCAAGACCTGCTATTGATGTGAATCCCGCCGATGGCGTCGGAAACTTTTCTATGCAAATATACACCAAGGAAGTTATTCCTGGTGGTTCTGTCCGCTACAGATTGAAAATTCAAAGCAAAGCTGGTTTTACCGGAAAAGTAGCCTTGGCTCTCAGAGGCCTTCCAGATCAAGTCTATTTCAACAACCCTTCTGGTTTTGAAGGGCTTGTTGCAGAAGTGCCTGTACCTGGCTATGCACTAAACTATGTTGACATTAGTCCCACTCTTGATGCCTATGCCAATGTAACCTTGCAAACAACCCCGTATACTATCAATCCCTACCCCCCCACCAACCTTGCTGTCAATTCTGTCAACGCCAATTTAAATATTATTTCATGGGATGCTTCTCGAAGAGGTTCAAGACCTATCGGTGGATACGAAGTGTGGAGATCTCTCACACGGTATATTGATGCCGCAAACCGCATTGCTGTTGTCAATTCTCCCAACACTTCCTATGAAGATGCCGATGTTGAACCCAACACTCCATACTACTATTTTGTCCGCGCTTTCGATAATGATACTCCTGCCAATTTCTCTACCTATGCTACATCGGGTAGAGTTGGAGAAGCTACTTCTGTAACCATTGTTGATGACGAACTGGATCAAGTTTTGGCAACCGCCGATAAAATGGGAACTGTTCCTGGTTTCTATACCCTTGAAGTCATTGGAAATGGGGTAGGGTATGGTCCTGGAAATGTACCTACCAATCCCTCTGCTGTTACCTATCTTGGCTTGCATGTGTACCGGCAAGATCTCAACTTGAAAACACCATTTTTAGATATATGGGGAGCTTTGGCTCTATTATTTGGAATGATGCTAGTAGCATGGCAGTTTGTATTCCGCAAAAAAGAAGAACAATCGTTCTAATTACGAACGCAAAATACAAAGAGGCCACCATTGTGTGGCCTCTTTTTTTTTAGGAAAACATGAAAACTAAAAAAGCTCTCCGTTTTATTCTCGTTTTTGTTGCTTCTGCTCTTATTTTGCAGTGGGTACTGCATCAACCCATTATTGTGGAACCATTCACCTATTTTACCACGCAGTGTACATATCTTCTTCTTCGATTGTTTGGATACCCTGTTACGATGAATTATTTCCATATTATTGGAGCCATTGATATGGAAATCATCTATGAATGCACGGGAGTGTACGGGATTATTATCCTAACCTCCGGGTTTTTGGCATCGTGGCATCCATGGGAAGAAAAACTTTTGGCCATTGCAGGGGGGTTCGGTGTTGTTTTTGTCACCAACCAAGTGCGCCTTCTTAGTATATTCATGATTTCCTCTACGTGGCCCGATGCATTTGAGTTCCTTCATTCCTATTTCTGGCAATTTTTTCTCATATTCATTGTGTGTTTAGTGTATTATTTGTGGATGCAAAAAATGGATATGAAGTATGCTACTACCCATGAAAAATAAAAAAACGATTTCCATTCTCGTATTTGTTCTTGTGTTTATTGTTTCTTTAACTGCAGCCTATTCTTTATGGTATCCAGTTTCCTTTTATTATGCTTGGTTCCGTTTGAAAGCCGCCTATATTCTTTTAAACCTCTTTGGAATTTACCCAACCTTTAGTATTAGTGGTATTCAGAGTAGTCAAGGGGAAATGTTTGCATTTCTTCCGTATATATCCCTAATGATGGCTACGTACAAAAAAGAGATAAGCAAGCATCTGAAAGAGATAGGAATTACTTTTGTTGCGATTGTCCTAATTGAAATACTAGGACGGTTTTTAGAAAAATATGCCGGGATGTACCCCAAAAACATCATCTTATCGATGTTGGCTATCTTTTTTCTGGGAACAGCCAGAGTCGCTTTGCCATTTTTATCATGGTTCATTTCTTTATACAGAGAGAGAAAACCCTTTTCAAAATTATTTTCTTCTGAACCAGAATAGGACTACTTCGGTATTTCTTTTAGTGAAAAGAACTCCTGGTTTGTCGAAAGGTGGCAAAAATGAAAAAATTACTACATATACTGTGTGCAATTTTCGTTTCTTTAACCATGTTCCATGTGGGATTGATGAAATCACCAACCACAAAAGCAAATACTACGGTAAAGGATGCCATTTTTGCAGCTTTACAGTGGATACCGGTAGGATATGGTCGTGATGGTACGCAATTACGCAACAGTGCAATGTTTCCATGGCAAAGAGGAGGCGAAGATGTATGGGGAAATCGGCAGTATCTAATGCCATCTGCAGGAGCTCCCAGACCTGCCACTTCCGCTACAAAATCAACCCCTATATATTATACGGAAGTTTATTTTGATGTGATTGCGGCCGGCGGGAGATCCACCGAAGCGAACCATTACTTTGTAGTTATGGATGACTCGCAACAAATTTGGTGGGACCAGGACGGTCGATTCCAAGATTCTAGACAAAGCGATCAACCTACAACCAATTGCAGAACTTCCTCTGGAAGAGTTGATTCAAGTACTGCAAACAATACTTATGGACCCTATCGAGTAGGGGATTATCTTCATATTGAAAACGAAAAAGGCTATTTATTTTCTCCTTCAGGGGCTATAAAACCCATTGAAGTTAGCAATACCGATTTTTCGGGTCGAGTGTTTAAGATTGGACAAGCCCTTTTGGGCAATGAAGACAATCGTCCTGTTTTATTGCTTTCGGAGGTATTACAAGCTTCTTGTGGCATTTATACCTACAATATCTCTGTAGAAAGCGATCTTTGGATGGGAACAAATCCTGCCGTTACATCGGCACGATTGTTTTCTCATAGTGGAGATGTACCCGAAGTCGCTCAATTGATCCAAAAAAGCACTGTTCTTGATCCCTCTGGAAGAGAATTTTTCGCACCCGCCACAACATTTCATAATATTCGATTGAAATATCGTGAATACGTGGGTGTAGAAATATGGAAAGACAATGGCGTAAACGTGAATGAATTTGGTGGAAATACTCGATCCAACAATTTATCAGACGATTACAAAGCAGGGGAAACCTGCGAAGAGTTTTTAGGAATGAAGCAAGGCTCTTCCGATACAGACGCCTATTTACCACTACTTCCTATTCCAACCATCGATCGTTTTTACTCTTCTACTAGTTCTAACCGGTATGGTTGCCAAGGTCCTATATATCGAGATTTTGACGACTCACATACGGTAAGCCCGGGCGATTTACGAATCACTGCAATTCATGTCAATATGGGAGAAACCATTATTGATTATGGTGCAGGAACAACCGTTGCAGAAGGAGATTCCGATGCTGGATTTCCACTGCAAGACTTTATTGCAGAAGATTATTATGATGCCAATGAAAATGATGAGTTTGACGCCCTCGATTTTATATACCGAGATATTGATGGAAACGATCGAGTTTCCAGTGGAGATTTACGATTAACCCAAGTTACCTATCGCGGGAGAACCTTTGAATGTGGTAGTACTGTGCAAATTGGAGACATATGGTTGTTTGAAAACCCTGTTACCGGCATTAGCATGGGGAAAAATGGGAATTTTCGTAGTATGGATATGGAAGTGATTCCTGGCGAAATGGCTTTAAATGTTCGGGTAACTCCCGCGTTTCGAGTGGAGCAAACGTCTACTGTGACAGTTGCTATTCAACCTCCTTTAGCAGACAATGAAAAAGCTGTCATTTTGATTCGATCTGCAGATGGTGGAGACTCGATACGAGAAGTCAATATGGGTGTGCGAGACTATACGTTTACCTATACTCCCTGGGAAGGTACCTGTAGCCCCTTGGGAAGAAAAACGCCAATTACTATCGAATTGTATCGAGGTCAAAACTTTACAGATGTAAACCAAGGGCCTAAAGATGGGAATTACGGATACTGGAAGGTAGATACTCCTAGGGCCGTGCAATTTCTTGAAAATAAGTATGATTGCCGCATGTTTGATGCAATGACAGTACTGCCAGAATCCATGAAATTTCGTACCAATATTTCGTGTTTAAGCAATATTTCCTTTCGATATCCAAATTTGGTTTTAAAAATGTTTGATGAAGATAACAAATCAGATGTGAACGATCCCAATGGGATGGCTATTTCTTCTACGACAGGAAGAAACATTTTGGCTAATTACAATGCCACGGGATCTGGTATTCGATATATGTTTACCGCCATTGATAGCATGAACAATAAATACATTGTCCAAGTGAACCGTGACAATACGTATTTACTGTGGAAATGGATCGACAATCCTTCCCCTACTCCTGGAAAAGGATACTTTGGCGCGTTGGATTTTGAAGATGAAGTATCCGGACCGTATGATTCTGCCAATGGCCAGTCTCTCTATGGAGGGGACTTGGAAGATACGGATTGTTCAGAAGATACGATTGAATGTCAAACTTGTGAACTGTCAGGGCTTCCTCCTTTGGGAAAAATTACCAAAGGAGACACCTTTGGAATTTTTGATGGTACTTTGGGTGAAGTTTTGAACGACGGAGTATGGGCCTTCGTAACTCCTTACGGGAAAGGATTGATTGGAAATGATGGGGGCGAATTCCCTGTTTGCTTGTGGCCACGAGAAGAAAACAACGACATATCTGTTCGAGTGTTTACAACGCACGCAATGTACGATTACAATTCTACCATTTCCCATCCTCCCTATTTTGTAACAGGTGGGGGAGATGGAATTGATTACTGCGGGATAGCATTACTAGGGTGGAAAAGTTCGGATCCCAATCCTCCACCCCCCGATCCAGATCCTCCAAATCCTGATCCCCCCGGTAATGGAGGCCAGAATGATGGCATTGCATTTTCTGAATTTGTAGCCATCGATCATTCTCTGCAATATTCTGAGTTTCGATATTCGTCCTCTATACAACCCGATTACGATCCTGTATTGCAACATATGATACGTGATTTTCGATCCTATCCTGGTGGACAAACACATACAGGCCGATCTGGACCTATCCTTCGCGAGGGTAGAAATGCGTGTCCTGCCAATTGGGAAAACCAATTTGTAAAACTGGGTACAGAATTCTTCCCCATGACAGATTATGGTATTTATTTTGTGTTGCGAGATTCGTATGATGGAAGCCTTCTTTCCTTTGAATCGTCCAACCGGAACCACCGCATTACTCAAATTGAGATCAAAGGACCCTTTTTAACTCCTCATTTCCCCTTAAGCAATGTTCGATATGGAGGGAATAGCAATGTTCCGTTAACCTATGATTGGGACGGCGAAGTAATCATTGATAGCTCCAACTACAAAGAGTATGAATTGGCAGGAGCAGATTGGACTCGAACCACCAACCCAGGGCTTCGAGAAAGTGTACGATATGGTCGTTCCAATAGTGTGCTAGAGTATTCTAGAAGATTGAATTATACAGGCATACCAAAGGTGATTGTTGTGGATGAGCTAATCCCTGTACAGTATGGGAAAATATCCATTCGTGTACACTTGGCAGATGGTCGTATTGGAGATTATTTTGACTGCTGCGATGTACCCATGGAAGGAATTCCTGTCCATGCTCTTGAAATAGGAGATTATGCAGGGGGTATTGAATATGGGAAAGATTGCGAATTTACAGCGACAATAAAAGAACACGAATCGATACAAAGTGTTCGACAAGTCAACGATGCTGTTGTTTTCATTTGGCAAGACCGAGGCGTACAATCTCGATACAACCAAGAAACATTAGAAGGAGCTGGTGACGGATGGGTGACCATGGCCCCAGAATCTTCTGAAAACTCGGGCTATTCCACTGCATATTCTTCATCCGACGATTTGAATGACGATGGTAAAATATCTTTTAACGATTTTGAAACAGAAATTGTTGGAAGTTATGATCTTTCTACCAATACGTGGTCGGGAGGTATGATTGACGCCAGAACTTTCCAACGAAATCAAGGAAAGTACAAATTTGTACTTTCAGAACAAAACCGTTGTATCATTGACACCGTGGGTATGGATTTTAACAAAAACGGAGTCATTGAAGACCATGAAATCCTTCCTGTCTATATCACTGCCTACAAATATGGGGATGACAATAACAGCCGAGGATTTGGACCTTTATACCCCAATCCCATGAATAACAAATACTATTCTCATGCCGTGTATATCTCAGGGCAAAACATTGCACCTGTAGGGTATAGCAGTGGTCCTCAAAAATCGTATGAAATCCAGCTTTCTCCTTCTATTTTAACCGCAGGTGTCTCCCCAGAAAGTGCTTTTCAGGGGCAGCCTCTTACAATTACGGTAAAGAAATCGGATGGATCCCCTGTCGATTTAACAGACGGTGGTTCTCTCAGTACAGAAGAGGTAGCGGCTCTGTTTTTTGACGATACTCCTTTGAATCTGCCAGACTATTATTGGGTGCGAACAAACTTACAGAATACATCCTCAGATGCAGCCAACAACAATGACTTGTTTAACAAAAAAATGATCCAATATGATTTTTCAGGAGCCAGAAAAGGAGTGTACGTTTTCAAGAATTTTGTAGCCAATGATGCTGGTTCTTTTAAGTTAAGAGTGATGAATAAACGACGAAGCGATTACGGTTCGGTGGATGTAAAGGTGGCGTTGCCCACCGTAGATTATTCTGTTTCACCGTCCGCTCCACAAGGATTGATTCCGGGGGAATTGTATTCTGTTACAGCCACCATAAAGGATGCTCTAGGCAATACGATTCGAGGAGCAGACGTCCACTATTTACCATTTTCCGGATCTTCTCATGAAGACTATGAACCCGTTTTTATAGGAATTGACCAAGATGCTGCGCCTACAGAATGGGCTTCTGCCTCGATGGCTTATAATATGTCCATAGATCTGGCTAAACGAGAGCGTAATCAGGCAGGATGGTTTGGTCCTGGAGCCATATACAATAGCCCGTATGACAGTTTGGTATATATCCTTGATCGAAACAACGATAAAATAGCGAACCACCAAGACAGTGTATTGGACGTAAACGGTCAGATGAAATTCACTATACCTGCTTGTGGAGATGTTTTTTATGGAGGGTTCGTGGGGTGTAATCAGCTTTTACAACAAGCAGGATTAAGCGATGTAGCTGGTGGACAACCGGAAGATCATGGAGGTAGCCTTTCAAGGCGTTACAAACCCGATGGTACCTTCCATATAGATTGGTTTGCATGGACTCAAGAAAAGATTGTGGGTAAAGTATTGGAAATTTCTGCCTATGATCAAAACAAAGATCCACTGTCCACGGTGAGTTTTGACGTGGGAAACTACGACCTGATTTCGGGGGCCAAGAATAAAATTCTGTTGAAAATAAAGGAAGCAGGTTCTGGCTTGAAGGGTCTTCGTTTTTATGAAAATGACCAAAGAATTGCCTATGTACCTATTCAATCTATGGATGATTTCATGGACGTTGAATTGCAACCATCGAAGCCCGGCGAAGGAAGTATTACAGTGCGCGCTGTGTATCAGTTTGATACTATGAGTACGCCTTTTGAGCAAACCTGTATGTCTTTTGATGTTATTGCAGGGCTTAGTGTTTCCATTGTAGAAGGAGAATATCTGTACTCTGGAGAACGATCCAAAGTGGTGCTGAAAGTGAATCAAGCCTACAATGATTCTTTAAAAGATACCCTTCTAGGGTTGAAAGGATCTGGCGTGGAAGAATGGGAACCCATTGATTCCAACGGAACCGCTTTGTTTTATTTCACCCCTCCTCATTCCGGTACAATCCAAGTTCTGATCAAGGGCTCTCAGCTATTAATCCATGCACCTACGATCACTGTTTTTGATTCGCAACAACCTCCGTATTTGAACATTAAGGAATACCCTACCATTACCAGAAACAGCACGGTAACTATTCATGGGGAAACTCAAATTGGATGCAGTGTGTTTTTTGGTGAGGAAGAACTGAGCGTGTCTTCAACAGGACTATTCTCGATACCTATTGAATTAAAAGAAGGGAAAAATGATTTTCTCATCCGTGCTTTTAATCCCAAAGGGGTAAAAGCAGAGAAAGAAATTGTAATTTGGAGACGAACAAAGGGTCCTGATATTACGGTGGATCCATTCCCCGAAACACCCCCCGAAAATATGGAATTGGTTGTAACTGGAACGGTTACTCCGGCTGAATCCGAAGTGACTGTTAATGAATATGAAGCAACCGTACAAAGTGACGGAGTTTTCTCTTGTACAATCCCCATTCAAACGGGTGAGAATGAAATTCATATCAAAGCTGTAGACAGTATTGGAAATACTTCAGAAATGACGCTTACCTATACTTTCAAGGAAACTACCGTCATTGTTTTAACCATTGGTAGCAAGGCAATGATGATGGATGGGAAAAGCCAAGAAATGGATGTGGCCCCCTTTATTCGCAATGGCCGCACCATGGTCCCCATACGCGCAATTGCTGAAGCATTTGGCGCAGAAGTTGAATGGAAACCCTCTACAGAAACAGTTGAAATACGTTTAGGAGACTTGTTTATATCCATGCAAATTGGAAACCCAGTAGCGATGATTGGGAAAAAAGTTACGTCCCTAGATAGCCCTCCTGTTATTGAAAATGGCCGTACGTTTGTCCCTTTGCGCTTTATTGCAGAAAGCTTTGGAGCAGAGGTTGAGTGGGTTGCTGAAACAAGAACGATCATTATTTATTACAAACGGTAAACCGTGTATTGCACACCGATAAGCTAGTGATAGAAAAAGATAGATAGTACACAAAAAAAGACCCTGCCTTTTAAGCAGGGTCTTTTTTTTTTAATATTCTATTGAGATGTAAGCAGAAGGTGTTCTTACAATCGTTCCCCAAAGTTATAGGAAAGTATAATAAGGTCCACTCCATCTACTTTACCGTCATCGTTAAAATCGCATCGTGCATCGAAATTTGCATCTTCTTTGTTGGAACCAAAAGCAGCTGCAAAAAGTGTGAGATCATGAATATCTACAGCTCCATCTCCATTGACATCGCCTGCTAAGTATTCGGTGACAAGAATGTCAACACCGGAACC
>JAQVSG010000080.1 GCA_028700655.1 Caldisericia bacterium
GGATATTGGAGGGGCGTAACCCGGATCATAAGTAAGATTTGGTCGTCTAGATCATCGAGCAGTAGTAGGGCAGAAGCAAGACCGAACAAGGAGGGGCAGAGCATCAGGAAAAAGTAGCTGAAGATTAATGGCATATAGTCTTGAATTTGAAGATTATAGGTTGCAAGATTGGCATCCATGAGAGGCAATAGTGCTCGTATGACCACCACCATGATCAATGGAACTGACACAAGGAGCATCAGCATGCTGTCTCGCGTGATTTGCTTCATGTCATATCGTAGTAAGGTGAGTATGTTTTTCATGCGAGTTCATGCCTCCAGTATGTGTTTACGAAAAGCTTTGAAGGCTAGCGTTTGAAAGAATGCTATCCAAAACATTGTCATGCCCAAATATGCAATGATTTGAAGTAAATCTCTTCCGAAAAGACAGCAATCAAAAGAAAGCTCAATGAGTTTCATGCTACCAAAGCTGGGATGAAACAGCCAGAGAAGGTTCCCTACTGGGCTTGAGGGAAAGAGTTGAAAATATTCAAAGATGGGTAGTTCAAATACAAAAAGCATCATTGTGGAAGCAGGCAGAAAATGGGAAAACGAGGTATATCGCACCACAATCCAAAGACCGATCATACAAAACAAAATGGAGTTAAGAATTGTGCTGATGACGAGCAGCATTGGATTGAGAGAAAGAGACAAAGCATAGCTTAAAAAGACGGAAACCACGACAGAAATCAACGTTAGAACGATTACTTTGGACCAGATGTAAGCTTTGTATGTAATAGGAGTTATGGTCAAAGCACTTAAGGTGTTTTCCTGGCGGTCGAAGAATATCCAAGCTCCAAGGAAATAAAAGCCAAATATGGCCAAATCAATGTATATGATAAACGGTAAAAACATAGCTCGAAGCATATCTGACAAGGGAAAGAATACACCAAGATAAACCAGAGTGATAAAAAGGGCAGCATACAGCAGGCCATATCGAAAAGCAAGAAGAAAGTCCATACGTAGTAGCGCGAGTAATTTTTTCATTGGAGGGACTTCCCGGTATAGTGAATGAAAATATCTTCCAGTGAAGGTTGTTTGCTTTGCAGAGATTGAACAGAGTACTGTTGAATGATGCGAAAGAATTCAGTTTCATTCGCCAAATTGGGCAAGGGGAATGTTTTGCTTTGAAGGTTTTTTTGCCCGTCCAGATATCGAATCTCGACTTGATGCTCGGAATGCTTGTTTCGAAGCCCTTGGGGGGTGTCGACTACCACGAGTTCTCCATCGGCTATGAAGCCCACTCGATCGCAAAGTTCTTCGGCATCGTGCATATTGTGAGTGGTTAAAAAGATGGTTTTCTTTTGTGCTCGAAGGTCCAGGATCATTTGCTTGATGAGGCGTGCATTCATAGGATCAAGCCCAGACGTGGGTTCATCCAGAAATAGCAAGGAAGGATTGTGTAATATGGATCGAATAAAGCTTAGGCGGGTTTTCATGCCTTTGGAGAAATTGGCTACGCGAGTGTTGGTATCCTCCTGAAGCCCCACTTTTTCCAATAGAAGGAGCAGGTCTTGGCTTTTGTTGGAATAAAGAGATTGAAATAGTTTTAGGTTTTCTATGGCACTTAGCTTGGTGAAGTGATTGGGAAATTCAAACATCACGCCTACATGCTCGTACAATTTTTCTTTCCACTCGGTTAAGGCTTTTCCCATGATGTTTACGTCGCCTTCAAAGCCACTTAAAAGACCGATCAAGATTTTTTGGGTGGTGCTTTTCCCTGCTCCGCTAGGCCCAAGAAAGCCAAAGATCTCTCCTTCGCGTATATCAAAAGAGATATCTCTAACGGCCGTTTTGTTTGATTTCGGATACGTATAGCTAAGTTTTGTTGCTGTTATCATGTTTTTTTTCTCCACATTGTAGACAAAAATCTCTATGTGCAGACAATACTACTCCACATTTTACACATTTCCACCTTTTTTGTTCCGATTCCACAAATTCTATTATTCCTAACTTTTTGATATTTTCCAGATTTTCAAGCATGCTCATTCCATATTTGGTTCGGTATCTTTTGTCTAAATTTTTTAATCTTGTGCAAGGGAATTTTTCGCATTGATCTGAACAAAAGAGCATTTTCTTTTCTTTCAGAATGGTACAATGCACGATGGTACATTTTCTACATTGATTGGGTTTGATTTCACACATTTCTCTACAACCAAGGCATTTGTTTTTGTCTCGGAGAAACCCGATACAAATCCCGCAATTCATACCGCATGGAGCGATAAGAGATGCTTTCATTGGATATCCTTCCTTGCTCTTAAGGTATGCATTATGTAAACACTGATAAGAGCTTCGACTTGTCCGGTGACTTGTCTGTTATCTTGTCCGAGGGGTATATAATCGCTGTCATATTCAAAGCAAACTTCCATGAAATTCTCACTGAAACGGAAGATATCTTTGGGATAGGCTTGTAGGAATCATATGTGCCCCGAAGCGGGGCACGATTGTCTCATCAGTTTGCGCCTCGAAACGGGGGGATAATTTCTGCATCACTTGTAACTCGCTCTCCAAAATTTTTTTGTATTCGTTTTCGTAAGTGTGGAAGGTGATCATGAATCACCCCCGTTTTCATCTGGCGTGGAGGCCAGTTGTTTAATCATCTTGTCGAAATCTGACTGAGCGGGTCTGCGTTTTACCCTCAATAGCTCCATGTTGAGTGGTATGTTCCAAAACGGAACTAACCACTTTCTCCTTCAGTTCACCGGATTCGAAGATGTTTTTCAGGTGCTTGGTGATTGCTGGACGCTGAACACCGAAAAGCTCAGTGATGCGATCCTGGGTCAGCCAGATCGTCTCATCATGCAGAATGCATTCCACCTTCACTTGGCCGTCTGGTGTGGTATAGAGAAGGAAGACGGTTGTTTTATTACGAGTCGGCTCATTGTTTTCATCTTCTGATACCAATTGATCATCAATTTCTGCCACACTCTTTACTCCTAACATAGCTTTTGTGTTTTCTAAAACTCAACAGAGCTAATTGAATAATGCCGTAAATGCACTATCTCTACTGAAATTCATCCTGTAAATATATTGAAAACAAAGCATTAAGTCAATGTTTACAGTTCATATAAGGTAGTTTTTTTCCTACTTTATTCTTCATTGTTATCTTCCTCCAACCACGCATCATCATAAGATTTCTTATTGGAATAATACTTCTTGGCATTTTCCACAACACACTTGAGAAGCTCCATGTCATTAGAGGAAAGGCCCTCAACTCTCAACTGATCTTGAATTACATCCTCGCTCAAAGAACCGTAAAGCTGTCCAATTACGACATTCAGAAAGAGCGATATCAGCATGGTTACATTTTCAAATGAAACAGTAACCTGTTTTCCATCTTTCATGAAATACTCGACCTTGCTGAATATTTTCTGTCCATCCTCAGTGGAGATGCAGAGCGGACTGCCTATCAGGTCCTGTACCTTTATTTTGATTTGATCATTCATAGCAACTCCTTACATAGTTAGAAGATATCTTCACTTTGCAACACAGACTTTAAACAGTAACTGTTTGTATCTTCTGTGTTAATCTCAATACTTTACAGGTCCCAGGAGAATCATTATTTATTCTTTAAACAAACTCATTGTTTGCAGAAATGTGTTTTCTAAAACTCAATAGAGCTATCCCAGTAGAGGACACTTGTTTGACAAAGGCATAGGATTCTATTCTAGTCGTAGAGAGTATACATCCCACTGATTTTCCGAAAGTCTGTTGACCCACATTGTGGACATCGAGGTGATGCATCAAATGTAAATTTACCTCCGCAGATGCAAGGAGGTAAAAAAGAATCACATTTTCTTTATAGGGAGCCATAATGAAATTGAGCTGCATCGGATTGAAAGACCTTGTGTTTGAATTTGAGTTTCACTGATCTATCACCTCCCAATGACCATCCTTATCCGAACCAATCCGTTTTATTTTTCCTAATTTTTTTAGTTGACGGATGTTCCAGTCGATTCCACTTATCGTTAAATCAAGGTTTTTGGCTAGTTCTTCTCTAGTTATATCTGGTTTCTGAGTTATAAGCTCAAGCATTTTCACCTTAGTTTTCACTGTAGTTTCCACCTTAGTTTTCACTGTAGTTTCCACCTTAGTTTTTTGACCTTCTTCCCTAGTTTCTTGGATTTGTTTTCTTGTTTTTTCTTTTGATTCCTTGTCAAGTTGAATAATTTTTTCCAAGGGAAGGTCCTTGTTTTTATATAGCAAATTGCTAAATACTGGATCGAGAAAAGCCCCATAAAGTGTTAATTTTACTGCATTAAGCTCAGACAAATCATAGTCAGGTAAAAGAAAATACCTTCGAGCCTGGCCTACATTCATGCTGTGTATTCCATAGCCCATGGTATCGATCATATTTAGCTCAACCATAGCCTGAGTAAGAAAGGGATTCCGATAACGACGGGGAGTTTTTGAACCCATCGCATATTCCTCAGGGCTTCCGTCTACAAAAGAGCCTTCATTTTCAAAGAGCAATCTATCGGGATATTCAGTAACGATAATCCTGCTATTTCGGGTATAATCCTGATGGGCAATGCAATTATGCAATGCTTCCATGGTAATTTTTCGATCATATTTTGGGACCTGTATAGAAACCAAAGAATCACCAAGTAGAAAATTGACTTGGTAATTTCGAATCCGCTTGAAAATTTGAGAAGAAGTGGTTAAAAAGGGTATTGTAAAATGCTCATAAGCTCTTTCGGGTCCTTCCAATTTCCATGTAATTTGTGCTGGATTTGGGATGAGAAAATGTGCTGACTCAGGTTTTCCCAGTAATAATAAAGTGGTTCGAGTAATTTGAGAGTTGAAGCTTAGTCTTGCTCTATCTAAAAATAATTCATCACTCCATGACTGTACGGTTTCATGTGAGAATTGATTGGAATGTTTTTGTTGAAAAGCTTTTTTTGCATTTTCTAAAGCTTCGATATCCAAATCTTTGATCTTTGCATTAGGGACCACTTTTGCTGTCCAATCCATACTAAGGGTTTGTCTTCGAATTTCATCCTGTTTGTCTAATCCTAATGCAGTCAAGCTTTCCCCAGCTCGAGCATAAAAATGACCTTTCCAGGAAATAGGCAACCCCAGTGGCGCTGGAGGAACTTCAAACATAACTACACGTTTATTTTCAATAAAAACCTCAAAAATATTGCGGAAGGTAATAGCTGGCTCTGTATCATCAGTTATTTGTAGTTTTAAGCTTTGAAGTCTGTCATGGTTTAGTCGATAATTAGTTCCTATGATACCTTTTGTAGCATTGCGGATACCAAAAACAAGCCATGCACAGTCTAAGTTTCTCAAATTTGCTTCATTCGAGAGAGCAGAGAAGTATTTTCCTATATCATGAGTGTTAAACTCATTTCCACCTGCTTTAAACTCAACGACTTCAGATTCCCACTGTTTAATGAGTTGAGTTAACAACTGCTTTAGATCTTCTTGTTTCATCATGGCTCCTGCTTGTAATCTGTGGATCAACCTTGTTTGTCCATACTTAGCCCGTATACTATTGGCATACGATTCAATGCCTTTATCAAATCGTGGCATTTGTTCTCATAGACAGATCATCCCCACTCTAATTCATTGTTTAAATATATTGAAAACAAAGCATTATGTCAAATGTTTGTTAATAGTCTAAGACAACCTACTTTTCCTAATCAGTTTTTTTACTTCTTATGAACTTGTTTTTTTCTCCACATTGTAAACAAAAATCTCTATGAGCAGAAAGTACTTCTCCACATTTT
>JAQVSG010000022.1 GCA_028700655.1 Caldisericia bacterium
GGTAAAATGGTGTTTGATGCCGTTATGCAAAAAGACTACAATCTTGCCATGATGGATTTAATGTTTTTATCGTTCCTTACTGTCACATTTACACTAATTGCAGATATTTCGTATGCTTTCCTTGATCCAAGAATTACATATCGGTAAGAGAAACCAATAGAAGGAGCAATTTAAATGAACAACCAAGACAATAAACATAAAAATCCATCCTTGGATGAAGAAGAAATATTAATACCCAATGTGGAGGCTGGAGAGCCTGTTCTAGGGTCAAGATTTGATCAAGATGAAATACAAGGGAATACAAAGCAGTATTCTTATTCTCAAATGGTATGGATCCGATTCCGAAAACACAAAATGGCATTCATGGGGGCTTGTATTATTTTAATTCTTCTTATAGGAGCTGTGTTTGCCTCATGGATGTCTGGTGGCCAAAATCCCTCTTTTGCGGATATTAATATTCGATTCTTACCTCCGTTTACGCCCGGGCATTTTTTAGGAACAGACGATGTGGGAAGAGATGTTTGGACTCGTCTTTTATACGGAGGTCGAACCTCCTTGCTTATTGGTTTTTTTGTGGCTATTCCCTCAGGCTTTTTTGGCGGAATAGTAGGTTCCATTTCTGGGTATTTTGGTGGATGGGTAGATTCTTTCCTTATGAGATTGGTCGAAATATTTTTTTCCATACCCACTCTCCCAATACTAGTCACTCTTTCTTCTTACTTTGGCGCGAATAAGTTTATCATCATCGGACTTCTCATTCTATTTGGATGGGCTCCAACCGCACGTATGATCCGAGGACTTGTTCTTCAAATTAAACAATATGAATTTGTGGAAGCTGCAAAAGCGATTGGGTGTTCTGATACCCGCATCATTATGCGGCATATTTTCCCCAATACATTTGCTATTCTTATTGTCCAAATTACTCTTAAAGTGGGTGGAGCTATTCTTGCGGAATCCACTCTCTCGTTCCTGGGTTTGGGTGTGAATCCAGCAGAACCAACCTGGGGCAATATGTTGTCCAATGCACAAAATTTCATGTGGAATGCGCCTCATCTTGTTATTTGGCCTGGATTAATGATATTTCTCATCATTCTGTCCTTCAACTTCCTAGGGGATGGATTGCGTGATGCCCTAGATCCAAAATTAAAACAGTAAAACTACTATTCTATAGTTAAAGAAGGCATTGGGTTTGAAAATTTCAAACCCAATGCCTTTATTCCGATGAAAAGAAATCTACTCATACAAGATGGAGAATTTGTATTACAGATTAAAAAGTCTTTGTTTTATGCATTTACTTTTCGTATTCTTTCCGACGAAGATTTTTTCTCTTCTTTATTGACTCTAAAAAAGAACTACAAGAATGCAACACATTATTGTTATGCTTTTCGAATCCAAGACCTTTCCAATCATACCCTTGAGAAAATGACAGACGATGGTGAACCGTATGGTACCGCTGGAATCCCCTTACTATCTCTGTTGCAAAGTCATTGCATAGCCAATGGAGCCATTGTGGTTGTTCGATATTTTGGGGGTATCAAATTGGGAAAGAAAGGCTTATATTCTGCCTACTTGGATGTAGCCAAAAAAAGTCTTCTTGATGCGAAGATAGAAGAATATATTCCAAAAGAAGTTCTTGATATTGCAGTTCAATACACTGTTTTTGATAGATTTGAAAGGATTTGTAAGAAGTATGAATCTCATTTTTTACAAGTCGATTATGGAGAAGTCGTAAAGGTGAAAATAGAAATTGCCTCGAACGATAAAATGGCGTTGATCGAAGCATTTTCTCAAGCAAATATCGTGAAGTATGTTATAATACAGTAGCTTTGGAGGTAACGATGAAAAAATTAAAACTTGAAATTCAGGGCACTTTACTAGATTCGAATCATGGAAAGACAAATTGCAGAGAATGTCAAACACCTTGTAAATCTGCATGTAAAACGTCTTGTACAATTGGCAATCAATATTGCGAAAAAAGAAAAAAACCAAGCCCACGATGGATTTGGTAAAAGAACTCATTCAGCTAGGTACTCTTCATTGTTTTATATGGAATCAGGAAGGGTACCTTTTTGACTCTACTTCCAATTCTGTATTTTCATGTTCCGTACAAGATATTCTGGACATTAAAGAAGAGCATCCTTCATTAGAAACCATACAGGATATTCAAGAATTATATGACCATGGGTATTTCCAGGAAAAACCTGTACACTTTGAGGACAATCGAATATACAAATCTCTTTGTTTGATAATGACAAGGAATTGTAATTTTCGATGTCCCTATTGTTTTGAAAAAGGAAAATCGAATTTTTCTGAACAAGTAATGGAACCTCAAGTTGTTCAAAAAGCCTTTGAGTTTCTAGTGCAGCAAAGCGGTAATCGCCGTGTGTTAGAGTGTGACTTTTTCGGTGGAGAACCCTTGTTGGCTTGGGAATCTATACAGTATGCCATTGCTTTGTCAAAGAAGATTGAACTTGAAACTGGCAAACGATTCCGATTTTCTCTTACTACCAACGCCTCTCTTCTGACTCCTGAAATGACAGATTATCTGTATCGTCATGATATTAGTCTGATACTCAGTCAAGACGGTACACCCGAAAATCACAACCGATTTCGTATATCTTCTCAGGGAAAACCCACATATGAGGAAGTTATGGGAGCTATTTTGCCCATTTCTCAGACATGGAAAGAAGGGTATTATGTTCGAGGAACTTACACTAAAAAGAACATCCATTTCTTGCAAGACGTTCAACACCTTTATGCGCAAGGGATCCAAAAAATATCGTTTGAACCCGTTGTATCCGAACAAAAAGATATAGGTTTTTGTACCACTGATCTTCCCGTTTTAAAAGACGAATACCAAAAACTTTCTACGTGGGTACTAGATACTCTATCGAAGGATCCAGATTTTTCTTTCTATCACTTTGAAGTAAATTTGACACATGGTGCCTGTAAAGAAAAATTAATGACTAGTTGTGGAGCTGGTGTAGAGTATTTGTCTGTATCACCAGAGGGAGATTTGTATCCATGCCATCAATTCGATGCAAATGCAGATTTTAAAATAGGAACAGTGTTTGACGGTATCACGAATACAAGCATTGTTGAAACGTGCAAAAAATGTACTTATTTAGCCTCCAAAGCTCCATGTGTAAAATGCTGGGCACGATATATTTGTGGAGGAGGGTGCTCTGCCAACAATCTTAGAATGACGGGTCAATTGCTGACCCCATGGGATATTGGATGTGAAATCCAAAAAATGCGCATTGAAGCTGCCTTATATGTGCAAGTAAAAAGAAATGCCATGACGAAAATAAAGAAGTAGCCCATACGATTTACGGGGTTGCATTCATTACGAGTTATTCCCCAATATCGTTTCGATACGTTTTTCCCTCAAATGAAACGAGATCGATCAATTCATATGCTTTCTTTGTCGACTCTTGAAGATTTTTTCCAAGAGCTACTATGTTGAGAACTCTTCCCCCTGTTGTGAGGATCTCTTTCTCAATCTTTTTTGTCCCCGCATGAAAGCAAACACAATCATCCATTTTTGCTAGCGTGTCTAACCCGTCAATGGGGTACCCTGTTTGGTATTGGTCTGGATAGCCTTTTGATGTGAGAACTACACAAGTTGCAGACACATTCTTCTTCCAATCTAGTCGGTACGATTCAGGGAGCTTTTTATTTTGTGCAATATCGATCATTAAGGCAAGAAGATCGCTTTCTAGAAGAGGCAATAAGACCTGTGATTCGGGATCCCCAAATCGGACATTCATTTCTAATACTGTCGGTTGATTGTTTGTATTCACCATGAGACCAATGAATAGAATCCCTGAATAGGGGTTGTTTTCTGTTTGCAAGGCTTTCATGAAGGGTTCAACGACTTGTCGATGAATGTTGTATTGAATCTCTTCTGTTACCCACTCCGCGGGGGCAATATTACCCATACCACCGGTATTCGGGCCTTGGTTGTGATCGTATGCTTTTTTATAATCTTGCGTGGGTATGCATTCAAAATATTGATCATGGTTAACGATTACTTGATAGGAAAGTTCTTTTCCTTCTAAAAAGTCTTCCACAATGATTTTTTCTCCTGCTTGTTGAAACTTTTTATGTTCCATCATATCGAGAATAGACGCCACGGCTTCTTCTTTGTTGTTGACAATATCGACTCCTTTTCCTTGCGCCAATCCATCTGCTTTAATAACGAGGGGGTATTTTGTTATGGATTCGAGGTGATAGAGTGCATCATCCGTATTAAAAAAAGTATGATAGGAAGCAGTGGGGATATTGTACTTCGCCAATAAGTTTTTGGTATATATTTTGCTGCCTTCAAGCATCGCTGCATGTTTAGAAGGTCCAAAAACAAGGATCTTTGTATCCGCAAAAAAATCTTTAATTCCATGTACAAGGGGAAGTTCTTTCCCAACAACAATCAAATGAATAGAGTTTTGTACGCAGAAAGCTTCCAAGGAGGGAAAATCTAAAATATCAGGCTGAGAATGAATGTGAGCTATTCCTTGAATACCTGCATTGCCAGGAATGCAATGTAACTCACCCATCAATGTACTTTGTGCAAGTTTCCAACAGAGAGCATGTTCTCGACCACCACTACCCAAAACTAAAACATTGTATTTCATTTGTAGCTCCTTTTTTGGGGAAAGACAGCTAATGGAGAAAGTGTCTTTGACCTGTAAAAACGAGAGTAATTCCTTTACGGTTCGCTTCTTCTATCACTTTTGAGTCGTTTATAGAACCCCCCGGTTCAACCACAATGCGAATGCCGTATTCGGAGGCTTCTTGTATAGAATCCGGGAAAGGGAAATAGGCATCGGAACATAAAATACTACCCGATACTTCCTGGGGGAATCTTTCTTTTGCATGAGACAAAGCAATACGACAACTATCTACACGGTTCGGCTGACCCCCACCAATCCCCAAAACATGACGATGGTCGCATATTAAAATGGCATTTGATTTTACATATTTTAGTGTTTTCATCCCAAACAGAATGTCTTCTTTTTCTTCAGCCGAAAGGGGGTTGCCACAAACGACTTCCATATCTTTTACAACCTCTTGGTCTTTGTCTTGCACTAAAAACCCATTTCCTGCATCTTTCAAGTGCATTGGAAGAGAATCATAGGCTGTATGCTCCAAGAGACGGATATTTTTCTTTTTTGTAAGGATTTGTAACGCATCTGTTGCGTAAGAGGGGGCACATACTACATCGACAAAAACAGAATGGATATGTTCTGCAATCGCAAGGTTCACTTCTTGATTGAAGATGAATACCCCACCAAAAGCAGATACAGGATCGCATTGATAGGCTTTTTTATAGGCATCCAGTATATCTTTTGAGGCAGCTGCTCCGCATGGGTTTGTGTGTTTTAAAATAATACAAGCGGGAAGCTCTGTCCCATATTCATTCATTAAATCCAAACCTTGTGAAACATCTAAAAGATTGTTGTAGGATAGATCTTTTCCGTGCAGTTTGTGGCATCCAAGAGGAAGAGAAGGTGCAGTAAATGCGTTGGAAAGAGGGTGAAAAAAACCAGCCTTTTGATGAGGATTTTCACCGTAGCGTAGAGCAAGGCTTTTTTGTAAAAAGTAAGGTTGAATTGGGTTTTCAGAAAAAGTTTGGGCAATATGGGCATCGTACATACTGGTATGCAAGAAAGATTGAACCATACATTTCTGAGAGAATTCTTCCGAAACGCACCCTTCGTATTGTGTAAATTCAGCGATAAAAAGGGGGTACTGAGAAGGATCCGACAAAGTGATACATTCGATATAATTCTTGCCCGATGCTCGTAGAAGAGAGACGCCTCCAATATCAATAAGATCTAATTTTTCTTCAAGAGGAGTTTCCGGGGATACATTGTCAGAAAAAGGATACAGATTAACACAAACTAAATCGAATTTTAGGATTTGATGTTGCTTGTTTTCTTCGACTTCTGAAGGAATTCGGGTTCTCCCCAAGATGCCTCCAAATATTTTGGGATGAAGGGTTTTTACTCGACCATGTAAAATGGGGGGGAATGCAGTGTAGTTTTCTACCTTCTCACAGAGAAAACCCATTTTCGTGATCGCAGCGTGAGTACTTTCGGTAGCATACAGATGAACCTCAGCATGGGAAAGGAGTTCAACAAGAGCTTTGAGATCCTTTTTATCAGATACAGAAATGAGTGCATTTTTAATTGTTATCATCGTAGATTAAAACTCTCCTTCCCATAATCTCATAATTGCCATCAATGACAATTTTGAGCACTTCCGGTAGCAAAATATGTTCTCGTTCAAGAATTCGTAGAGACAGGGATTCTTCAGAATCATCGTTGAAAACAGGAATGATCTCTTGGGCAAAAATGGGACCCGCATCCACATTGTCTGTTACTAAATGAACAGTACAACCAGCAAACTTCACACCATATTCCAGGGCTCTTTTTTGAGCGTTTAACCCCGGGAAAGCAGGGAGAAGCGCAGGATGAATATTGAGGATGGGACCGGTAAAATGATGCATAAAATGAGATGACAGAATTTTCATAAAACCGGCTAAAACAATGATGTCAATGGAGTGTTTCTTGGTAAGTTCTAACAGTTTTTCTTCATACAAATGGCGAGAAGAAAAACATCGATGGTTCACAACATAGGTTTGAATATGGTGATCCTTGGCGATTTGAAGACCTTTTGCATCCTTTCGGCTTGAAACAACGAATGGAATGTTGCAGTCCAAATAGCTCAATTCTCTTTTTTTCAGAATTGCTTCTAGATTGCTACCTTTTCCAGAAATAAAAACAGCGACGTTTTTTTGTGCCATACCTACCTCATTCAAAATATTGTGTTAATGATTGATGATGCCATTCTTTAATAGTGGAAATAGCAAGGTCCATGACTCCCTCAATGATGAATCGGTTTTCTATGGTTTTCCCAATGATATCCAAAGGGGCAATTCCATGGAGATGGTTTTGGATACGATCTAAATGATCGGAAGGAAATGCAATGAGATACCGACTGTTGGATTCACTCAAAAGATAAGAGCCAGGAGTGAATTCTTGAAAAATCTTATAGATATGAAGCCCGATATGCTTAGGGAGCATGGATTTTACAAGGGCATACCACAAGCCTCCACGGTCTATGCTGATACAACTTGAAATAGTGGATTCAAGAATGAATTGCCGGATGATATCTTGTGTCTTTTTTTCTAACAAGATGTCAATGCGAGGAATAGAATCGGTTTGGATATACTCTTTCTTTGTTTTTCCAACGACCGCGCAAATGAGACCACTTTGAGGAAAATAGAGGGTGGGTTTATTGGGGAGAGAACCTGTCCCAATCATTCCTATCACAGGGGTTGGATATATTCGTTGTTTCTCACCTTCGTTATAAAAGCTTACGTTGCCAGATACAACCGGAGCTTTTAACACAGATAATGCATCGTTCATGCCTTTAATGCTTTCTGAAAATTCCCACATGGTATGTTCTTGTGTTGGATCTCCAAAATTGAGGCAATTTGTAATGGCCGTAGGAGTAAGCCCTAGAGATGTGATGCGTCTTGCTGCAATGGCACATACTGTTTTTGCTCCTTCGTACGGATCAATAGAACACAATTCTCCTCGACTTAAGAGAGCCATACCAACGTATTGGTCTGTTCCATGGATATGGATGCAACTGGGACCCAATCCAGGTTTTTCTACGGTACCAGCAAACAAGGTAGAATCGTACTGGTCATGAATCCAGTGTTTTGAACCGAAATTAGGATTCTTGATTTGTTGCAACAATACGGCCTCAGTTTGTTCTACTGGAACACAATTGGGAACATTGGATACAAGGGTTTTGATGCGGGGGTTTCGAATAGGTTTTGTTGTATTTTCAGGGGGGTCCAGTAATAATTGAATGGGAACATTGCAGTGACAAGTTTCTCCCGTGAAAATTTCAATACATCCAGTTTCGGTAATAATTCCTATTTCAGCGTAATCGAGTTCCCATTTACCGAGGATTTCTTTGATTTGGCTTTCTTTTCCTTGTTTTGCAATCAACAGCATTCTTTCTTGTGATTCTGAAAGCATAATTTCGATAGGGGTGATGCCAGGTTCTCTACGAGGAACTTTATCTAGATCAATGCGAATACCCAACTCTCCTTTTCCTGCCATTTCAACTGAAGAGCTTGTTATTCCTGCAGCTCCCATATCTTGTATAGCTTCTACAAGGTCTTCTTGTATAATTTCAAGGGTGGCTTCAATAAGAAGTTTTTCCAAGAAAGGATCTCCGACTTGAACGCTTCCCTTTCTTTGTTTTCGATCTTCGTCTAAAACGCCAGAGGCAAAGGATGCTCCATGGAGACCATCTCTACCTGTTTTGGCCCCAAGGTAGATAACTTTTGCTCCAGGAGTTTTTGCAATACTTCTCCGAAGATTGGCCTTGTCTAGGATTCCAACAACCATGGCATTCACAAGAGGATTTTCATCATAACAAGATGCAAAATGGGTTTCTCCACCAATAGTGGGAACACCAACGCAATTGCCATAGAAAGAAATACCTTCCACGACTCCATTGAGGAGAAAACGAGAACGGGCAGAATTGGGATAATCGAAATGAAGAGAGTCCATCCCCGCTATGGGTCTAGCACCCATGGTGAAGATATCGCGAATAATACCACCCACACCGGTAGCGGCACCTTGGAAAGGCTCAACCGCAGAAGGGTGATTGTGGCTTTCCACTTTGAATGTAAGGTATTGTGAATCGGTTAATTTAACAACCCCTGCATTTTCCCCTGGACCTTCTATAACTTGATCTCCCTTTGTATACAGTTGGGATAAGTATTTTTTACTGCTTCGATAACTGCAATGTTCGCTCCACATGGCCGAGAATAGACCAAGTTCGACAATTTTGGGTTCCTTTTTCAACCGTCGTACAATTTCTTGATAATCATGAGGGTCTAGATTTAGTTCTTTTAGCAATTGAGAATTCATACATGTGCCTCCAAGTGTGAGAGCAAGGATTGAAAAAGAGGCACACCGTCAGACGTTCTTGTCCAATCGGATAAAGCTCTTTCAGGATGAGGCATAAGACCTACTACATTACGCTCTTTATTCGATATACCGGCAATATCATGCAGAGATCCATTGGGGTTTTCTACATATTGAAAAACGATTTGATTGTTCTCTTGAAGAGTCTGCAATGTTGAAGGATCGGCTTGGTAATTGCCATCTTTATGCGCAATTGGAAATGTGACTTTTTGACCCACAGCAAACCCTTTTGTAAAAGGTGTTTGGTTGGATGTAACTAGCAACGATACGTCTCGGGATATAAAGCGAGTGGTTGTATTTCGCAACAATGTGCCTGGCAAAAGACCCGATTCGGTTAAAATTTGAAAACCATTGCAAATACCGATAACAGGACCTCCATTCGATGCATATATTTTGACTGCTTGCATGATGGGAGAATGAGAAGCGATAGCGCCAGGTCTGAGATAGTCGCCGTAGGAAAACCCACCAGGCAATATGACGGCATCTGTGTCAATTGTATTGTCTTGATGCCACAAGGGAACAGCTTTTACATTCATTACTGTTTCAACGGCGCGAATAGCATCAAGATCACAATTGGATCCGGGGAAAATGACAACCCCAACTTTTAACATGGTTCTACTTCCACCGAGTATTCTTCGGTTAAGGGGTTTGCCAATAGATCTTGACACATTTTTACTCCCATAGCATGGGCTTCTTCTTTGGAGTCAACCTGCAATTGAATCACAATATGTTTGCCAATACGAACTTGTTCTGTATGCAGAAAGCCAAGGTTGAGAAGTGCATGTTGTACTGTTTTTCCTTGGGGGTCTAAAATATCTTTCTTGGGATCTACATTAATCGTTACTTTAAACATCGATGCCAGTCCTTTCGTATATGTAATTAACATTTTTAAGATATTGATGAGAAGAAAACATGGAATCAATTTCGCTAGAAGTTATATAGGGTTGGATATCCGAAGATTTTTGTAAGATGTCTTTGAAAGACACTTTGTCCTGAAAAGCTTGGAATGACAATTTTTGAACCAGTGCATAAGCATCCTCTCTTGAAAATCCTTTTTCGATTAAAAGAGTGAGTACTTTTTGAGATGCATATACCCCGTGAGTGAGCCAAAGATTTTTTTCAATTTGATCCCTGTGTAGGATCAGTCCATCCACGACATATGAAAATTTGTGGATGGCATAATCCAAAGCAATGCTGCTGTCAGGTAGTATTACTCTTTCGGCAGACGAATGAGAGATGTCTCGTTCATGCCATAGAGCGATATTCTCAAAAGCTGTAATGGCATACCCTCGAAGCAAACGAGCTATTCCACAGACTCGTTCTGAAAGGATGGGATTTTTCTTATGAGGCATAGCGGAAGACCCCTTTTGGCCTTTGCCAAAAGGTTCTTGCACTTCAGCCACCTCGCTTCTTTGTAGGTGTCGTATTTCTGTTGCGAACTGCTCGAAGCAACTCCCAATTAAAGCCAATGTAGACACATAATGCGCATGGATATCTCTTTGAACAATCTGTGTAGCAACAGGCGCTGCTACCAAGTCTAGTTCTTTTAGTACAAATTCTTCGATAGTGGGATTTGTGTTGATAAAATTCCCAACCGCTCCGGATAGTTTTGCTTGTACGACTTCTGTTCGGACTTTTTGCAAACGATGAATATTCTGCAACGTGATGGCGTACCATAGTGCAAATTTTAAACCAAACGAGGTCGGTTCTGCATGTATACCGTGAGTTCTTCCAATCGTAAGAATGTCTTTGGTTTCCATTGCTTTTTTCTTGCAAATGCTTGCAAAATTTTGTAAGTCGTCTAATAAACAGTCCACAGATTCTCTCAATTGAAGAGCTAAACCGGTGTCCAAAATATCGGAAGAAGTAGCTCCCATATGAACAAACCGACCTTCTGGTCCAATGTTTTCTGCGACGTTGGTTACAAAAGCAATGACATCATGATGAGTCGTGGCTTCAATTTCTTGGATGCGATCCAACTGAAATTTCGCTTTTTCGAGGATGGTGGAAAGGTCTTTATTGGTAATCTTCCCTTCATGATTCCAAGCTTTACATATAGCAAGTTCGACCTGGAGCATTTGATGGGTTTTATTCTCATCGGACCATATATGAGTCATTTTTGGCAATGAATATCGAGCAATCATTTTAGAATTGTCTCCTTTTCTCCAGGACCGACAGAGATAATATTGATGGGGCAATGAATAGCATCTTCTATGAATTGAATGTAGTTTTGTGCCTTGGGAGGTAGTTCAGACCATGTCTTGCAATGCCTAGTGGGTTGGTTCCAACCCGGGAATGTTTGATAGATTAATTCGGTTTCTGTAAATGCAGGAGAAAAACCATTTTTGTACTCTGTGCAAATTGCGATTTCTGAAAACGAATCAAGGACATCTAGTTTCATTAGTGCTAGAGAAGTAATGCCATTGATATCGATCGCATATTGTAATGCAGGAAGATCCAACCAACCGCAACGCCGAGGACGTCCCGTTGTGGCTCCAAATTCATGACCTTCCTGTGCAAGTTTTTCACCCAATTCATTTTTTTGTTCTGTGGGGAAAGGTCCTTCTCCGACTCTCGTTACGTACGCCTTAACGATACCTAGAACATCATGAATGCTCGAAGGAGGGATCCCTGCTCCAGTGGTAGCTCCACCAATGGTGGTAGGAGAAGAGGTTACATAGGGGTACGATCCATAGTTTATATCAAGCAAGGTGCCTTGAGCTCCTTCAAGAAGAATACTTTTCTCTTTTCGTAGAGCTTCTCGAAGAACGGAGCCGGTGTCTTTAATCATGGGATGGAGTTTTTCCGCATAGAACATATAGTCATCGATGATTTTTTTTGCATCAAAATGAACTGGTTCCTGGCTGATCTGATTGAGAAAAGCCTCTTTTTCCGAAATGGCTTCTTTCAATTCTTTCAAAAAAGTTACAGGTTGTAACATGGATCTCATTCGTATCCCGGTTCTATAAATCTTATCTCCATAAACCGGGCCAATACCGCGCTTTGTGGTACCAATTTTGCAAGATCGCTGTTTCTCTAAAATGATATCCATTTCGATATGCCAAGGGAATATAACATGGGCATTCTCGCTGATAAAAAGACGATTTTGTACAGAGTCTGTTAGCCGATTTGCTTCTTGAATTTCGTTCCAGAGAATGCTTGGATCTATTACAGTACCATCTCCGATGATTCCAATAACAGAAGGATGTAAAATACCCGAGGGAAGGATGTGAAAAACAAAGGACTGTCCGTTTTGCACAATGGTGTGCCCGGCATTATTGCCTCCATTAAAACGGACAACATAAGAAAAATCTCGGGATAGTCGATGTACAATTTTCCCTTTTCCTTCATCTCCCCATTGCAAACCAATAACACCCAATGTACTACGCATCATATTCACTCCTTGTAAAATCAGCTACTTCTACTAGTATATGAAAGGAGCGAGCGATATAAAGTATAATAATTTGGCAGACTTATTTTTCATTTTTTGCATTTGACAAATCAACTGTTAGGATACAATAGATTTTTGTTAGGATTACATTTATGGCAAACAAAATACATTGGATTTTAATAATTTTATCAGTTTTGTATGGGTTTTTTGTTACATTGTTCGCTAGTAAGCTTTATTTTGGGGCTATTCAGCGGAGTCTGCAACAAAAAAAGATAAATCCCTTATTGCAGGTTTTTTTCCCTCTCATCAGTGCATTGTTGTTATTTTTACCAGGATTGCTACATATTATTTATTGGACTATTTCTTTTGGTAGCTCTATCATAACAGTAGCTGTGTTGTTGATACGACTCAAAATCCACACAAAACAAAAGGATGCAAAGCAATGAAAGAATCTCTTCAAGAGATCATACAACATTCCATCCGTCCACTGTTTCAGATCGAAATAGGAGATTTTGTCCTTTGTTTTTCTTCCACACTTGTTGCTTCTTTTGTTGCCGGTGTTTTGTTTCTTGCTGTTTTTGTAAGCATTGGAGTAGCTGTTCAGAAAGGAAAACCCAAATCCTTGGCTATTGTTGGAGAAATCATATATCTTTCCTTACGAACGTTTATGAGATCTATGCTAGGGGATAAAGGGGATCAATTTGCTCCCTTTATTGGAGCTCTTTTTGGGTATATTCTATTTTCCAATCTTCTTGGCTTGTTCTCTCCATTAGGTGGTTTGGGGTTGCACTGGATTGTGTCTCCCAATATCGATTTAAGTTGCACGTTGGCATTGGCAACCGTAGGTATTCTATATGTCCACACTGTTTCCATTCGTGGTATTGGTTTCAAAAAATGGCTTCATCATTTCATTGAACCGTATGTTTTTATGCTTCCCATCAAAATTGTTGAAGAAATTGTAAAACCCATTTCTTTATCTGTACGTCTTTTTGGAAATTTATTTGGAGAGCATGTTGTATACGAAATTGTCTTTTATTTGATTAGTTTTGTTGTGCCGGTGCTTCTCATCTTTTTAGGAATGTTTACTGGCATTGTTCAAGCATATGTTTTTTCTTTACTGGTACTCATTTACATCAAAGAAACCATGGGTGTTCACACCTAGGAGGTCGTTATGGACAATGTACTTGCCTTTTACACAATTTCAATAGTAGCAGCAGGCTTAACTATTGCTTTGGCCGTTATGGGTGCAGCCTCTGCACAAGGACGAGCAGCCGCTTCCGCATTTGAAGCTATGGCTAGACAGCCAGAAGCCCAAGGGGGCATTAATAGCTCGCTTATTTTGTCCTTAGCCCTAATAGAGTCATTGGCAATTTATGCTCTTGCTGTTTCTTTGATTATATTATTTGCCAACCCTTTCCTTAGCTATGTAACCGTTCTACCATAGAGATATATACTATGCTACATGTTGAATTGACTACCTTTTTAGGTGTAATCATAAATTTTGCGATTGTTGGATTTGTTTTTAAAAAATGGTTTTATAAACCCGTAAAACATATTATTGATCAACGTGAAGAATCCATAAAGTTAGCAGAAGAGAGAAAAGAAGAAATTCGTCAGCAAGAAAGCCATGTACGAGAAAGTTGCCAGCGTTCTATTGCGGAAGCAGAAGAACAAGCACAAACTATTATCTCTGGTGCGAATGATTTATCCGAAGAAATTATCAGCAAGGCAAAAGAAAATGCACATGGGCAGGCGAAAAATATGATTATCGCAGCCGAGGATGAAATCAATGCATCGTTGGAAACGTCCAATAAGTTGTTAAAAAACCAAGCCCTGAAAATGGCACAAGTCATTTGTAATGGAGTGGTCTCGTCTGTCATTAACGAAAAAATGGATCAGATTTTTATTATGACTATTATTCAAGGCATTGATCAAGCCAAAATTGTCGATAAAACAAACCGAATCATTACTTTTAGTGAAGCAGTTTCGGAGGCCTATAAATCAAACTCTCCCATACTTATTTATACGGCCCGTGAAATGCCATGGGAAATTAAAGAAGAGCTTCATAAGAAAATTGCAAGCATTAAACACACAACCCCCATCATTGAATTTGAGAAAAGTGAATCTATGTCTGGCGGGATGGTGATTGATTTTGGGTTTATTGAGGTGGATTTTAGCTTGAACGGTCAAATTCATTCTATTATTGAGCAATTGGCATAATATGGAATCACAGAATTCGACTTTTTTTCAAACGATTCAAAGTGATATTGAAAAAGCTCTTCGAAGTTATCAATTCAAAGGCTTTATTTTTGAACAAGGTGTGATTCAAAAAATAAGCGCTTCTGTTTTGATTGCTAAAGGGATTAGCAACAGTTTTTGTGGAGAAATGATCCAAATTAACCGAGATTCTCTTGCGTTTGTTTTTGGGTTCATTGCAAACGATCTGGTGCAACTCATTCTTTTGAAAGAGGGTTCCCCTGTCCATACGGGGGATCCAATTTATAGAACCGGAAAACCTTTGCAAATATCTGTAGGTCGCTCTTTATTAGGACGCGTTGTGAGTCCTATAGGCAGTCCTCTGGATGGAAAAGGAGAAGTTACTACAAACCATACGCGCAATATTGAGAGTGCTGCTCCTTCTGTCATGAAAAGAAAACCTGTTCAAGAACCTCTTCATACTGGAATTAAAGTGATTGATTCCATGATCCCTATTGGAAAAGGGCAGCGAGAGTTAATCGTTGGGGATCGGCAAACAGGCAAATCTGCTTTGTTAATGGATACGATTTTAACCCAAGCAAAGACGGATACAATTTGTATCTTTGTTGCCATTTCTCAAAGATCTTCTACCGTTGCTTCTATCATCCGAACTTTAACCAATAAAAAAGCAATACAAAACACTATTTTCATTGTATCCTTAGCAGAAGATCCTGCTTCTTTGCGATACATTGCACCTTTCGCTGGCGCTGCAGTTGCAGAGTATTTTGCATCCATGGGAAAAGATGTTTTGGTGGTTTATGATGACTTATCAAAACACGCCGAAGCGTATCGAGAAATTTCTTTATTGCTTCGAAGGCCTCCTTCCAGAGAAGCATATCCGAGTGATATCTTTTATCTTCATTCCCGGCTTCTTGAACGAGCAGGGAGCTTTCATAAAAGCATTGGCGGAGGAACAATCACAGCCTTACCGGTGGTTGAAACACTGGGTGGAGATATTTCACAATACATTCCTACAAACTTAATTTCAATTACGGATGGACAGATTTATCTTGAGAAAAATATGTTTAACGCAGGGATACGCCCCGCGATCAATGTGGGCCTTTCTGTATCACGCGTAGGGAGTGCTGCTCAAACAAAGGCGATGAAGAAAGTGTCTTCTGGTTTGCGATTAGAACTTAGCCAATATAACGACTTAAAGGCTTTTACAGAATTTGGAACCGAATTGGACAATGAAACAAAAGCTAGACTAACAAAAGGCGAGCAATTGGTTGAGATTATGAAACAAAAGGATTTAGAACCCTTAAATATTGAAAAACAAGTCATTTTACTGTTTGCCTATAAATACAATTTTACGAAAAACATTCCACCGAAAAGAATAGCAGTCTATCAAGACAATCTCTATCGTTACATGAAAACAAGATATCCCCGATTTGTTTCATTGCTGGAGACAAAAAAAGAGATTTCTCCCAACTTAGAAAAAGCTCTTTCAAGAGTTATACAGAGATTTACCCAATCTTTTATGAAAACTGAAAATGAATCCCTTTGAACTCCAGCAGAAAATCCATACGGTAAAGAACATCCACCATGTTGTTCATTCCATGGAAACGCTTTCAACAATGAGGATTATCCAACTCCGAAAACAAGCGGATACTAGAAAAGCCTATTTACATGAACTAGAGACAATTCTGTTTAGTTTTCTTCATATCGTTCCTCCAGAAATAACACAAAATGTTTTATTGCAACCTACTAAAATGAAACAATCGTTGTTAATTCTTGTTACCTCTGATCGAGGGTTTTGTGGTAGCATGAACCAACAACTACTAGGTATTGCAAGGAATCATGTTCGGACATTCCCATCGGTCGTTATCAGTATTGGGAAAAAAGCAGGAAACACTTTAATAAAAGAAGGTTTTGCCGTAATCGGGATGATTGCAAAAACCCTAGAAAAAACCGATCTTTCTTTTTCTCAAAATTTAGCCTCTGATATTGTAAGAGGATTCTTAAATCACGAGTTTGATTCCGTTTTCTTCGGATATATGGAGTTCCGAAACCTTATTTCACAAAGACCTATTGTGAAACAAGTTTTGCCGGTTGTGGATCATTCACAGATGTATTCTTCTCTCCGCTATGACTACGAATCGGTGTACCTATTACCTTCTCCCAAAAAAGTCTTTTCAAAACTGGTGCACAAATATATAGATGCTGTGATTTTTTCTATCCTTATCGATGCAGCTACATCAGAGCAAGCAATACGAATGATTAGCATGAAAAGTGCCTCTGATAATGCCGAAGAAATGATTCAATCAATGCAGAAAAAGTATCAAAAGATTCGACAAGAGAAAATAACGAACGAGCTTATTGAGTTAAACAATGATTAAAGTAAACAAGGAGTGTGTATGGAAAATACGAATAGAATAGCATCGGATGATATCGTTTCCATCGAAGGATCTGTTGTTACCATTCGTTTTTACGATACTCCGCCAGAAATTTATGATTTACTCCAAGTTGTGGATAGTGAAGGAAATGTTTTATTGCCCTTGGAAGTGGAAGAGATTACGGCTGAGAATGAAGCAAAGTGCATTGCTATGGGTTCTACCGATATGTTATCTGTCAGTTTGCATGTCCGTACTACAGGCCATCCTATTCAAATACACGTTGGTCCAGATTTATTAGGGAGAGTTTTAAATGTATTTGGACATCCAATTGATGAGAAAGGACCTTTGCCACAAACAAATATGACATCCATTATTCCCACTTTTCCCGAATTGTACAAAGTAGAACCCATTACAGAAATTTTAGAAACAGGCATTAAGGTATTGGATTTACTGGCTCCTTTCCCCAAAGGAGGAAAAATTGGATTGTTTGGGGGAGCTGGTGTAGGAAAAACAGTTTTCTTAATGGAACTAATGAACAACATTTCTCAAGTACACAAGGGAATTTCAGTGTTTGCTGGAGTGGGCGAAAGAACAAGAGAAGGCAATGAGCTTATCACTAGTATGATTGATGGCGGAGTCATTGACAATGCAGTTTTAGTATTTGGTCAAATGAATGAACCCCCCGGTATTCGACTCCGAACTCCCTATACTGCTCTAACATGCGCAGAGTATTTTCGGGATCAAGAAGAGAAAGATGTGCTTGTATTTATTGATAATATATTTCGGTACATTCAAGCCGGCTCTGAACTCTCTGCATTAATGGGTAGAATGCCCTCTGCAGTTGGATATCAATCGACACTTGCCTCGGAAGTGGGAATGATTGAAGAAAGAATCCAATCAACCATGAAAGGCTCTATTACGTCAATCCAGGCTGTGTATGTACCAGCGGATGATTATACAGATCCAGCACCTGCCGCTGTTTTTACTCATTTGGACGCTACTATAAGCTTATCGCGATCTTTGGTTGAGTTGGGGATATATCCTGCAGCAGATCCTTTGGATTCTACTTCTAAAATGTGTAAGCCTGAAATTGTTGGGAATCATCATTACGAAGTAGCTCAAACTGTGAAAGCTTTGTTGGAACGATACAAAGAGCTAAAAGATATCATTTCCATTCTTGGAATGAGTGAATTGTCAGAAGAAGATCGAATGACAGTTTTTCGAGCAAGAAAGATTCAGAAGTTTTTATCCCAGCCCTTTTTTGTTGCTGAAAAGTATTCTGGAAAAGAAGGACGCTATGTTTCGATTGCTCAAACTGTAGAAGGCTTTTCTCAGATTGTGAATGGCAAATGTGATGACGTTCCCGAAGATCACTTTTATATGGTAGGAACTATCGATGAAGTATGGGATCGGTTCAAAAAATGAAGTTTCGTATGATTCTGCCAGAAGGAACAATATATACAAACGAAACCGATTCTATTATTGTACCATTGATGGACGGTCTTGCTGGCATCAAAAAAGGGCACAGTCCCATGTTGGCGGAATTAGCAGACGGTATCGTAACACTTCGAACATCGGAGGAACCATCCTCCCTTGTTCAATATCGAGTTCAGAATGCCATGATCGAAGTGTTAGATAATCAAATCACAGTTCTTACGGATCATGTAGAAGTGCTACCGAAGGATACGAACAAAACTACTATTATTTAACCCCGCGGCGTTTGCTTCGTCGGTATCGATGTGAAAATCAAGAGTAAAATCCTCTCGAATCCGAATCATTACGTTGTTAAATAGTACCGATCTGGGTCCTTCGGTTTCAACCGATACAATTTGTTTGTCCTTTACATCTAGCTTTTCTGCAGTTTTTGGATCCATATGTATATGCCGAAGTGGGATAATGACCCCTTCGGGAATGAATTTAAAACCGTTGGGCCCTAGAATCAAAACACCGGGTGTTCCAGCAATATCACCGGATTCTCGAAAAGGAGGTCGGATACCTAGGCTAAAACTATCTGTTACCGATATTTCAACTTGTGTGGAGCTTCGCTCCGGGCCTAAAATTCGAACATTTTCAATTTGACCCTTGGCAGAAACCAATTTTACAGTTTCTTCACAGGCAAATTGTCCCGTTTGGGATAAATCTTTTTTGGGAGATAAGCAATACTCATCCCCAAAGAGAATCGCTAAATCTTCCTTACTGACATGAATATGTCGATTTGAGATTCCACATGGAATTCGTGTGTCATTCATTATAAACTCCTTCTACTGCTTTTTTATTATCAATTGCCAACTGAATGTAATGTTGGGCAGATTGTTTGATGTTTTGAATTTCTTCTTGTGTTAAATCGCGTACTTTTTTGGCAGGAGATCCAAGCAATAGGGATCCATCAGGGAATGTTTTTCCTTCTGTCACTAGAGATCCGGCTCCTACTAACGAATTGTTCCCAATTCTAGCATCGTCAAGAATGATACTACCCATGCCAATAAGAGAGTTATTTCCAATGGAGCAACCATGTAAAATAACGCCATGACCTACTGTTACGTAGTCACCGATGAATACAGGCCCGTTTTCTTTTACATGAAGGCTACAAAGTTCTTGGATATTGGTTCCTTCACCTATGGTTATCTTTGCTAAATCTGCTCGAAGAACAGAACCGTACCAAATACTGCTGTTGTTTTTCCCCTCCACATTACCAATGATAGTACAGTTTGGTGCAACAAAACAACATTCATCAACAAAGGGCTTCCAGCTTTTGAAAGAACGAATCATTCTTTACCTCTTTTCAAAAAAAATACCACATAAGTATTAACAAATGTTATTAGGTTGTAAAGGTAGAAAATGTAACCATTTTTTTGAAATAGGAATCCCATGTCATTTCCTTTGCATAAGCAGTAAATATAGTATAATAAGTGTATACCCTGCGGTGGTTGTTGTGAATGTAGGCTACGACGCTAAATGATGAATTAACCGGTTGCAATTTGCTCGGAGTGGCACCTTTGGCAACATTGGTACCCGAACAGCATTTTAATTCCTATATTTATAGTAATGCGGTTAATGGGCCTTCATTTAGACGCCATCACGGGGTTTTTAGTTTGGAGTACATACTATGTATCGTAAAGCTATTGTAAAAAGAGTTACTGGAAAGAGTGGTTGGGTTTCATTATTGGATTCCAACGAACAAACTACAACGGCGTGTTCTTCGGGCAACCAGTGTAGTTCTTGTCATATGGATTGCAAAAAACCAAATCTTGTTTTTGTGGATGAAATGCTAGATGCACAAGAAGGAGATCTTGTTGAACTCTACATCCAAAATGGATCGTTTTTGTTTGCTACCATGATTAGCCTTCTTTTTCCTCTATTAATGCTAGTGATTGGGATTCTTCTTGGACGCGGTGTTCTATATAAACAATTTATTTTTGGAAGTGCTTTTTTTCTGATTGCTGTTGCTATCGCTTATTTATTAGATAAACGATTTAAAGCTTCAATTCAAGTTTCTCACATCATTGAGAGGTGTTATGAAAAAGAATGATTTGCACGACGGCATGATTATTGGTTTTTCCATTGGTTTGCTAACTGCTTTTTTGACAACACCCACCAAGGGTGTTTTGTTCGATTCTAATAAACAAAGAAGTTTTCATGCGGTAGGGTCATCTTTTTTTAAAATCCTCGAATCCATCCTTAAAAAAGGACTTTGTAAGAGTATCGATGGAAGCGTAAAAAGGAGCGAAAAATGAAAAAGTGTTTGTCGTACGTAGCTCTTATCGTATTTTTCTTTACTTTTTCTTTTCCATACCAGAATATCTATGCTGAACAAACATCCATTCGCATTACATCTGATCAGCAAAAATATCGCCTACAAACAGAGGCTATTGAAGTTGTTGTTCATCTTGAAAATGCCGTGGATGTATTTGGCTATTCTTTGTCCTTTTCATATCCCACAAACAAAATGAAATTTGTAGATTGTAAGGAAGGGTCCATTTTTCAGTCTGATGAAACATCCTTTCAGTACAGGGTATACGAAAGTGGTTTGGTAAAAATTGGTTCTGCTTTATTGGGAAAGAAAGATGGATTTCATGGCGATGGAGAGCTTTTTATCATCACTATGGAGCCAATTTATACAGGCAATGCTATGTTTTCCATTGCCGATATTGTTCTTATGAATAGCCAATTGGTTGCTAGCTCTTGTAGTGCAAACACGTATGAAATAACAATTTACGAAGAAAGCAACGATCCAGTATTAGCAGTAGATCCTGTAGAACTAAGTTTTGGACCTGTTGAATTTGGACAAGAACCTACCAAAACATTTAGAATCTTCAACTCTGGAAAAGGTGAGTTGTCTGGAACATTGGATTCTTTAACTCCCTGGCTGAAAGTGCAGCCCAAGCGATTTGAAAAGGAAGGGGTTTTTACGGTCACTGCCAATACTACACTGTTACCACCCCATAGTGAATACGAGGGATTTCTTTCGATTCAGAGCAATGGGGGTACTTATGAATATCGAGTTACTATTTATGTGGATCAAGATATCGATACTGAACCACCATTTTTGAATATTCTGACCCCCGAATCTGGATATCGAACCAACAATAAACAGATCTTCTTTCTTTGTGAAACAGAACCTGGTGCCTACGCAAGCATTAACGATCAGCATATAGCTGTGGATGAAGAAGACGGTGTTTTTTATTATCGTACGTTTTTAAAAGAAGGCAAAAGCACCTTTGTTGTTAAAGTATGGGATGTACATCAAAACTCTTTCTCGAAAACTATTCATATCGAATTGGACACAATACCACCCTCTTTGAGTATTGACCCTGTACCATTGCAAGTTGTAGAACAGTCCATTGAAGTTACGGGAAAAACAGATCCTGATGCCAACTTACTATTTAATGGGATGGAAGTGTTTGTTCAAAAAGATGGCACTTTCCGAGTGCATTATGAAATCATGCATAAGATCAATCAGTTAATTTTTACAGCCAAAGATGATCTTGAAAATGAAGTTACCAAGTATGCTGTGTTTTTTTATAAGCCCCCTTTTGATAACATCATTATTCTTACAGTAGGGGAAGCAATGGGAACATTTAACGAGAAAGAATTCTTTTTGGATGCTTCTCCTCAAATACTAAATGGACGAGTGTTTGTTCCCATACGTGCTATTGCGGACATCTATGGAGCTGATATAGAGTGGAACTCGGATACGAAAGAAATGGAGATATCGCTTGTGGCTATCCATGTATTTTTAAAAATCGGAGACGTACAAGCACGAATAGAGGATGATAAATTGGGAGTCAGACACGTCGTGTTGGACGCCCCACCTTATATTGTCAATGGTCGAACCATGGTTCCTCTGCGTTTTATCTCTGAATCCTTTGGTGCGAATGTAGAGTATATTTCTGAAACAAAACAAATCATGATCCGATTTTAGAGGGAACCGTGGAGAAACAAGAAGCAATTTTGAAAAAACCAACTTCTCCCAAGCTTCGAGCAAATTATATCGGAGTTATATTGGGGACTTTCGTGGATGCCTTTGGGTATTCCTTATTCCTTATTCCAAACAAGCTTACCCTGGGTGGTGTAACTGGTATAGCCATCATTATTTATCATCTTCT
>JAQVSG010000081.1 GCA_028700655.1 Caldisericia bacterium
CTAGTTCTATTGAGCATATTCAAGTGGCTTTGTCGACATTGAACCAACAAATGAGAAAGACTCTTCGGTCGTCCGAGAAGCCCATTTTATGGATTCACCTAAGTGGTTGGTGGAATACTGACCAAGACGATCCTTACATTCAAATCCAAGGAAAGCCTTTAACATTGTCGGTGTTGAAAAAAGAACTTGAAAAGCTCAGTATTTTGGGACCCATTGGTATTGTCTTAGAAACAAATCTTCCACCTGGCATTGAGATAAGTTTGTCGCAAATTGGGAACTGCACTGTTTTCCACCCTTTAGAAGGACAAGAGGATTCGATATGTTATCCTGTTTCTTTAACGCAGGATTTTTATCGAACGCTTCCTATGCTTTTAGAAAAACAGGCCTTCAAATTGAATCCGGAAGAGCTTATGCAAAAGCTTCGAGAAACCTGCCCTTTTTCACATGGTTTTTTATATACACAAAAACTGCAATGTGAAATTGTAGGTCGTAAAAAAAGTATGAGTCGAAAAGAAATGGATATCGTATCCTATCGAATTACCATTCATCAAACTCTATTGGAAAAACAAAATTCTGAAAAAGGAACTACTACTGAAAAAACAATAGAAATTACATTGCTCTATCCTGTATCAACAGAAGATGCAGTTCCTTTCTGTCCCCCGCCCCTACCACCTATCGAAATTCGACAAGGACCTTTGGGGAAAATAGATCAATCCACACCAATTCATACAAAGGGAATCGTAACAAAAGTAAATAAGAAGGAAGAACACTTCTGGATGGAGTCTTTTTTTGATGTTTACTATCGCGTAGAATTTCCTGAGCGCAGCATAGAAGTTGAATTGGATGATCGCGTGGAGATCACTGGAACTCTACAAGGAGAGACAACGATCATACCGGAGACAATTGAAATTCTGGAAAAGAATTGTGCAATACAGATCAGTGATATTGAGTCCAAAACTCTTTGCCCAACTTGCTTTACATGGGATCATGCCAAAGGTGGATATGCAGACTATATGGATGTGGAATACATTCTTTCCAACACCGGAGATATTGATGCTGGCGTTATTGTTTCCAGTACGATCGATCAGATAGAAGGATCGGTTGATGTTTCTATAGAGCTTGCGTGGAATACAACGTCCTTCCCACTCCCAGTAGGTGCTAGTTACAACTTGCAGGGCGAAATCGTACTTGAAAATGTACCGGAACTAATTCCGGAAGAACAACTATTTGAAATCACAGCTACATTTCTAATCGCACCCGAACCTTGTCCAAAAACAATCACAAAAAAGTTCCAAATTCGTTTGTGTCCCACAAAACGAGAAGTAAAAGGCCGTCTTTCTTTTTTGAATGCGAAAGGAAAAGAATGTTGTATTGGAGATGTACTGATACGGTTGTATCTTCGATATGAACCACAGTGCGGACATGATCGATCCCTAACGGTGGAAATGGATCCTATCCCAGGAGTCCACGAAAGTGCGAAAAATGGGATTCCCCACTACTCTTTGTATCTGGAAACAAAAACAGATGCAGATGGTTTCTATCACTTTTCCTTTATCGACAAAGACTGCGATCATCGATACCGCGTGATTGCGATCTTCCGAAATGATCAAATGAATCTCACTTACAATGACTGTTCGAATACTTTTTTTGCTTCGGGAGACATCTCCGGCACTCAAGAGCCCTGTAAAGAAGTGGACTATACCCGAAACATCTTCATAGGCCAAGATACCGATTTACATCTTCCCTCCGATTTTGCCCACGATGGGAGATCCATGGCACAGATCTACTGCCATATGCAAGAATGTTTTTCTGTCTTCGATTCGCTGGAATGCGATGGCACTCCAATGATTCCCGCTACAATGAAACCCCTTTTGGTTTGTGGTTTCAGCAGTACAAATGGTACTTTTTACCAATTCACTCCCACCAAAAAAATCAATATTGATCAAGCAGACAGTGGAATTCATTCTAACAATCGTCCCCACAACCGAGAATGGCATGAATTTGGACATTTCCTTCATGACAGTTTGATGGGACTGCAGCTTCACCCTGGAGATTTGAATCACGAAGGATACCGAAACCCAACGTCTCATGATTCCTTTGCAGAAGGATTTGCAGAATTCACCAGTTTGCTAATGGCAAAAATGATACAAAGCCGTAAAACTTGCTGTGATGAATATGCCGGACTCCCTAACGGAATTTATAGATGGGCCGGAGGTGCAACGGATATAGAAAATGACCGCAATCATCACGCACGCAATGGTCAGTATGGTTACTTTGATGCTAGTGGTAATTTGGTTCCTGTACCCATCGAAAACACCCGCGTTGATGCTGCGGGTAGAATTACAGATGCACATGGTCATACGATTATCATGTTATGTTCAGAAGAAGAGTTTGCTGTAGCAGCACTTCTACTAGACTTAGTAGACAATGCTGGATGGTATGATCGTGTTACGCCGGATGTTGTCATTCACGGCAGTGATGATGATGGATTTTCACTTCCCAACTGGAGAGATATTTTCTGTTTGGTCCAGAAGGAACAACCAGACACGATAAAAGATCTTTATGACCAACTGAAGCAAAAGTTTCAAGGCAACCAGAATGCTCTTCAGAAAATCAATGCTATTTTTGTGAACCAAGGATTCTTTGAGGATCGTAACGGAAATGGAAGACGCGATGCAGGAGAAGCAATTGGTTCTACATACCGTCCCGCAATGACCTATTATTGGCAAGACAATCATGGAAATTGGGTACCGAATCCCATCCCTGCCATTCCATCCAGACCAGATCTACCCGTGATTCCTGGTTCGTGTATCAGGACTTTTTTCCTTTCTGAAGACGGTCAAGAAATCGAACAAAAAACGTTAGAGATTTCAAGCTTTTCGCTAGACAGCAATGTATATTTCACTTACGAACAGACTGTTTTTCACGGTTCGGATCTATACATTTATACTCCTCCCAATTCGAACCATTGGCTTCGAATTACCCTTGCTGGAGAAGATCAACATGTTTTACTTCTTTCTACACAAGAAATCTGGGATTCTGTGGTGAATAAAAAGCCATACATCACAGAATTTACATGGGATATCCGCGAAAAAGAACAACCTTCGGTGTGGCATGTAAAATTGCAACCCGAGGAAAAAATCCAAATGATTCAAAACACAACCCTACAAGGACGAATCGTGTATTGGAATGAATCTTCCCACCTTGAAGAAGTGAAACTTATGGTGGATCAAACTTGGTTTGAGATGACAAATCCTCTACTAAACAATACTAGCGGAATTATTCACTTCGAAATTGATGGAACAAAACTACCCGTTGGAACACATCAGGCAATTTTGTCTCATCGTCAGAATGGTAACATCATTGATTATGTAGTGTGTGTTGAAATCCTCCCTAGCAAGAGAATCATATCGTTGACTATTGGGGACAAGAAAGCGTACGTGAATCAAGTAGAGATATTCTTGGATGCAACACCCTTTATTCAACCTCCTGGGCGAACTATGGTACCCCTTCGCTTTATCGCAGAGGCTTTTAAGGCTAGCATTGACTATGCTCCAAAAAAAGGAAATGTTACCGATGTCATGATACTCTTTGAGTGCATCGATATACATTTGTACATCGGAAAGAATGAAGCTCTCATTATGGATCAACCAACTACTTTAGATGCACCACCCTTGGTGGTAGGAGGAAGAACTTATATACCCCTACGATTTATATCCGAAGCCTTTGGTGCAAAAATTGATTGGAATAGCAAAGAACAAAGAATCACAATAACCCGAGAAGAGACTTGATCAAATCAATTTTTTGTTTCCAATAATAGATTTACACTTTGAAAAGATAACTACATTATGCTCATAGGGAATGGCGTTAATTTGTACATCAAGATCTTTCCCTACTTCACCAACAGGCTGGTGGTGAAAAGCTATTCTTCGTCTTTGGGAGGTTTCTTTTCAGGGATGGGCATGGTGTAGGTGATGGTAATCATTTGTGTTTTACCATCCCAATCAATGGTGGCTCCGAATCCTTCAGAGATAAATCGCAGAGGAACAAATGTTCGCCCTGATTTTATCTCGGGGGCGACGGGCAACAATTGGGGTTCTCCATTCACAAAAGCAGTTGTTTTTCCTATATCCAACTGAATAGTATTCTCGCCAGATTCTACTATAATTCTACCTTGTCCAATATTCTGCCACTCAATGTCTGCATCAAAAGCTTCCCCAATAAATCGAAGAGGTACCATGGTGGTGCTTTTTTTGATATAGGGAGGTTCTTCCAACATCGTTACTTTTTTATTGATGGTGGCAATGGCAGAACCGATGGTTAGTGTAATAACCACAACAGGAATTTCGACGATCTCTACCACAATGGGTATGCTCAAATCTCCTCCATTGGAAGTGATTGTAAGAGAAGAATGATAGGTACCAATACCCAAGGTTCTTGCATCCAGTTTTATCAGAACTTCTTCGCATTCATCGGCTTTTAAAGTGCAAGGTCTTGTAAACAATCTAAAATTGGCTTCGCTCTTATCTATATCAAAATCTGCTTTCAATTCGCCGCTGCCAGTATTTTTAATGATAAAGCAATGCTCAAACGACTGTCCTTTGTAAAGAGTTTCTTTGCACTCCTGGTCCTTTTCTTCGTGTATCCATTCAAGTTTTGGTGGTGTTTGTGTTAGATGAACTTTCACTGGCAACTCAAGGGTATCGTAATCGGACGAAATAGTAATCAAACCTTCATAGTCTGTATTCATTTCCTCCATTTTATCGAGAAGGAGGGCAATTTTTAGTGTTTTGGACTCCCCGTTGGGTATCTTAATGTTGGTGTTAGCGCATTGTAACCAGGCTTCATTGTTCGTTACTTGAACATCTAGGGTTTTGTTTGTATTGTTGCTGATGACATATTCTATCGCTTCGTTGTCAAAATCGTCGATATCTACAGTTCCATAGTCAATCATTGAGGGTTCCAAGAGAATAGAGGGTTTCAAGTTGGCCTCCACAGGAATCCGAATCTCACCTCCATCCGAATTGATTTTGATTTCTCCGCTTAAAGGACCTTCTATTGAACGCTTTGTGGTTAGATACACTTCGATGTATTTTTCATGTTCATCAAATTCTGCTACATCCGCTCGAAACCAATCCGAATCGGAGGAAAGAACAACTCGTATGGGACCCTTTCGAGCGTTACATACGTGCATTTTTTCTTTTAGAACTTGCCCTCTATAACAGTCACCAAAATTAATGCTGTTTAAGTTTACTTCTAACAGTGGTTTTGGAAGGATTTCAAAATACACCCGAACCGTTTCACTGCCGTAATCAGAATTTAACTCTACGGTCTCTGAATAGATACCAGCATCCAAGTCGGAAGACTCGACATTCACATTTACGAAGCTTCTTTCGTATTCGCTTAAACGAACAGAGCTTGGTGAGACACTGATATTGGAGCTTGCAGAAATGGCAACTTGAATCGTACCTTCTCCTTGATTTTCAAAATACAAAGGTAGAGTAACTCTATCTCTCCATCGTATTTCACCAAAGTCCAATGAGGTTTGATTGACCATTAACTTGGTTTCTGGTGGTTTCTCTGAAGTTTTAAAAAGCTTCATCGATTGATCATCGGGCGCCGCATCAGAGTATCTTCCTTCCTCCGGAAGATAGAAGACATAAGAATTCAACGAGAATCGTCGTTTGGGGGCAACCAAGTCTTTTTTACTGATGGAAAAGGTGCCTATGGAATCTCGTTCGTTAAAAT
>JAQVSG010000082.1 GCA_028700655.1 Caldisericia bacterium
CTATATTTCCTTGCTTTAGAAAACGACTCCATATCACTCCAAGAATTACAACTTCCTTCCCAATTTGAAGCTACAACCGGAGTATATGTCGATGAACAAGGTAGATTGAATTGGCTTGAACAAGATAAGGTTGTTCTTCATGTTATTTATCCAGATACCCCCGAAACGCTACATCGATATCCTCTTGAATCAAAAATACCCATTCGCTCTTTGTCTTTAGGAGAATATGTTGATTCTCTGGATGGTAGACAGAGAGTAGTGCTTCATATAGCTATTGATATTACGGAAGAAAACAAACACCTTTATTATCATGAGGAAAAGAATAAAACATCCAGTTCATCGTATATGATTGCAGACCCTTGGGTGCATGAATTGTTTCAATACTCATTGCCATAGATAACTCTCGAGTAGTGATTCTAATAGGTGCAATGCCAAATAGTGTTGCTATTTTTTCTTTTGAAGAAGCTTTTTGATGTTTTTCTTGTATTCTTCTACACCAGGTTGGTTGAAGGGGTTAACGTGGTTGAGATAGCCACTCATGGCGCAAGCTTTTTCAAAGAAATAGACCATATAGCCAAAATGATAGGCCGTTGCCTTTTCGATGTGAATAGTGAATGTGGGAACTCCTCCTTGTATGTGGGCTTCTCGCACTCCCTGTAGCGCAATGGTGTTTAACTCATTGATGGAAATCTCCTCTGGAATAGGAAGAGGATTGTCGGTCCTATTGGTTACAAGAATATCTTGGGGAGGACAAGTAACTGTTATCATAGTTTCCAACAGGATTCTCTGCCCTTCTTGTATATATTGCCCCATGGAATGAAGATCTGTAGTAAAGTTGAGTGAGGTGGGAAAGATTCCTGTATGGTTTTTACCTTCACTTTCCCCAAACAGTTGTTCAAACCACTGTCCTATATAGGAAAGAGAGGGCTCGAAAGCAGCTAGTATTTCTACACATTTGCCTTGGTGAAGAAGGATGTTGCGAAGGACAGCGTATTGGTAACATTCATTTTCTTTTAACGAAGAATCTTGGTAGGCATAATACGCATCTTCGGCTCCCTGGAGCATGCTTTGAATATCAATACCAGCCACTGCAAATGGAAGCAAGCCAACGGGGGACAATACCGAATACCTTCCTCCAATATTGTCGGGAACTACGAACGTTTGTAGCTGGTTTTCTTGCGCATATTCCTTCAAGCATCCTTTTTCTTTATCTGTGGTCACTACAATGTGGTTTTTTGCTTCTTCTTTTCCGTATTTTTTCTGAACCAGATCTTGTAACAATTGAAACGCAATGGCAGGTTCAAGGGTTGTGCCTGATTTGGATATGACATTCAGGGCTATGTCTTGCGTTTGTAGAATATCCAAAAGGTGCGATAGATAGGTAGCACTTACTTGATGCCCTGCAAAATACAACTTGGGTGCTTTACGGAGGTGTCGGGGAATCTCGTTATGGAAAGGATTGCAGAGCATTTCTATACCAGCTCTAGCACCCAAATACGATCCACCGATTCCAATCATAACAAAGGCATCACAGTTATCCTGAATACGTTTGGCGGCTTGCTGAATCTGCTGTATTTCTTGCTGATTGTCTATGATGGGTAGCTTTACCCAACCGATGTATTCACTTCCTTCACCAGTACCATTGTGCAGATCTTGGTGGAGTGTATCTACTTTGGCTTGGTAGTTCAGTATTTCGTCTTCTGTGAAACATCCAGCTCTCAAAGCATCTATGTAGTCAAATTGTAAAGGCTTCATCACTGCGTACCTCTCTATTTCTGTGCACATCTTTCACACAAGTGTATACTCGGATACATGTCTCTTTCTTACTTTATCGCCGATTTACAATAATAGTATAGCATTTTCATGCATTCAATCTATAATGGGGAAGCTTTATACAAACTGAAGATTTCTATGCTATTATTAAGATTGCTTTATTTTACAAAAATCGGGTATAGAAAGTTTCGACCAATAGGAGAAAAAATGAAAAACCGAATCCAAGAAATTGCTTTTTTTTTAGTTATATCCATGGCTTTTACCTCGTGTACTGCCAAGAATCAATCGAACGAATTGATCAAACATGGCGTAGAGTACAATAGTTCTTACAATTGGATTGCCAACCCTGACATGATCGAACATGAAGTTGACTGTTTTTATGTATACCCAACAGTGAGTAGCAACAGCAGTGGTAGTATGGATATCGCAAATGAAGAAGAACGACTTTTAGCGCAGAATATTTTCATAGCACAAGCATCTGTATTTGAAGAAGATACGAATCTTTTTGCACCTTTCTATCGTCAAATGACGACACAAGTGAAAATGCCCGAAGATAATCCTGATTTCTTAGCCACGGATACAGAAGAGTTTAAGCAAGGTGCAAAAGATGTTCAGGCCGCTTTTACGTACTATATAGAGAACGAAAACCAAGGTAGACCTTTTATTCTTGCTGGCCACAGTCAAGGGACTATGGCTTTAATTGAGTTGATTAAGGAACAGTTTGCCGATGATGATGAATTGCGTAAACGACTGGTTGCTACGTATTTCATCGGATATACCGTTACACCAGAAGATCTAGCACAATCTCATTTACGTGCTGCACAAAGTGAAACCGATACAGGGGTTGTAATATCTTACAACACACAATCCCTTACCTCCTTAGGCGGTCCAATGCTTATGGAAGGCGCTATTTGCATCAATCCTCTTACTTGGATGACTGACGATAAGGCGGCTTCCGAAGAAGAAAATCTAGGAGCACGATTTTATAACGATGCAACAGGAGAATTTTTGCGAGAGATTCCTTCCTATTGCGGTGCACAAATTAACCCAGAAACCAACGCTTTAATGGTTGAAATACCCCAAGGAGAAGAACTGGAAATTGGTCCTTATTCTGAAGGTGTGTATCACCGATTTGATTATGCAATGTTCTATCGTAACCTGCAACATAATGTGAAAAAACGAATCAAATCCTTTTTAAACAACTAAAATAAACTTGCAATCATCTCATTGACAAGAGAAGATAAACAGAAGCGACTGCTTTTAGATGTAGGCCCTTTGCTACAAAAAATCGCTAGAAACTTTTGATTTTGACAAATAATAGTTGCTATTTGCGGAAAAATCATGTATATATATTGTATATATTTCTTACATGAATACTGCGAGGTGTATATGCGTTCAAAAATTAGCAAATGGGGAAATAGCTTGGCTTTGAGAGTTCCCAAAACAATTCTTGATACGGCTTGCATTAAAGAGAACGACAGTGTAGAGTTTATCGCAGAGAAAAACAGGATTACCATTAAAAAAAAGAATAGAGAATACAGAAACCTAGATGAGTTATTCGCTGGATACGATGGAAACAATCTGTGTGAAGAAATGGATACAGGAAGTCCAGCTGGAAACGAGATTATTTGAAAAAAACTAGATTTAAACAGGGAGATATCATTACTCTTGATTTTACTCCTCAAAAGGGACATGAGCAGAATGGGAAACGCCCCGCTCTTGTCATCAGTAATGAAGCCTATCACCGTCATACAAACCTTGCTGTAGTGTGCCCCATTACCAATACCGACAATGGGTTTCCGATGCATATTCCTTTGGATGAACAAACCTCTACCACTGGATTTATCCTTTGTGAACATCTCAAATCAATGGATTTAAGAGCTAGAAAGGCAACCTTTGTGGAAAGCATTCCTCCGGATTTACTGAATGCAGTTTTGGAAAGAGTCAATTTGATTTTTATTCAGTAGCTTCCCCGATGCTTCCCATGTTTTGGTGGGATCATTTCATTGACATGGAAGAAATTCTAATTACAATTAGAAAAAACGTATAAAAATACGAATTAGGATGTTTTATGCAGGAGTTATTGCGCAAGCACAATCCCATTTGGTTTGATCAGCAGTTGGAAACAGGTATAGAAAGAAGCACTTTGCATCCTATTGTTTCTTTTCTCTCTGTTCCTCATATCATTGCCATTAGTGGTGCCAGGCGATCAGGTAAATCGTTCTTATTAAAACAATTGATTATGCATCTATTGAGAACTAATATCCCAGCGTCTAATATTGTATCGATGAATTTTGAGGATCCCTTTTTTGTTAATCATGATGATGTGAAAGTTCTTGATACCTTGCTATCGGAGTATCGAGTGATGAAAAATCCTTCTGGGAAAGTGTTTCTGTTTCTGGACGAAATTCAAAATATTTCCCAATGGCATCGTTGGTTGCGCGATTTGTACGATCGACATTCCGATGCGAAAGTCTTTATCACCGGGTCCAATTCCGAACTTCTTTCTGTAGAACTCGCATCCCATTTAACGGGAAGGGTCCTTGCTTTTGAAAACTTTCCCTTCTCCTTCTATGAATATCTTCAAGATCAACCCGATGTAGAACTCCCGGGTATCCTTCAATACGAAACTCTTTATCCTATGAAAGATTTACTTCAACATTATGTTGAAAAAGTCTTCCAGATAGGATTGTTTCCAGAGATTATCAATGTAAAAGATTTGAACCTTCGAGAAGAAATTCTGCGTCAATATTTCCAGCAAGTCTTGTTTAAGGATATTGTTCCGAAGTTTTCTATACGCAATAGCAAAACCATCGAACAATTGGCCTATTATTGTTCCACTACTTTTGCTTCTCGGTTTAGTTACCACCGAATTGCTTCTGCAGTGGGGAGCAATGAAAACACAATCAAAGAATACCTATCGTATCTGGAAAAAGCGTATTTGTTCTTTGTGATAGAACATTTTTCTTATTCATTAAAGAAGCAAACGCGGTATGCAAAAAAAATATATATCTCCGATGAGGGTCTTCGCAATGCTACGGCAAGCAGTTTTTCTCCCGATATTGGACGGCATGCTGAAAATGTCGTTTTTCTTCATCTTCGGAGAGAAACAAAGAAAATTACATTTTGGCAAGATGATCAGAGCGGTGCAGAGATTGATTTTGTCATTCAGAGAAAGAATCAAACTGTACTGTGCAATGTCTCGTATACCAATGAGATATCCCAACGGGAGTACAAAGCTTTTTCCATGTTTCTTGCTTCCAATCCAATACAAGACTACCAATGCATTCTTATAACACGAAATGTGTACAAAAAAGTGATGTATGAGGGGGTTGAAATACAGTTGATTCCCATGTGGCTTTTTTTGTTAGATATTCAACTGTGCCTTCCAGACTAAAATAATCAAGCGGTGTTGTTTTCAATAGCTTTGCGAAGTTAACAACCCTCTGCAAAAATAGCTTCTACATTCACATAAATGATTTGAAGGCCGATATTTTTGATTTTTCAATTCGTGGGTGGGTTTCAGATAGTGCAGAACATTTTGAATTTAAAAATCATGCCAATCATCGACTCCAATTTTCTTTGAATAGTCTGGATGATAAAAAGATATTTTCCAACCCCATTTTTGATGGTGAAGAAAAAAAATGGACTCACCGACCCATTTTGAATGAAAGTGAGATATATATTGACATTTATGAATTGACATTTTTCTTTGGGTATAAAATGCAAAAGGAAGACAACCAACCGGTAGTTATTAAAAATACGCGAGGACGGTCTTTTACACTATACTTAAACTTTCGAAGCATCCATATTCAACAAGCGTGAATTTTTTTTACTATGTCCGTTATGAGTTATTAACAGACATAGAAATCTATTATAAAAATATCTCTATGTT
>JAQVSG010000083.1 GCA_028700655.1 Caldisericia bacterium
CTTCATAAACTTTATTATATTGCTCAATTGCGTACACATTTCCGACTGTTTCTGTATAGTTCCTTCACAGAAGAAGAAACACATCTTCTTTTTATGGAGAAAGTGAATCATTTGCAAACCTATATTCATGAAATGGGGAGGAAGAAATCGATTTGTATACTCCCTCAGGGAAGCATTGGTCTTCCTATGATCAAAAAGTAAATCCCCCCACCCTATATTGTGGATAGGGGGATATATTCATGGAATTACTTGAAAAGAAAGAGCTCCAGAAATGGAAGTAGCGAAGTTAGTATTCACTAAAACGATGTAATAATTACCTTCTTTGGGAAGAGTACTGCCAAATGCTGGGGAGGAGTTCTGATTTGTTACGGAGGTCCAATCACACTGGCGCACAGATTCTCCCTGTAGAAGATTCCACAGCTCACTTTCGGACAGAATAACACAATCCAACGATGTTACCGAAGGAGTCCAATAGTCTGTGTAATCCAATATGGTAGTATATCCGTCAATCCAGTGATAATTTTTTTGAATTCCTTCGATGCTGTTAAACTCGATTAAACATAGTCGAGATGAAAGCAAATAGAAAGCATACTGTTTTTGCATCTCATTAAATCGAGTTTCAATTTCTATGAGTATTGTCGTATCCAAAGAAATATAGATCGTTTCGTTATAGAGAATGGGGACTTGATGATCAAGAAGTTTGATTTCTTTCCCGTCTAAAAGAGCTATTTGCTCTTCTACAGAAACTTGCAGAGTGTGGTTTTCAGTTTGAATTGTGGCTGTGTTGTTTTCAATAGATACGGAGCAATTTGCCTTTTCAAGGATTTTTATGGGGACATAAGAATTGTTGTTTTCTTCATTAAACCATGGTTCTGGGTCTTCTTCAGATACGGGAATCCGAATGGGTTGGATCTGATCAAACACATAATTGGGTTCAAAGGCGTCGTAATAATCATAAAGAACAGGAATTTCTCCAGAAAGAATTACGGAGTATTCAAGCTCTGGTACATTATCAACATCACGAAGCGGTATGTAGAAAGAGGTAGTGCCAATCCTACTTGTAACCACGCAGGTGAAGTTTTGGTGTCCCACTTTCTGTATTGCACTTTGCCCTGTACTGTCGGTATACCCAAAAGCACTTGGGAATGGAACAGGAACATACTTGTTTTCCATGGGCCAATGACTCCAAAGTTCTATTCGAGCTCCTTCAACGGGGTTGTTGTGAATATCTGTTACAACAAAGGATAGATTGGAAAGTTTTTCAGGAGGATTGTAAGGGAGTTCTGATCTCCATACATGGTCGTATTTTCCATTGCCTTCCCATTCCATTGGCCAGCTAAAAATTCGTTTCCCCCATTTTTCATAATAGATTAAAGAATTTCCTATATAGGGCTCCCATGTTCCTGTATTGCCACTTTCACCCGCAGAAGGGTCGACATGATGCCAACCGTTGTCATAAAAATTGTTGTATTGATGGTCTTCGCCAAGGCCAATAATGATAATAGTGGGGATGTTCATTGCGCGAGCACAAGCTTCATAAATAATAGACCATTCTCCACACCAAATGCCTACGTCTGTATTCAAGAGATTGTGGTAGATGTTAAACCATCCAGGCGGTTTTTCTCCAGTATGCCAAACTCCTCCAATGTCATCTTTTAACCAGAACATAATGTTCCAAGCAGCATCATACATTGTTTCTGCATTCTTTACACGATCGAATAAGGTGACAGCCGAAGGCCTTTCAGTACTTTTTTCTTCCTCTTCTTCGTGAACATAGGTTGTGTCATGAGGAAGGTAGGTACGGTAAAAGTTTTTTTGATAGAAGCTTTCCCATCGGGTTGGAACCAATAGATATCGATTGATCATAACGAGATACTTGTAGTAAACTTCTTTTGGTAAAGTTTTATCGATAAGGGTATCTTCAGTTTCTTCATCGGAACTAATCCGTGTTTTGTATTGAAGGGTTGTATATCCTTCTTCCTCTAGAATCGAACAGTATTGAACCTGCTGTGCCATTTCATAAATGCCTTTTGCATTTTCAACTAAAATACTTTGAAGGTCTTCTTGGAAGTATTGAATGATGTCCGTTGTCTGGAAGTTTGCAAGACAATAGACAACTTCATCTAAGTATGGGGAGTTTGTTTCATGGACTTCAAGAATAAACGATGATACGTCTTCGATGAGATCCTTATGATTTCCTACACAATACAACGGATCGTAGGCGCGATGAAAACCAATACCTCCGAAGAAATGGGTAAGATTGTTCATCTCTGCTTTGCTCTCAAGAGGATTCCAGGAAATATGTATAGGATCACCATAGTTTAATATGCTATACAATTTTCCATCAATAGCTCCAAAAACAAAATCGATTCGACCATCTCGATTGATATCTTCAAATGCAGGCGCTGTCCATTGTGGAGAATCGAAAGAGGGCATCTTATCAATGGTTTGAATCTGTGGCAACATCGAATTGGTATGGATATAGAAAAAAGAGAAATTACCAGAAGAAGAGCCAATACACATGAGTCGAAGATTCGGATGGGAGTTTTCGAAGGGAAAGACACAAGGAGATGCATAGCTTTGGACAGCTACTCCCTTTTTGTCGGGGTTATCTTCCCATTGTTCGTTCCAGTTCGCAAAATAGGAAGGTTTCTCTATCCAAGCGAAAGAATGATCTTTTTGCTCTTCCAATCGTAGAAGAAAAAGAGTCCCATCTGCTTTCCCAACGACCATACAAGGAGAGTCATTCATCGTGAATACAAACGGAGAATAGGCTTCGACAATTTCTTCTTCTTCTTCTTCAGGATTTTCGATGGGTTCTTCTGGGTCGGTTTCTTCTGGTGTGGGTTGAAAAATGAGACTAGGGGGGGCAAAAGAAATGGCAGAGGGATCACTTTGATTTTCACACACATAGATTTGATCCATATACCCGAAGAAAAGGTCAGTGTAGCCATCTTCGTTGATGTCATATAGGGCCGGTGAAAAAATTCTTGAGGAGGAGTCTTTGTCGGCTAGAAAATCATCTGGAAAATCCAAAGGAATCGAAATGGTTTTTTCCCAAACACTTTGGTAAGGAAATCCTTGCTCCATGTATAGTATGATTTCTCCAGCGGATGTCATGAGAACAATGTCGTCGAAGTGATCGTTATTGATGTCTCCAAAAGCAGGTTTGGTTTTTTCTGAAAGTTGTATAGGTCTTCGATCCAGATTTTGAAATGTTTTCAATACTTCTTTTTGAAGCCAGGGGGGCGAAACAGTCACTGCTTTTTGGACATTATCGGAAAGCTGATATTGGTAGGTGTCAAATGGAACTACTTCATGATGGCCGATTTGAAAAACAGCAAATTCTCGAGGACCAATAGAGAAAGTCGCTTGTTTTTCAGAGGCCCGTGATGAAATCGAAAAAAATGATAAACATACACATAGAACAAGGAAACATGAGAAATTTCTTTTCATTTTTACCTCCACGTCGGTAGAAGTATTTTAACAAATTGCTCTACAAATGGAAAGAAATCTTAGTTTCTACATGAATAGGGTCACAATCTCTTTTTTCATTGCAAGCATTTCATTGTTTAAATAGGTTTCTTTTTTTCTTTTGTTTCGAGGAGTAGTAGATTCCACTACATGGATAATTTTCCCGGGAAGTGCTGACATAACAAGAATCGTATCCGATAAATAGATGGCTTCCTCGATATCGTGAGTCACTAGTATAATTGTACTATTGAGCATTTCATACATATCCAGAAGCCATATTTGCATTTTTTTTCTTGTAAGCGAATCCAGCGCCCCAAAAGGTTCATCTAGTAAAATTATTTTTTTATCCATCATATAGGTTCGTAATAGTGCTGCCCTTTGTCTCATCCCGCCAGAAAGTTCATTTGGCAAGTAGTGTTCATACCCTTCCAGTCCAAAATCAGGAAAACACCGAGAGGCTTTTTGCAGGGCTTTCTTTTTTGGGATACCATTTATCACCAGAGGCAATGCGGCATTTTCCACGATGGTTTTCCATGGAAAAAGAAGGTCATTTTGTTGCATATATCCCATGGAACCTGTCCTATTGGTTTGTTCTTCACCATGAATACATATGTCACCTGAATCTGGTTGTAGCAATCCAGCGATGATATGTAAAAGAGTACTCTTCCCGCACCCACTGGGCCCCAAAAGAGATACAATATTCCCCGAAGGAACTTGAAACGATATGCGATCAAGAATCAATTGAGATTTCCAATGAAAGGAAATCTTTTGTAGGGCAATTGCGTAGTTTTTAGGGTAAAAATTCATTCGTATACATATCGTCGGAATCGATCATTGTATCGATCAATTGATTATCAAACAACCACTTCGTGTACAGATCCCAACGATCTTTTTGCATATAGCCCCAAGGAGTGGGAGGATCTATATAATAATCATCCACCCATTTTTGACTTGCAAGAATCATTTCAGGGTCTGATTCTGGAGTATACTTCATTAAAATACTCGCCGCTTTTTCTGGGTTTTCAATACAAAAAGCGTAGCCTTTGTATGTTGCTTCTAAAAATGTTGATATGAGATCAGGATTCGACACAATGGTATCTTCGTTCACTATAATAACGGGTGTGTAGAAATCGAGGCTTTCATGTTCTTTTCCTAGATCAATAAAATGGAGATCAATATTTTTTAACTCAGCTGCAACGCCGTCCCACCCATAATAGATCCAAGCAAAATCCACAACGTTTTGAGTGGCTGTTAGAAAATCAACAGCCCCTATGGTAGCAATATCCAAAGTTTCAAAGTCTGCATCATATTTTTCCATAAGAGCTTTCAAGGTTGCTATTTCAACAGGAGAGCCCCACCCTCCATACGTTTTATATTCAAAATCTTTGGGTGATTTGATGTTTTTGCTAGCAGGACTCGCAAACCCCGAGGTGTTATGCTGCAAAATTGTAGCAATCGCTTGTACAGGAATTCCTTTTTCTTTCGCAAACGTTACTTCTTCTTGGTAACTAATTCCGAAAGTGGCCTGTTTAGCACCAATTAACTGAGAAGTACCACCTTCGCTTGCTTGAATAATTTCTACATACAGCCCATATTCTTCGTAAAAACCTTCTTCAAGGGCTACATACAGGCCGGTATGGTTTGTGTTGGGAACCCAATCAAGAAGAACTTTTACCTTGGTTAACGAATCGGATGCTTTTTTCATTGTACAACCTTGTAAAATCGTACCGCAAAAACAAAGAATAAAACAAGAGACAATCCACTTTTTCATAAGGAACCTTCTTTCCAAAATAAGACTTTTCTTTCAATATGCTGAATCAACCATAAAAGGCATATACTAAGCAAAGAAACTATAATAATGGCTGCAAACGTGAGATCAACGGAGTACGAATGCATGGAACGTCTCATCAGTTCTCCCAAACCAGCTTTAGCACCAAGCCATTCCCCAATTACTGCTGCTGTAATACAATAGGTGGCTGCTATTTTTAGACCTGCGAAGAATGAGGGAAGAGCCGAAGGAATGGAGCAATGCACCAAAATTTGAATAG
>JAQVSG010000084.1 GCA_028700655.1 Caldisericia bacterium
GCGGATATACCGCTGGATTCATAGGCTTTGGCGATAAGGTCTCGATAAATGAAGTAGCTGTTTTCTTGTACGGTTCGCTGGGTTTTTTCGTATTCAATATCCAGGTTTCCCTGCGCAGCTGTTATTGTTTCCATCCATGCTCTGGCTTCATCTTCCGATTTGAAAGCGAGTTTTTCAGCCATGAAAGCCATTTTCATGTTGGTAACTTCTGCGATCCTTGGTTCTGATATCATGGAATGAGGAGTCGCAAAATACACATCTTGATGGAACTCTCGAACCATTTCAGTCCCAACATACCCATTGCGCCAATCGACTATCACTTTACCAATATTCTGCATGATTGTAGGATACCAGAAATTTTTCATTTTTGCAGCTTTTTGTTGGATTTTTTGGTAAACCGTTATTGTGAGTGGTAGAAACGAAATGGTTATATATACTGTTCATAACATACCGCATTAAAGGAGCTAATGATATGCAAGTAAAGAAACATGGATTTCCAAAGACTGGATGGATTTTAGTAGCGATTTTTTTGCTTGTAGCCATTTTTCTTGTGGTTTGGATGTTTGCTTCCCCTAAAATTTCGATTGAGAACTACTATCCTACCGAAGGTGGGGTGGGTAGTTTCGTTATGGTTGAGCTCAATCGCGATGTATCCAATGACGATTTGAAGGTGTTTTATGGCGATGTGCAGATTCCTTTTACACAGGTCACCGAAAAGGTACTTGGAATTACGGTACCTTTGAATGCTGGTACTGATGATATAAAAGTTGCTTACAAAAGAAGCAAAGATACAGCTCCTTTTACGGTATTGAATGAAACTAGAATAGAGCTGGGCAAAAGCGAGTTGAATCCTTCTTCTCAGCCTCAAACAATTTCTGTTTGCGAGGATATTTCTATCACCATCCCTGGCAATTTCCTTCGTGATAAAAAGCTTCTTACCGTCTCCCAGGTTGATCATCCTGCTGTAACTCAGGAGCATCCTTTTGAACACCAAAAGGTATATGATATCTCCATCGAAGGTTTGACACAGCTCGATGAAACCATTGCGATTACTATGAAATACGACCCTGCTTGGTTTGATCCAGATGTTCCCCTGGAAGAGCAGTTGGATGCAGTACGCTGGGACAAGGAAACAGGGGTTTGGGTCAATTTGTATTATCGCATTGATGAAGGCACGCAGACCGTGCATATGTTATCCGACCACTTGTCTTTTTTTACTCTTAGCCTGAAAAGTCTATCCATTCTGGGTTTGGGGAAAACTACAGCAATTGTGGGAGGATTAGCCTACGCCACCGAATGGCTTGCCAACGATGTATATATCTCCCAAGGCGGGAATATTCGCATATTGTATTCCAAAAAGGGCATTTACACAATGTTTCCTGATCAAGATTGGGAAAATGTCATGAAAAATGGGAACCTGGAACTTCCCATGGGATATCGACATATTTATCCTTTTATGGTGCAGGATATTGGGAATATTTTGGAAAAATCCTTGACAGCATATATAAAAGCTGGCTTTGATGACCCCACATCAAAAAGTTTTCTGGGAGTAGGATATCAAAGACGAGTCAAAGTGAAAATTGATTCCTATTGGAATTTTTATGGAGCGGGTGAGTTTAACCATAGCTCCATATGGGATCTTATCAACATTCCTACCGAAATTGTGAAGATTGAATTTTTTGATACTGTTCAAAATGATGCTTCTGCCTATAACAAAGCAGAAACCTGGTTAACGCATATATTGGCTCACGAGCTGTTTCACTCTTTTCAGGTTCCCTATTATGGAATGTTTACTGAGTGGAGCAAGGGGAGTCATCTTTGGTGGATGGAAGCCACAGCGGACTATGCCTCCAACGATATTGCCTGGGATCGTAAAACGACCGTACTCAACACTCGCATCGGCAATAAATTCTTTGCCTATCCCTTGAATACACTGGGTAGTAAAGCGCTGACCTATAAAGGCGATGCATTGAACTATGAATATTTGAGTGCTATTTTTGTACGATTTCTTGTGCAGCAAAAAAATAGCTACCCCAAAGACCTTGTTCAGTACGTAGCCAAAGCAGGAAAAGGAACAGAACCTCTCTTGGCAATTAAAAACTATGTACAAGAACGGCTGGGGTATACCATGGATGCATCCGATCATCCATTGGACAAAGTGTACAGTGAATTTGTGCAGTGGATGTTTAAAAACACAGATTTCCAATTGGCAGACTTTGATGATCCCTCCAACACCAATGTTGTGGCTGACAAGCAGCAAATGATTTCCATACCCGAAGAGAAAGCTACCCTTCTACTGAAAAAAGAAGAGACAGGTGCTGGCAATATGTTTGTCTACAAGGACAGTGTAGGCTATACCAGTTCACGCGACTTGTCATCTCCTATGGTGAATATCAAAGAACCTGGAAAAGACATCGAGATTGATGTTCAAGATGGTGATGTTCTGTATTTTGTTGCGCCCAATGGAACAGAGATGGACAGAAAAGCGGGCATGACCATCACGTATTTACCCAAAGATGGTGGAGAGAAAAAACTACTGGCCAACTACGATTTTGAAGTAGGAAAGGACTGCACAGCAAAAGTTTGGGCAGTAAAAGTGTCAGTGGGCAACTGGAGTATCGATCCTGAAGAAATTGAAGAAGGAAAGCTGAACGAAGAATATATTTTCACCATCAAAGGCAGCTCCATTGCAAAGGGTATTTCTGAAGTGCGACTGGAGTATGATTTTGGAGATGGGGGCAAGGATGCCAAGGGCAGTGTTACAGCACGTGTGAGTTCAAGTGGAACGGTAGAAGTTGAGATTCCATATACCTTCTTGCCCTCAGAGAACACACAAAAAAACGAAGACTTGATCGTTACAGTCACAGTGGAAATATTTGCTGGAGACAGCACTCTAGGAAGTGTTTCAGCAACTGTTGCACTGGCACCAATTCGTGTAACAATACTTCCTCCTCGGCTGATGACCTATGAGCTAGCCGCTGGTGCAACCGAAGTAGAACATCCCTTTGAGGCTAGTGCTAGTGAAGAAGGAGAATATATTTACGAATGGAACTTTGGAGATGGATCGCCACTGGAACGTACACAAGGATCAACATCGAATGTATCGCATATATACAGCGGGATAAAGACCTATTATCCGGAAGTTACACTATATGACCTAGAGGGGACTGTGTTGGCAAAAGATAGTATCACCATCTTCTTGGAAGATGGCGGAGAGACTGAATATGTTTGGGTGCTAGTAAACATTGTGGATGACAAAGGAGAAAAACCACTTCAATATACATCGCCCGATACACTTGGTGTGATGGCACATGGGGAAGCCACTTACCAGAGAGGGAGCCATGTTTTTGCTGTTACTCATTCCGAAGAGCCAGAGAGCGATTTTACCACGCAAGTCAGTTGGACTCCTCCTCCGCAAAACCTTATACCCGGGCAAGAAATGAGCCTGAATTTTTCTGTGAATGTTCTTCGTGATGCTCCGGGGTACAGTCGGTTTGGCACAAAAGTATCGTCTACATTCATACGGTATTGGTCTGGGGACGAAGGGCCATACAAAATACGTCCTGTAGGAGGAAGCTTCGCTGGTTCGTATCACTATCTTGACTCCTTGAAAGATAGAGATGGTACGTGGGAAGTTGCCTACAATCAATTTCATAGCGATCATATGTCGCAAACCAATACGTTTTCTGCAATAGTTCCTGGTGTGGATTATACGTTGACAGAAGATAGCAACGCGCAGATGGGCATACTTGTCTATACCTACGCTGCTGCTGGGGATTGGAATTTCAAAACCTATTATATCTATGAGCTGCAGGGCGTAAGTACGTCAAACAAAGAACTAGACACAGAAGGAATCGAAGGGATTGAGGATATCAAAGACGAGGATATGGAAGAATACAAACGAGCGCTAGAAAAGAGACTCCGCGAGAATCCATAATGAAGTATCCTTACAACTGAGATTTGGTATACCGCATTCCCAACGATAACCGCTGGTATTACCATTCTGTTGAAGGTCCAGTGGTTTTGATTGATACACTGGAAGTTATTGAACCTTAGTAAAGTAAGTATATTGGATGTATATACATGTGTTTCACTGTATTACATGCGAGACGAAAATACTATGACGGAATAGGTGAAAAATGAAATATGTCGGAGATATTATCCAAGTAGTTGTTGCAGCGATTGTCATATTTGTTGGTATTCGTAAAGCGAAGGAAAAAGCAGAAAAAAATTCATGGGGAGGAGAGCCTGAGTCTATATTTGAAATCATAAAAACCAAGGTAGAACCCTCACGTTACCCACGAGTGAAGATTGAGTTGCGCGGAGAAGGTCATTATGTCTATGTTCGAAATACAGGGGATGGGACCGCGAAGAATGTGATTCTTTATTCCAAATACCTTGAACCCATGGACAGCGACACGGATGAAAATGGCTTGTTCATTCGCCCAGGAGAAGAAATCACGTTTTTTGCAACGAGTTTTGATACCAAAAAAATCAACAGAGTCACCATTTCATGGAGAGACCATACAGGCTTGCATAAACAGACTTTTCCTGTAAAGCAACGAGTATCGTAAGTAATCAACTCGTGAGTAGGTTAAATGTAGAATGAAACCGGTTGTCAATGATTGGGAAGCGAGTAATTTTGCCTGCAGTCAAAAAAACTCGCGAGTTTTTTTGCTTTTGGAGTGAAACTACCTTCCACAAAAGAGGGCGTAAATAGGAATAAGGGTAATACCATCAATTTCTTGGTATTCTTCACCTAGGTAGAAAAGGTATCCCCTTACTTTTTGTTGCGATTGCTGAATAAATTCTTTAAGGTTTGTTATGTCTTTTCTGGAGGGGGATGTAACGGATTTGATTTTAATTGCAACCAGGTGATGATCTTCTTCAAACACTACATCAATTTCCCTACCAGAAGAGCTTTTGTAATAGTACAATTGGTCTGCTTTGATCCATCCCAGCTTTCGCCTTTTTTCCAATTCTGCAATCACGAAATTTTCCACCAACTGTCCTTCGCTAATTCGAATACCAAATGATTCGATGATACCTGTATCAGCAAAATAGGTTTTGGCGGCTTTGATATATCGTTTTGCTGGGCCATATTGGTATCCATAGAGCTTAAAAGTGAGTTCAGATTTTTCTAGCGTGTGTAAGTATTTTTTCGTAGAAGGTACGCTAAGCTGGGATTCTCTAGCAAAAGTACTCACTTCTAAATGCGATGAGATTGACCTGCATATGTTGGCATATATCGCATATAATCCGTTTGCATTTTCGATATTCCCCATTTGCATCAGATCTTTTGTGAAATATGTGTCTCGATAGTTTTGTAAAATCTTTTTCTTTGATTCTTCTGATGAAGAAGTGATAACCTCAGGAAACAAGCCATATGTTAGTACTTCTTGAAAGGATCTTATTCCCTCTTTGATCGTAAGTGGAGAAGCTTTTTCATGAAAGATAGAATGCAAGGGAGGTGAAACCGATTCCCCCCAGCA
>JAQVSG010000023.1:0-11304 GCA_028700655.1 Caldisericia bacterium
AATGGTTTCGTTTTTCATACAAAAACTATATCACAATCTCTTGAAAGAGACTACTTTCTGCTTGAAAATGAAAACTAAGCACAGTTGATTTGTATCCAACAAGGGGTACCCGGTAAATTTTTTGAACGAATCTATAGGTGTTTACAAAAGAACCATTTTTCTACATGGTGAGAGCATTTTCATTTAAATATGGTGCACAAAACCCCGGTTCTTCAATATCTAATATTTTTGGCAATACATGTTTCCAATCTCGGTTTCTTTTCACATATTCGCGGGATTTATTCTTTCGATTCATCCAGGTTGTGGGTTGCTCATTTTTTTCTTTCCAAAAATACTGGATGGCATCCAACCATGCTTGTGAGTTTTCTGTGGAACACACCTTACCGGTTTCATGATCCAATACAATTTCTTTGGGTCCACCTTTTGCACTTACAATGGCTGGCAAACCACACAATTGAGCTTCCAGCACGGACATACCAAAGGTATCGGTATTGCTAGGGAATACAAACAGATCCGCCTGCTGATAAAGTGCCACAAGTTCTGACCTTTCTAGTCTCCCATACCATTTAATAGCTGGGTCTGAACCATATATTTTGTCCAGTGGTTTCATCAAGGGCCCATCCCCTACCATCCATAATTCAAGATGAGGATTTGTTTTTCGGGCTTGTTGGAAAACCAGTAAAAGAAATTCAATATTTTTATCTTGCGATATCCTGCCTGTGTATAGCATGATAAATTTTTCAGAAAGAGGCAATTGTGAAGGATAAAAATCAAACATACTTGTGTCTATGCCTTTAGGACGCCATTGAATCCTGTCTTCAGAGATTCCCATATCAAGAAGCTCTTGCTTGTAAGCCATGGAATGAACGATCACTGTGTCCATTTGGTTATAAAACTTTTGTTTCCAAAAAAATAGAATTTCTTCCTATAGCTCTTCACGGTACGTAAAGATTCATAACAGAGCAATGGAAAAGGTTAAAAGTTAGTCTTGACTAAAAAAATTACTTTTGTAAAATATTGCATTGAAAATGTACACCATCATTCTGGTAAAAATCCATTGAATGAACTGGTAGAAAGGAAACGATATGCGTTTTTTTAGACACAGAGGTAGAAATTGTCATGGCCACCCTTCTTGTTCTGTTCACAATCCTTCTACATGCCGCAAGGGCAGTTCTATATATGAGTTTCCAAGAGGAAAGCAGGTACAAATTGTTGCTATACGTGGACATCATTGTGGCCGATGTCATCTAATCCCTATGGGATTTATACCCGGTACTCTTCTTACTATCCTCGAAAATGACCCCAACAAAACCTGCTTGGTGTCTATTGAGAACCGAAAAATTACACTGGATCATCAAACAGCTCTTTCTTTAGTCGTACAACCAGCGTAAATTTTTTTTTGTGATAAAGTTAGACTAAACTAAAAACATTAGGAGTGTATAATATGAAATTAGATTCTATGAAACCTGGACAAAAAGGTATTGTAGTAAGTTTTGACGAGTCTGACAAAAAGTATCGAAGAAAAATCCTTCGCATGGGTATTCTAAAAGGGACACCTTTTGAGTTTGTACGAAAAGCCCCCTTGGGTGATCCCGTAGAAATAAAAGTACAAGGATGCATGGTCTCGTTACGAAAAGAAGAAGCAGAAATTATAAATGTGGAGGTGGCTTAACATGAAAGTAGCACTCATTGGAAACCCAAATTGTGGTAAAACAACGATCTTTAACGCCCTTACAGGAAGCCAACAGCGGATTGGTAATTGGCCAGGGGTAACCGTGGAAAAGAAAGCAGGTTGGTTTCAGTATAAAAATCACAAGATGGAAATTGTGGATCTGCCAGGAATATACAGCTTCGACGATGAAATATCCGACGACGAAAAAGTTGCCAAAGAGTATATCCTGTCAGGCGATGCCGATGTCTTTGTAAATATTATTGACAGCACACATTTTGAACGAAATCTCTATCTTACAATGCTTCTTCTCGAAATGGGTATTCCCATGATTGTTCTTTTAAACATGAAAGATTTAGCAGATAAAGACGGAGTCACTATTGATCCATCTGCTCTTCAACATATTCTTTCAGTGCCCGTTTTGTCTATCAAAGGAATTGACAAAGCCGATATTGTGAAGGTGAAAGAATTGATCATTCAAGCTTCCACGATGAATTGCACATCCACTCCTCACATACAATTTCGAAATTCCATTGAAAAAGTATTGACCCAATGGAGCAAGATATTGAAAGGAAACACAAAGAAATCTGCAGTAAACCCTCGCTGGGTGGCATTGGATCTTCTTCTTGAGAACAGCAATGTGAAAAAACTTCCTCCTTCGGTACTGCAAGAACTGCAACCAAGAATTGAAATTGAGCGACTAAAAGAAGAATGGAACGAAGAAGTGGATGTGTTAGTAGCAGAAGATGTATATTCAACGATTCATGAAGTGGCTGCGAAAGTACGTAAAAAAACTGCCTCAAAACGATCTTTTTCTGAAACCTTTGATTCTATGGTCTTGAATAAGTGGCTTGGAATCCCCTTTTTTCTAGGAGTTATGTATCTTTTGTTCTGGGTTGTTCAGCAATTCGCAGGAGCGTTCATTGACTTTTTTGATATCCTTGCAGATACTCTTTTTGTAACAGGCTTAGGAAGATTGCTTGAGACACTTGGTTCTCCACATTGGCTAACCACATTTCTTGCCCACGGAATTGGGGGAGGGATTCAAACCGTTGCTACTTTCATTCCATTAGTATTTGTTCTTTTCTTCTTTCTGTCTCTTTTAGAAAGTTCTGGATATATGTCACGGGCAGCCTTTGTTGCAGATCGATTCATGCAAAAAATTGGTTTGCCTGGGAAAGCCTTTGTTCCCATGATGGTTGGCTTTGGTTGCACTGTTCCTGCCATTATGGCTACACGCACCCTAGAGACCAAAAAAGACCGGTATATGACCATATTTATGGCTCCGTTAATGTCGTGTGGGGCTAGACTCCCTGTGTATATCTTGTTTGCAGCAGCCTTTTTCCCATCTTATCAGGGTCTTATTGTTTTTTCTTTGTATTTAGCGGGGATTCTAATTGCCGTAGGAACAGGATTGTTTTTAAAGAGTACCTTGTTTAAAGGGGAAGCGTCAACATTTGTCATGGAATTGCCACCCTATCATACTCCAAAATTCAGTACCATGCTGAAGAGTGCTTGGTCACGAACGAGTATTTTCATCAAAAGAGCTGGTATCGTGATTGTTATTGTTATGACGATACTAGGGTTTCTAAATAGTTTTGAGGTATCTACGGGTGTTGAAACAGCGCAAAAGAATGCAACAGGTATTGAAAGTAGCTCTAACGAGCCACAGCAGCAAACCGCACTTGCTGTTGTAGGAAAGGCCATTACTCCAATATTTATGCCCATGGGTGTGGAAAAAGAAAATTGGCCTGCGTCTGTGGGCATATTGACAGGTTTATTTGCGAAAGAGGCAGTGGTGGGAACTTTGGGTGGTGTCTATGCACAATTAGAAAGTCAAGGAAGTGATACAGCTCTAGAGGAATCTCCCACCGAAGAATGGAGCTTTTGGGGAGGAATTGGGGATGCCTTTGCAACCATTCCTGAAAATATCTCAGCAGCTTTTTCTGCTTTCAAAGACGTAATGGGCTTTAGTGATGTAGGTGGATCCAAAGAGGAAATAGCAGATGTTCTTGAATCTGATATGGGTCTCTTCCAACAATTGCAAAAACGCTTTACAAAGGGTCCATGGCAAGCCTATGCTTACCTTCTTTTCATTCTCATTTACTTCCCTTGTATTGCAGTTCTAGGTGTTATTAAAAAAGAAGCGGGTCTTTTGATAACCTATTTGTCTGTTGGATATCTAACAGTCATTGCCTGGATTATCGCTACCCTGTTTTACCAAATTACCATTGGTCATACCCTCTTGTGGATCGTTGTTCCCCTTGCCATGTCATTTGGCTTGTATATTCTCTTCTCTCGTTTGCGGTCCAAGGTTTTGATATAACTCACTTTTCCCCTGCGTTCTGTTATTGATCCTAGCATTTCGTAAAAATGCTAGGATCAATAATCTACAAACTGTTTCTTGCAGAAGGCAACCTATCAATGTACTATATGTAAAGAATGAAAACAGTTTCATCTGCCATACACTCCTTATAAAGAGGTTTACATGTTACTATCGGATGTAAGCATAGCGATACTTTTGACAACTTTTGCAGGCTTATCAACGGGGATAGGTAGTTTGTTGGCTTTTTTTACAAAACAAACCAATACCCGATTTCTTTCTTTTTCCTTGGGGTTTTCAACTGGAGTTATGTTGTATATCTCTTTTATGGAACTCCTTCCCTTTTCTTTAGATATTTTATCTACTTCACTGGATGCTTTCGGTGTATGGATTGGGATTGCCTCTTTTTTTATTGGCATTGGCGTGGTTGCCATTATTGACAAATTAATCCCTTCTTTTGAGAATCCACACGAAATGCATCGCATTGAAGAGCTTAATCAATCCGAAAAAGTATGTAGACGAACGAAATTGTATCATGTAGGGATTCTCATGGCATTGGCTATTAGTATTCACAATTTTCCAGAGGGAATTGTAACGTTTTTAACCGTCATGAAAGATGTAAAGCTTGGTCTTGTCATTGCGATCGCAATAGCTATTCATAATATCCCAGAGGGTATTGCCGTGTCGGTTCCAATCTATTATGCAACGTGCGATCGGAAAAAAGCGTTTTTCTATTCTTTTTTGTCTGGTTTAGCAGAACCCATTGGGGGGATCATCGGCTTTCTCCTTTTACGTCCTTTTCTAAATGACTCAGTTATTGGAATTGCATATGGTTTTATCGCCGGCATAATGGTGTTTATCTCATTGGATAGTTTACTACCCGCTGCAGAAGAATATGGGAATCATCATTTAGCGATTACCGGACTTGTTTTAGGAATGCTTATAATGGCCGTGAGTTTGATTTTGTTGTAGAGTATCTCTTAGAAATCGACCCCTTGGATTTTTTACATTTTATACAAACCTTTTTCATGGGAATGACTATTAAAAGAAATCGTATTCGTGGGGGGTATAAAATGCGTTCCCGAAATTTAATCAAATGCCTTTGTTGGTTCGTTGTTTTTTCCTTATTAGGCAGTGTTGGATTTTCCCGACATATTGTAACGTATGCGCAAGCAGATCCACAGTGTAAGGCCTTTGTGCGAAATCCATTTGTAAAAACCGAATCCCATGTCCTTTTACAAGTACCTGTTGACGGCACTATTATGGAGGATGATTGGATTGTGGTGTTTCTACCTGAGATGTATCCTATTCCTGCCTATACCGAGAGACGGGATGAAACTGGTATGGTGACGACAACCCAAGATAATGTTCGTAGGCAAATCATGGTAAATTTTTTGCCATTGGATCCATTCAAACCTCTACCAATACTCAATTATGCAGAGAATTCCATCGCTTTTCCAATGCCTCGAGCACTAGAAGTAAAAGGCAATACACCTTCGTATCTTTTGATTCGAATTTCATTAAAAAGCTTTAACGAAGAAGCTAAAGGCTGTTTTGGAATATGGCACAAGTCGTTTTCATCAATCCGGTATACGAAAGATATTGAAATCACGGACCATCCAGACGATCTATCCAATTTTTCCATCACCATTCAAAACCCAGTTTGTAATGAAGTGACCGATTGGGATATTACTTTCACCCATTCTTATCCATGGGTGGTTTATAAAAATCAATGCACTTTGGAGCTCTTCTTTCAGAAGACGTTAAAAACTCCTATGTGTTGCGTGAATTCTCGCATTACGGTCAACGGTATGCCTGTTTATGAGGCGAAAGTTTCTGATAAATATATCTCCATCATCCTTCCGATAACCATACAACCAAACGATACTGTCTATATTCATATTCCTGCATCTTATCAGTTAGGTTTTAGTGATGAATACGGTACTTTTGACTATGTAGCAAAGGTCTCTATTTCCTCTGTTTTGTCAAGCAATCATAAGCTTGTAAGCAAAGGTTCTTTTGACATTGCTCCTGGAAAACCTTTCACAACTTCCACAAGCAATGTAGTGGGAACGCAAGCACAATATAGTTTGTATTGGTATTGCGATCCAGAAAAACCGATCTCATCGAAGTTGGTGGATATCCTGTGGCCGTCGAACTATCCCATAAAAGAAAACACCGACATGTACTACAAATGGGGGCGGTATGGAAGAATTAACAAAGTACTATTTCAAAATGGAGCTGTATCCGTTCCCCTTCCCACCGATCTACCAGCAAACGGGAAGTACGAGCTTGTATTTACAGAATTCCATCAAGACCGATCTAACCAACAATTCACAAATCCACCGGTCGAAACTTTGCAATTTGCTTTCCGGTATTCAACAGAGGAAGATTGGGTCCATTTTCTCCCCTTGGTCATAGATGCAAATGCACTTCACATCGAGTATGCCTCCCTATCCTCTCTGATCATTGAAGACAGTTTTAATTGTGAGTGCAATGTACACTCCGAAAATCTCTTTGAGCATCTAACCGAGGGATTCATTGTACATTTTCCATCTCATTACCATCTACCAACCGAAATCCCGTATCAGAGTTTAGCACTGTATGGAGTGGGTGGAGATACTGTATATCCTCAGGTGGAAGTGATCCAAAATACCATCCATGTAATAGTACTACCAGAAGATTTGAATCAGAGATACAAAGATGACAAAGATATGCGATTGGAAATCCATCCCTCCTCTGGAGTTATTCACCCCGACTCGGTAGGGAGTGAAATACAGATCGGAATTGAAACAAAAACGACCCATTCTATTGACTGGACCGATCGTTGGGTTTTACTAGAACCACAAAAAAGAAGTACTGTGACGCTGTCACAACAGGTGATGGGTCAAAACGAATGGTGCATTCAAGCCCCCTGGTTGCATTTTGAAACAGAGGAAGTTGGTTTCATGTATTTGAATGGAACGTTTGTCCCTCTTCCCATAGAGGATATACCTTTATTAAATGGGCAACATACTACGTATTTTTATGTGGGCAATGAAGTGGAATCTAGTTATACCAACACCTCAAATAATTTTTTAGTCAAAGTAGATACTGAAGTGATTCATTGTGAATTGCTACAACCTGATAAGGATTGGCAGATTGTCCCAACGTCCACATGTATGATTAGAGGAAAAGTAGAAATACCCATTACCATTGATCATTCTGAATTTGTTTCAATCATTGACCAATCCATTAAAGTTCAAGACAAAGTTTGTGTGGTTATGCCCGATGGTGAGTTTCAAATTGAAATCCCTTTACAGAAAGGAAAAAATGACATATTCATTGCTATTACTGATTGGGCAGGACATACACAAATTCTTCTTCGACATGTGTATCATGGAAGAGGAGTTGAGTTACAAATTGGTTCTAAAATTGGCTATATCAATGGTCGTGAGATTTCTCTTCCCACACATCCTACCATTGTAAGAGGAAGAACGTTTGTTCCCCTTCGTTTTTTGGCAGAAGCCTTTGGTGCTTTCGTTCAATACAAAGGAGATGCCAAGCCACCACGAATCCAGATTCAAAAAGATAACGATATCATTGAGCTGGCAATGGGTAGTAAAACTGCTACTATCAATGGCAAAGAGATTATGTTAGAGGAAGCTCCTTTTGTTCAAGAGAGTTCTGCGATGATCCCGATGTATTTTTTAATTGACACTTGGAATATGGAAGCCATGTGGGAAGCCGTAGAAAGACGAATTACAATTGGGTTTCCATTCCAGGATTGAACAGAATGTCCAGTTTTAAAAAAAGCTTAGAAAAACTCGTCTTTGAATCAACGTAAGTTTTTTTTCTCATTCCACGCGAAGAATGGATGCTATTCCTTGCATCCAACCAGATTGATACATTACTTTTTCATGCGAAGAATCCAAAGCAATAATGTGCGTATAAAATTCTCGGTCCTCTATGGAGGGATATTCTGGTGGTTCCGTTTGCAAATAAAAGGTCAGAAAAAGCAGCTCCTTATGCCAATATGCATCAGAAAGAAATAAGGTGGTATCAGGTTGTATATCAAGAAATGTTGCTACAATGGAATTCATGCGTGTTTCTCGGTTGTATTGATAAAGAGTCATGCTGTTACCATGGTTCTGTGTAAAATAGATTGAATTGCCATCTTGCGAATAAAAAAAAGAATACGCTGTAAAATCCAATTCCTGGTATTCATGAATGTGCTGCACTTGACTGGTGGATATATCTACTTCAAATAACAGGTGAGTGTCGGATGAAGGATAATTATTAAGAGTGCCTAAAAATGCTATTTTGGTATTATCAGGAGACATTTTTGCAACGTAAGGGTCTCTCAGGTTGAGTTCCATTGTTTCAATTAAATTCATATATTGCTCTATAGAGTTCATATCCACCAATACAAATTCCCTTTCTGACCACCCAGTTTGAGAGCTTGCCACCACAAACTGATGCGTATTTGAAGACCAATGAATGCCGCTTCCCCCTCCTTCTAGATAAATGTTGTAATCCGGTAGGTGAATCTCTTTCATTGCATCTCGATCAAAAACATATTCACCTGCACCTTCTCGAAAAATAGGAATAGAGACACTGAAATATCGACCATCAAAAGACCATTTTGGATATCTTGGCTGATAGACTCCTATAATGGGCTGCTTATGAAAATCGCTATAATAATACTGCCACCCCTGTATTTTGCTGGAGTCAGTATAGCCCTCTAAAAACCCTTCATCGATATCACAAACTTCTGCTAAAACTGTAGTTGCATCGGTTTGCATATCACGTAAAAGAAATTGCGTGGAAGTAGAATAGATACATTCTCTACCACTTGGTGATATCGCAATGCATGGCGGAACGAATATAGATTCATAGATCGAAAACTGTTCGTTCCATGAGAAAATGGGGATGGATGTAGGTTGTATAAGGTTTTTGCGATATACAGATACATGTTTATCTACCTTTTGAGCAAGGATCATGGACATATTCGTGGATATCTTACTCATTTCTTTGTCTTGTAGAAGAATGAACCAGTCTTTTTTGGGTGGTTTTTCTGCTTTTGACTCTGTTTTCGTAGCAATACTATTTACTTCTTTCACGGGAACTTGTTTTTTAAATTGAAACAAACCAGTACCGCAACCAGCCTGCCCTCCAAAAATAAATCCTAGTAGTACTACGCAGAGAGTTTTTCGAACCATACAATTACACATAATTCCCCTCCATGATAAAACACAACACATGAAAAAAGCATATCATGTTTCATGAAAACCACCAAGAGATCCAACGAATCAAAGAAAAGGACAAAAGTTAATCCAACACAAGAGCTTTTTAAAAAGTATACTCGTTGTATGTAGGTATGTGAACCAAAAAAGTGCGTGGAAAACTATTTTAAAACAGATAAAAAAAAGAAATTTGGTAAGAAAATGAAAAAAAATCAAAAAATAATGTTTTACCACTATACATTTTAAATATTTGTGTTACACTACTCATTGGTTATTAGCTTGTTACGTTGGTAAGATCATCTCACTCCAGCATAATAGTCTAGTGATACAACAATTCGATTGCTGGAGGCAATTATGAATATTTATGTAGGTAATTTATCGTTTGACACGCAAGATTCTGACTTAAGAAGTGCTTTTGAAGCTTTTGGTGAAGTGACAACTTCAAGTGTAATCCAAGACAGAATGACAAACCGCTCACGCGGATTTGGTTTTGTTGAAATGCCCAACCAAGAAGAAGCCAGAAGAGCTATTCAAGAACTTGATGGCAAAAGTCTTCAAGGCAGAGAAATCAAAGCTTCTGAAGCGAAACCTCGCGAAAGCCGTGATAGTGGCGGCGGCGGTTATCGCGGAGGCGGCGGCGGTGGAAACAGAAACCGTAGCTGGTAACTCACTCCTCAAACCTGAAAAAAACAAAAGCCGGTGGTTCTTCCACCGGCTTTTTTCATTTCTTGAGTATATTAATTCTGAGCAAGGTTTTCTATCTCTTGTTCCAATGCAGTTTGCTGTTTCACTTCACACACCAGGTAATACAAGTCTTGAATATCAATAATCCCATCCCCTCGTAAACCTTTTTCGTTTACGGGAGGGTAAATGTCATACTTTTTGGAAAACTGAGAATCGCTTTGGTTGTACCCAAAAGCTGGAAGAAACAATTGAATATCTTCTTCATTGATCCAGGTGTCTTGATTGAAATCCCGGGGATTGTCAACGGTAACCATGCGAACGGGGAACAATGTTCGTTGCTCTCGCAATGCATAGTTCACTAAACATTGGTTTTTGTCAGTAGCAGAAAAGGATTTCCATTTGAAATTCATATCATACACTTTGAGTGATGGATCACCTCTATAGGGTAGCCCTTTCACGCTACTGGCGTGAATTTTGATGATGAACCGAAATAGGTCATGGTTGCCATGCAATGGTTCATGAAAAGATATAGAGATGCGGTGTGTATCAGGATCATAGTGAAATGTTGCCTTATTTTCCATTTCTGGGGTCATGGATGCCCCCAGAACTGTATATACCGATGCTTCAAAATCTGTATAGTCCAAAATTGCATCGATATATTGGAGAGAGTCTGCATTTTCGACTGATATCACCTTTTCCCGGAGTCCAATACATTCATGATACTCGGGGTTGTTTTGTAGAAGTTGAAAAGGGATGATATTGGAGTAGATTTTTGCAATTTGGTCTACTTTATCAAGAGTAGTGATGGGCAAGTGATCTACTGTAAACACCATTGGCGGTTTGGGGTTCATATCCATGTAAGACGCCGCAATCATCTCGTGAGTATCCATATCTTGCAAAAATGCTACCAACCCACACATTGCCTGATTTTTACTGGGGGTAGTGAGATGAAATTCTTTCTCAACGAACCCTTTGTCTGGAATTTGTATCTCTATACCAAGAGCACCCATAGGATACTCCACAACAATCTGGGGCAGGATAGTCGTGCAGAAATCATCGCCTTGATCATCACAGGGCACAATCTTTTGTAGTACCATTATATTGAGATGCACATTCGTATGCTTCTTTAAATCTTGATGTGTGCCAACAATTTGTATCCGATCAAAAGTAGGTGATACACGAAAATCGGCATATTGTTTTTTTGTCTGGATGCCTTCCTTGATAATTTTCATCGCCGCAAAATCACTCGCATCTTTGTCATCGGGTGCATGAATCTTCCCATTGATAGCAAAACGAGGCATGTACTTTGTATCATACAGCGACTGTCGAAATCGGGTATCATTTTCTGGAAGAGACCCATCGTTTTCTTTGTTGTAGTATTTCTCAGAGGGCATTCCAATATA
>JAQVSG010000023.1:11404-21175 GCA_028700655.1 Caldisericia bacterium
CACACATTGCCAATGTTAAGTTTTGCATTGGATCTACCATTTTCATGAGTTTGGTGATCACTCCAGTTTTGAGCTACTCTCTCAATGTTATGGGCTATGGTCATCCACTCTTCATTGGTAATTAAAGAATAACCCTCGCCCAAAGCTTCGCAAGCTGCTTTGGCTTGTTCCATCGTTAGGCCAATCCAAGGTGTACCGCTAGCTCTTGATTCTGCAACGAAATGAGGAGAGTATTTTTGATCACCATTGGATTCACCCTGTATCTTCATTTCATACTTCGACACATAAAAATCAGATGTGATTCCAAGATCGGGATTGGCTGGTACCAAGATAAAATTGAGGGGAGGTGTATTTGTGCTTGTCAGCGCTTCTTTCGACTGCAGCCCAGTTTGAAATCCTTCAGTGCTTTGGATTGTAGGGATACACAAAAGTAAACTCAGGCACACCACGAGAAAAAAACAAAAACTTGTTTTCATTGTTCTCCTCCTATGGGAAAAACATCATAAATACTATTTTTATTTTCCCTACACTTCTTTCCTTGTCAACGAATTTAACAGAATCTTTACATGCATTCTGAACAGAAAGAGTACCAAAAATGCCAAAAAAAGAAAATGTGAAATAATAATATTTACAGATTGCAAGATAGATTGTACAAGGTATACTAGTAAGAAATATCTGAAAATATACGATTAAGAATGGCACTCAAATGTACCATAGAAAGGAGGGGAGAGAAAATGAAAGAAAAAACGAAACAACCGAAACCTAAATCGGATCCAAAGCCTGGAAAACCCTCTAACAATCCTGAACCAGCAAAAAAACCTTGTAAAAGCAAGAAAAAGTAAAGGCTTCTGAAGAATGACACAGAGACAGATTCACGTTTAGTGGATCTGTCTCTACAAACAACTGCCGTAATGTGTGAAGATAATAATACTGGGTTTATTCCCATTTAATGAGAATGTTATAATCTTGTTGTCCCTCGCGAAAGATTAAATATCCAATCACTCCACTCCCATCTTTAAACCAGTCACAATCGGCTGCAGCAACCCCACCAGGTACATAATATTCACTTTGTGGATCATTGAAATAGGTGAGACTCTGCTTGTTTTCTCCATTTCGATCCATAATCCAATAGTCTGTCTTCACTTTGTACTGTTGGATTTTTTGAGGAATATCTTTGCTGGACATCCACACAATCTTTTTCCCATCTGGAGAGTAGTGTGCATGTTCATCCCATTCAAAATCAGGTCCTGTCAGCCGCACGAGTTTTTCGGTGTGGAGGTTGTATTCGTAGATATCCATTCGTTCATAATACCCACTGGGAGAACCTGAAAATAGAATTGCCTGGTCATCAGGAGAAAAGCCATGTGTCTCATAAAACTTCATGTTATGGGGTTGCAAAGTGATTACATTCACAAGCTCAACCTTGCTTTCGTGAATATGGATATCTCCCAAACGAATGACCCATTTTCCATTGGGCTTTTGAGTATGGTCGATCATTTCAGACCAGAGAAGCTTTTTTCCATCGTGGGAAAAATGAGGATGTAGTACTCCATTTTTATCCGTAACATGAGTGAGTTGATAAAACACAGAACCTTTTTTGTCAGTGATCCATAAATTATTATTTACCCCTGCACCTGGGCCTGTCAGTGCCATTTCTATATCGTGATATCGAGGGGGTAATCCTTGCAAATTTGGATCCACGGATTGAAAAACGATATAGTTTCCATCTGGATGCCAAGAGGGGTTTCCGTTATGTTTTTGGGGGATGTTTGTAGATTCGTGAGTTAAGTCTTGCTGAACAGAATCTCCCCATTGCATGGTATGCAAATCATAATAATCATCGGTTCCTTTTGCATCAAATGCAATATTATTGTCTTTTGATATCCCCAATCGACCACACAATGTATCAAGAATGGTTACTGTATAAGTGGAGCTATGCGCTTGTGCATGGGGTTGTCTATTCGTTGTGTGAATAAAATACACCAGGACTGATACAGTCAGAATAAATACCACTGCAAATAACAAACTCTTTCTTTTATGCTGTGACATTTACCACCATCCTTAAAATAAAGATCTCAAAAAAAACTCTTCAGTTTCACAGAAATGTGAAGCAAGAAATGTCAACCATGATGTCACTAACAAACAAAAAACTCTACTACCTTTAATGTTTTCAACATAGACCTATTTTATTGTTCTCCCCAGGATAAAGCAAATGGTCTGGTACCTTAAAAGTAGAATAGACCTTCAACGTTCTTTAATAGATATCTTCTTAGACCTACAAGAAAAGGTCTGTCTACGTTCATCGCAAGAGAAAACCTAGACAGACCTTGAATGCAGTAAGTTTACATGTTGTTGAGTCTTATTTTACTGGAAAAAATCTCTTTACCAAGGTTTTCTGGATCTTCAATCATCAAGTGTAGTGACCAACCATTATTGCGATTTCCAGGAATCTCTGGGAGTATAAAAGGTACAGTAGTTAGTGTCCCTATAGGATTTTCAGAATGGATTTTGTGGTTGGGAGAGTCCAGTAGGAATCCACTTCCATCAAATGTTTCCAGATCATCTCCTTCGAAAGGGATGAAGGTATAGGCTACATTTTCTAATGTTTGTTCAGGCATACAACAGCGTTGTTCCATGTATATTTCGTCAGCAACAAGGAACAGACTATATTTCAGTCGCGCAAGAGTGTCTGTGTCAGGAATTGTTTCCCAGTTGATGCGAAAAGTAACTTGCATTTCATGTTGATCGCTTGATTGTTCTATGGTTACTTTTGTTTCTGCCATATGTAGTGTACTTGTTGATTGGGTAAGACGGTCAGATATTTGTTCAACCAAGCTTTGTTGCTTCTGTTCAAATGTACTTCCTTCACCTCGTCCTGCAAATTGGGAATGATGATCAACAATGTGCAGGGTTAAACCATTATGAGAGATGTCTAGTTTTTGTTTCAAATACTTCCAGCGCATAAGCCCATATTCATTGGGTAGGATTTTGCGATATTCATTCAATTCGTCTACCAGATAATAGATCCCATCCACGCGATAATTCCATTCTTTTTCAACTCGATGAAGTGGAACAACCATACCAAGTAGTGTTGTAGAACCAAAGGATTCCACAACATGATGACTCATTTTGTGTGGATTGTACTGGGCAGATGTCGAAATAGGGCTTTGATATAGCAATACCATTGCTAAGATAACAATCCGGAACTTCTTTAGAAGCGATAACTTATCCATCATTAACCCCTTGCAAATTCTATATATTTCACATCCTCATCGTCAAGTACGCCAGCTTAGTTTGTTGTTTCATATGATCTCTGTTACTTTTGAATGCAATTCATTTTCCTAGTGCATCATTCCTTGGGTAGAATTTACTACGTACATCGGAGAATGTCAAGAAACAAAGTTACAGGCTAACAAACTTTTGAAAATTGTTGTAGAGAATCTTATTCCTTTGGTGTGGCTAGGAAAATCTACTTTGAAATGTACCATACTATATACAAAACTGTATTGTGCTATGGAGGATACGTATGGACTCAATTGCTGAAATATTCAATAAGCAAAGAGAATTCTTTCGAACAGCAGAAACTAGGCCCTTGGAATGTAGGAAGCAGAAACTGCTAGCGCTTAGGAAAGCGATCACACTCCACGAGGCAGAGATTTGTAAGGCTTTATCGGAAGATTTGAAGAAATCTTCTTTCGAAAGCTATGTTACAGAAATTGCGATGGTGCTCCAAGAAATCAGCTTCATGCTATCCAATATGCATCGCTATCTCCAACCGAAGCGAGTGCGTGCCCCTATCACGCAGTTTCCCTCCAGTTGCAGAGTGTACAAAGAACCATACGGAAATGTTTTGATAATCTCTCCCTGGAATTACCCTTTTCATTTAGCAATGGTACCACTTGTGGGAGCTATTGCTTGTGGAAATTGTGCTATTGTCAAACCATCTGAATACTCTCCTGCAACCACCAAGGTGATTCAAAAAATGATCCAAAGTATATATCCTTCTTCTTTTGTAGACGTGATACAGGGTGGTGTTGAAACAGCGCAGTGCTTACTAGACAAACCCTTTGATATGATATTTTTTACAGGCAGTACCACGGTGGGAAAAATTGTGTTGGAAAAAGCTGCCAAGCATCTAACTCCAGTTGTTCTTGAGCTAGGTGGTAAGTGTCCTTGTATTGTTGACGAAACAGCAAACATCAAACTCGCTGCAAAACGAATAGCCTGGGGAAAATGTTTGAACGCAGGTCAAACCTGTGTAGCTCCTGATTATTTATTGGTACATAGCAGCATAAAGCATTCTTTGATTGACGAAATACAAAAGAATATCACATTGTTCTATACAGAGCATCCAGAGAATCATCCTGATTACCCCGCTATTATTAGCGATAGACACTATCAACGTCTTACCAGTCTTCTCAGAACTGAACATGTAATCTGGGGAGGACATCAAAACCAAAAGGAACGTAAGATAAGCCCCGCTCTAGTGGACAAGGTTTCGTGGGAAGACCCCCTCATGCAAGAGGAGATTTTTGGCCCACTACTGCCCATTCTGTCCTTCGAAAACTTGTCTTCGGTTGTGATGGAAGTTTCCAAAAAATCCAAACCTCTAGCGCTTTATCTGTTCACAACTTCAAAAACAAACAAGAAAATAGTTGTGCATAATTGTTCTTTTGGAGGTGGTTGCATTAACGATGTCATTGTACACCTTGCATCCGATAAGCTTCCCTTTGGCGGCGTAGGAGAGAGTGGAATGGGTAGGTATCATGGAATAGCAAGTTTAGATGCATTTTCTCATTCTAAAGGTATTCTACACAAAAGCAATCTTCTAGATATCCCTTTTCGATATCCACCATATGAAGACAAATTACGCCTTGTAAAAAAGTTCTTGAAGTGATTTGTGAGAGTTCCCAGTCTTACTGAAAATACAGTAATCTTAACTTTTGCTAAACGTACGAGATTAAACTACAGCTTCACAACTCTTAATAAAATCACAATCCTAGATAGTGTTAATACTCTAGTACGCGAGGAAGATCGCCAGCTTGTTTAACCCAGTCTTCAACCTGATCTTGTGTAGGGAGATTTCGAACTAGTTTTTTGTCTTCATTGACTTCCGCCATTTTAGTAAAAAGATTTTCGGAATAGTTCGGCATATTCCCCACCAATACCCTCGATCAAGCTTAACTTTGACATATGACTTACCTCCATATAAGTATTGTTTACTCGTGGCACATTACACTTTCGAGTATAAGAGCTAACAAAACAGTTATCTCAATAATACAACAATATAATTGTGTCAATTTTTTTCAATCCTATTCCCTTGCACCTGATTCTTGAAGCATTTCTTTTACAGTAGTTTTTAGTCCTTAAGACATCCTGCTGGTACAACAAAAACGCCATCTTTTCTTTTATATCCTACGCTTCCACCATACAAAACCATTAAAAAAGAAGGTTCTTTCATGCGATCAGTATCAATCTTTTGACGCAAGGTAAGCAAATTTTTGGAAGCTTCATCTATCTCGTTTCCACCTAATTTTATTTCGATAAGGGCATACGAACCATTGCGTAAATGAATCACTGCATCGCATTCAAGCCCAGATTTGTCTCGATAATGATACAGTGTACCATCAAGGGATTCAGCATATACTCTCAAATCTCTAATACACATAGATTCGAAAAACAAACCCATGGTATGTAGGTCATTGATCAAATCGTTGGGCCCAATTCCGAGGGAAGCTACTGTGATGGAAGGATCGACAAAATGACGCTTGTCCGTACGTCGAATCGCTGTTTTAGATCGTAGGTTTGGACTCCATGCTGGCAAATCCTCAACCACAAAGATCCCTTTTAAGGCGGATAGATAGGAATAGATGGTGTCACTGGATAGGGTGTCGGAGTCGTTGGAAATCATATCGGATCGGATATGGGAAATTTTCGCTTCTGACGAAATACTTCTAGAATACGCTCTCATCAATAATTTCACCCGCTGTGGATTTCTCTCCACTCCATCCACTACAGATATGTCGGATTCTATCACAGAGTCATAATAGTCATAGGCTTGCATTAAGCTAATTTTCTCACTCGTTTGAAGGGACTTTGGCCACCCACCTCTGCATATAAGGTATGCCAAGTGAATAATATCGGTGGAGCACATGGCAGCAATATCCTGCTCCCCTTCAAACAAACGACGTAGTGCTATGGTTCCATTGGAATCTTCGGATTCCCAAAGTGTCATAGGGCGCATGGTCATCCTGAATATTCTTCCTGTACCAGAATGAGAAGTTGACATATCCGCAGAAGGCGTGCAAGAGCCTGTCAAGATGAACTGTCCAAATTCGTCTCTTTGATCAATTTCAAAACGAACAGCATCCCACAGTTGAGGAGCTAACTGCCATTCATCAATCAAACGAGGGATTGGCCCTTGTAGCAGTAATCCTGGATTGATAGAAGCCATTTTTAAGTACTGCTGTTTGTTGACTGGATCATGCAGAAACAATATACTACGGGCTATTTGAGAGGCAGTTGTTGTCTTTCCACACCATTTAGCACCTTCTACCAATACAGCTCCCTTTGCTTCAAGTTTCTCTTGTAAGATTTTGTCTGCAATACGTTTTTTGTATTCTTTCATAGCATTCACCTTGGGTAAATTGCAATTGGTTTTCGGTAAAATGGCCGATTATTTTTCGGCACTTTGGCCGTTTTTTGATCGGCACTTTGGCTTTTTCATTGCGAAATTTAAAGATTACTTTTTGGTGCTGCTGTTTTTGAACGTATACCAGAGGAATAAAAAAACGAAAAAAATATACAATACTAAAAAAAGAATCGACAAAACGTCATTTTCCAAATAATCTATAAACTGAAGTGTAAAAAACACACTCATCATTAATGAAATATAACCGCTATATAAAGATTGATGCTGTTCCTTCGGTAGGTTTTTTCTACACAAAGCTTCAAGATATATGATGGCTGAAGAGCATATCATCATGATGTAACCGAGAAACAAAATATCATAAGGATCCAGCAACAGCTTGTTAGACCCACGAAAGAGGATATCATTAACAACAAAGATGGACATAATTAATACAAAGACTACAACTACAATTCTTAGTACTCTTATTGTTTTCAACATAAATCTTACCTTTGCTTTCTCCAATTTTTCAAAAACCTAACAACAGTATACTAAGAAATGACACATCTATGAAGAATAAAGCCTATCTTCGTTATAACTACCCTTAACTTTCTTCTTCAACCTTGATAGGAAAGCTCCAGGAATACAGATTCTTTCGCATATCCCTGCTATCGTTCAAAAAATGAAACATGACGATTTCCCGTTTTTGCAAGTTGATAAAGAGTTGAAGGACATGAAAACATGATATAATAACTACATGGAACACATAACAAAAGAGATTAAACTAGATCGACTTAAAGCTATGGCTGAGAAATCATTCGGTGAAATTGTAAAAGCCGTGGTTGATATTGATAAAGAAACAATGATTGTAGATGCGGAATTGCATGCTGACCAAGAAAAAGCTTTGATAGAATTAGGATCTGAACAAGAAAACCTATGGGGTATTAACATTAAACCTTTTGAATTACCTGACAAATGGGTTGAATTCGATTCAATGATTAATTTACGTCCATGGATGGGAAATCGAACTCGAGGAGTAGATAGTATCGATATTCAGAAGATAATACTAGCTATTGTTTTAAAATTGATTGTCCTATGAGTTTTATACACAAAGAATTAGCAGCTGGTAAATGGCGAGAATTGACCCTAATGGAACAGCTGGGAAATGTTGGAAGTGAGGTAGGTAGAACGATTCTCTGGAAACAGAAAGGCGATACTGATCAAAGTCTAAAAGCTTTTGAAAGAGCTCTAGAACTCATGGACTTAACCATTCAAGATCCAAAAAATAGATACCGTCTGAAAGAGATTTGTCGGTGCAGAGAATTACTTGTAGACTATTTTGTGTACGACAATATCTACGGTTCGTCTGATGAATTGTGGGAAAAATACTTCTATGCATTTGCATACGCTGCCCGTATGCAGCATTATCAAAAAAGGAATTCCAAAGAAACCAAAACCAACTAAGCTACTTATATTCTTATTAGAAGATCTTTTTTTCTTCTAATATCTGTATGAATGCTTCTTTAGACAATGGGCATTTGATAAGGTCGTAAAACTGATGATTTTTTAATTCAACTTCTCTTGCCATTTGAGAAACAAGGTTTTTAGAAAGTGGCTTAGTGCCTTTTGATATCATAGTAGAAACGCTTGTTGGCACATTGTCTTTGTAGAAAACATATCGAATGTGTTTTGTTCGATCAATTTCCTTGAATCCTTTTTTCTCAAGGGCTTTTTTTATTTCATGTTTATTAAACATCAATCACCTGTAGATTAGATTTGAACCATTCCCGAATCCATTTTACCTTCACTGGCAAAAGTTCTTCTTTAGTAAACAAAACATACTCTTCCCAAAAAATATCCACTGTTTCTTTAAGGATTTCTTTTAACTCATCTCTTGTTTCAGCATGTATGTGAATCCCACTTTCTTCGTGAAAAATTGTAAAAATTTGCTTGGAAGAGTCCAGTGAAATAGTAAATACTTGCGGTTGATTAAACTTGAATACTCGATGATTTATCTGAAATTCCTGAAGCTGGATTGGACTTAAATCCACTTTCATTATATTATGTAACTTGTCTATTCTCACAAATTCTCCTTGATCATCAAACGTCATGGTGCCAAAAAATTGCACTAATTCATTCTTACACTGAAGAATAAGTGCATTCATGTCATCTTCAGAAAATAGTAAAGATAACAGATCCACGCTGAATTTTTTATTTGTTGGTGGATATACAATGGAAAGAGTATTGTCAGTGAATTTCCATGAAACAAGTTTTCCGATAATGCTTGTTTCTGTAGGAATCAAATGTCTTTTTTGACTAATTTTTTTTAGGTATTCTTTATGGGAAGAGTCAAAATGATGGTTTGTATTTTTAGTAATTATGGTTAAATTTGTACCATCATTTTTTTCAGGCATACAGTTTTGTAATTTTTCCATGAGATGTCTAAATTTGTATCCATCCTTGATCAGGGAGGTTTCAGAAGAAGGTAGGATTTCTGTTTTTTTTTCCAAAGAAGAAAAGATTTCTTCGTTCAATGAATCGAAATTACCTATCAATGCATCATTTTGTGATGATGTTAAAAATTGAACAACAAAACTTCCCTTTTGAATTCCTTGAATTTTTTGCTGAAAAGAGTCTTTTTGATTCAGAATATGGAACACTTCTTTTGAGTATTCATTAAACCCTCTAACTGCTTTTAAGAAAGTATCAATTTCCAAAGCATTCTGGTCTTCACAGTCCTGATCAATAAATTTTTTTTCAAAATGGAAAGTAACAATGGAATGTTTCATTTTTATCCTCGGATAGGATTATAGGTAAATACACAATCTTGACAAGCGTAAACTAGAAAACGCTTTCACAAATTCAATAAAGGTGTAAACTGTCAACAAGAACAAACCGTTCCAACGTACATGTCCGTAAAGCCATCTTTACAGACATGCAAAAAATCTTTGAACGCAATGGTTTAATGATGCAAGTCTGATAAAAAACTACATAGTGGTTCTAGCTCATTTGAGACGATATTTGGAGAGAATCTCCAATGCATTTTGGTAAGAGTGAGTTTCAAAGGAGACAGCTTGCTGTTTAGGATTGTTGAGAATAGTGTTTGGGTTGTTTGAAGTTTCCATGATATAGAGGTAGTCTCC
>JAQVSG010000024.1 GCA_028700655.1 Caldisericia bacterium
TTATTGATGGAAAAGAATCAATGCGAGAAAGGCATGGCTTTAAAAAGCATTCCAACAACGAGGATTATCTTATACCGTAAAATGGTATCCAGGCACAGGTTCACCTATGGGTGGATCTGTGCCCGTATTTCTGGGTCTATACTACCGGAAAGGTGGGTCTAATTTAATGGAACACTGGAACTATTTGAGTGGAATATACACATTTGAAGAAAATCCTTCTCAAATGCTTCTCAGAATCCATGACTCATTTTCTTTTGTTAGCAGTAGGCTACAAACTTCTGAGCGATGGACAAGCCTTTCAACATATGGAATCGTGGCTAGAAACATCCGATTTACCCTCGTTCTATCCTTTGTCTACTTCATTTCATTCAGCCTCCATCTCCAAGCATCTTGCTCAACTTGGAAACGATGAATTGGATTCGATCACGCGATTCTTTTTGCACTGGAGCCAACAAGTTCATCATGAAGGAGAATCGTTACTATTTGATCTGACTAGTTTTGCTTCCCAAGCATCGGATCTAGAAGAAGCAGAATATGGATATTCCAAAGACCACTCCCCCTATCCACAAATCAATATGGGACTTTTGGTCAATCAACAGCAAAAGCTTCCCCTCTACTACAAAGTGTATCCTGGATCGCTGAAAGATGTGAAAACTCTTCACAATATGGTAGAAGAGATCCACATGCTTTCCATTCCTTCTGTAGTTATTATCCTAGATCGAGGGTTTTACAAAGAACAGCATCTATTAGAAATGCTCCAAAAAGAACTCTCCTTTATTATTCCCCTGTCTAAGATCCATCGAAAACTCTACGATACCATTCGCACTACGCACAGAGAAACACTGGAAAGCACTTCGCATTGGATTGTTGTCAATGGGAAACCAACCTATGCTGCTAGCGGAAGCACCACTCTTCCCTTTCAACGTCCAGATAAACAAGAAAAAGAAAAAAAGAAAGCGAAAGATTCGAAAGAAGAAAAAAGAAAAGACTCCCCAGAAGAAGTTATCTCCTATCCTTTGTACTACTCCATCTATTTGGATCCTGAAAGGAAACAAAAAGAAGAACAGAGTTTTGCCATTGAACTATTCGAAGCACAAAAGAACCTCCAAGAAAAAGATTGGAATAGTCTTCTTAAAGGTCAAGATAAAAAAGAAATATGGAAGGAACAAGCAGGAGTGTGGAAGTCCTATTTAACCTTGGAAAAGGAACCAAAGAAGAATTCCTATCATGTGATCCAAAATACCAGTGCTATTGACACGCATAGGCAAACCTTAGGGATTACAATCCTTCTGAGTAGTAGTCCTCGCGATGCAGAAACTCTTTTACACCAATACCGACAGAGAGATCATGTAGAAAAGGTATTTGACAGTAGGTTAAACGAACTGAAGTCACTTCCTCTTCGAGTACATCAAAGCAATACCATGAGAGGATATTTCTTTGTACTATTCTTGGAAATGATCATACACAACTATCTACTCTACAAAATGAAAAAGGGCAATGTGAATCCAAAATACTCGGCCAAACGAGTACTGTTTGAACTGCACAAATGGAAAAAAGCCATATGGAACGGAAAGAAATGCCTGTTGAATGAAATCACCAAGCTTCAAGAGACACTGTATCAACAATTGGGTATTGTTATGCCTAACTTATAGGTAGAATTTAGGATTATGTCACCTTCGTAGCCTACTCCACCGACCCTGTTGTTGGATTTTTCTTTGTACCTGGGTGTACAAATAATTAACACAAAATCATTTTCTCTGATTGAACGCTCCATATATTCTGTTAATTGATCTCCAAAGGAAAGATTCCATTGATCAAGAGCTACAAATACTTTATCGTCTCGTAGCTTATTTGATAAATCAGTCACCCATTTCTTGTGATCTTCATCATCCCACGAATACGAAATAAAAACTTGAACCATTACTGTTCACCTACCCCGATGTATACCAAAATAATGATACTACTGTATACGCATCAGCACGAAAACCTTTCCTAATAATAACAGCATAATAGGCAATTTGTCAACGCAAGTATACTTCCGAATTTTTAATATGCTATTTTAGAGGCAACGGTGTGGTTTCTTTGGAGACCATCCAAAGAAAACCTTGACATAATAGCAGATGATTACTTCTTTCAATATGCATATTATGGATTAAACATTCTTCATCGGCACTATTTGGCATTAATTATGTTGACTTCAGCCTAGAATATCGTTATCTTAGAGGTGGATTGGGGAAAAGCTTGAGAAATGAAGTCGCCCAAGTTAGTTTTTTAGAGTTAATGCAATAATCTTGTATTGAATAAGGACAGATACAATGGAAGAACGATGGCTTACAGTTGATGACATATGCAAATATCTCAATGTGAGTAATGAAACTGTTTACAAGTGGATTGATCAACGGAATATGCCAGGACATCGTGTAGGGCGGCGTTGGATGTTTAAGCAAAACGAGGTAGATACATGGGTTCGTTCTGGTGGGGCAGCAGATAAACCGGAAAAGGAACAACAATAACCTATGCAACAACGACATAAAAAAACTGATCCTAGTACTTATAATACTGCGATCAATGTGATTGGTGGTTTGAAGGATTGTAGCGTCATCTTCAAAGCCATTCAATCTTATTTCAATACGTCTGTATCGGTAAAAGAACTCATATACCACAATAACGAATTTCATCTGCGAACAGAGAGAAGTCGCACTCGGGTCGAGCAGGAAGTAAGGAGAACTTTATTACATTTTCATAGCGAAGAACAACGAGAACTCGTTCAGGGAATATTCACTGACCGGGTACCGCTGCAGGATAAAAATCTAGCTCTTATGTGGCAATTTGCTCTTAACAACAGATTATTCAGAGAAATCACGACCCATGTTTTTGTCAAAATCTACATCTCGGGTCGTGTCAATATAACCAAGAATGATATTATTGCCTATCTCAAAGAATTTCTGCACAAAAACGAAACGGTGGGAATAAAATGGTCCGAGAACACCATCAATACGCTTTCAACAAAATACCTAAACCTGATGAGCAAGCTTGGTTTCTTGAATTCTGGTCGAAATAAAACATTTAAGCACATCAATCCCTCCTTAGAAGCACAGGTACTTTTTCTTTACTTCACTAAATTGTTTTCACCAAATGTAAGCAATATCCTAGAAAACGAATTTCTACCATTAAATTTCATACCACGGAATGATATGCATAATCAGCTAAAAAAACTATCTATGAAAGGTTTCTATAATGTGAGCTTCAACGGGGTCTCTTTGAAAATAGAACTAATCCATAGCTACAAAGGAATTTGTGATGTCATATATAACTGATCATCAGAAGAAATTCAACGATCTGAGCATTTACATACAAAACCAAGACCAACTAAGAAGACAGGCCAATGGTGGTAACACCATTTTATTCTCCTATCCACCTGCCGAAGAACAGCAATATATCAAAAGAGTTAAAGATCTTTATACCGATAGAGCGTTCTTCATTGATATCAGTAAATTGCTAGTTCAGTTCATTGATGAAGATGGATGGGACTCATTTAGTCATTATTACAACGATTTCAAAAATACCCCTCATTTGATTTTTCGTTCAGATGATCCCACGCCAGATCTTTATGATTACATTATTAGAGAAATCAATAACACTCGCGAGAATGGTAAAATTCCATTTTTACTAAGAACCGGTAGTTTGTATGGAACTGGAATCGAAAATGTGAACATCATGGAACATAAAACTGTCATGAGTTTACCTCATCCTTTGGTCATTTTTTATCCTTCCAAGATCGAGGATGACAACCTCTATTTTTTAAACTTCAAACCTGCATCGAAGTATCGTTGCACGTTGGTAAAATAAGGGATTAGTCATGAAAAAAATAAAAGACCTTCTTACTTTGGATTTTCATCAAGATATTAAAAATGTAATTGATCTAGAGGATCGATCAGAACAGGAAATTCAACAGGAAATTGAATCCTACATTGTAACAGAAGGAATTGGTCGACACTTGAACAATTTCATTAACCAATTTACCTCCAATATAAAAGAAACAGGAGTTTGGATATCGGGCTTTTATGGTTCTGGCAAATCGTATTTTGGAAAGATGTTGGGGTACATCATCGATAACCCTATGATCAATGGAACTCCTGCCCGAGATCGTTTCATTCCAAGGATTAAAGGTATTTCAGACGAGAGTATCATTGAAAACTCCATTCGCAAGCTTGAATCAATCAAAGGTAGGGTTGTATTTCTTGATGTAGCTAAGCAGAATACCGAGAAAGGATTAGCATTTACTCTTTTCACGAATTTTTTAAAGAATTTAGGTTTTAAAGAGGGCTTGTATGGTTATTTTGAATATCACCTTTTCATTGATGGTAAATACGATACCTTTAAAGAAATAATACGAGAATTGTCTGGAAAGAATTGGAACGAGATTTCACAGCGCGAGACTGCTAAGTACATGCGAAGAGCTATATGCCAACTTGATGATCAAACCGATAAGGAATATGAAGATACACAAAAATTGTACGAAGCTACCATTGAAAGTTTCTCAGCGAATACATTTAAAGATGAACTTGAAAAATACTTACATACTACTCCAGATGAAACACTTGTATTTATATTTGATGAAGCGAGTGAAGCGATTGGACAGAAAAAGTTTTCATTACTTGACTTGGAAGGGATTAGTGAATCACTTTCGAGTATCAGTAGTAAGGTTTGGACTATTGCCATTGCTCAAGAAAAGTTAGACGATGTTATTAATAACACCAACGTAAATAGAAGCCAGATGACCAAGGTAACAGACCGTTTCAAGACAAAGCTTCATTTAGAATCGACAGAAGTGGATGTTATCATTCGATCTCGTTTGCTTCGCAAAACACCTCAAGGTCTCAAAGAGCTTGCTGAATACTACCATAAAAATGAAGGACTTGTATCGGATGCTACAAATCTAAAAGCATCTTTACCAACCAAAACCTCCAATGAAGATGAGTTTTCATCGTATTATCCCTTCCACAGATACCAATTTGATATTTTGCAGAATTTTTTATTTAGTTCCAATGCCCTAGTAGCAAATCAAATTGCTGCTCGTGGAATGATTATCACCACCTTTGATGTGCTTCGTAAGCAGATGCAAGAAAGAGAGCTTTTCCATTTTACTGAAAGCCATGCAATTTGCTCTGAAGCGCAAACTGCACCTACCGCCGGGCTTATTAATAAGTATGATACAGCAAAAAAGATATTAAAGGATCGCAGTCCAATGGATGGTGAAAAGTTACTGAAAACTATCCATTTCCTGTCTGAATCAGAAATTGCTCTGCCAACCCTAGAGAACATCACCAAGAGTTACATCTCAGATATCACCACCTACTACGATATCAAGCCATGTATTGAAAAAGATCTCACCTTATTGGTGGAGGCCAAAATTCTGATTCTGTCAAACAATAACTATAAAATTACATCTGACCTTGAAGATCGACTACTAGAAGAGATGCAAGACTATGATGTCGAGTTTTATGCCAAAAAACGTTTTTTGATCAATTACATCAAAAACCACAAATTATTTTCTCAAGTTACTTCCTACAATGAAGGCGCAGATAACTTTAAATTCAGCATCCATTCCGATCAAGATGATGAACTAACTAGCCCTGGCAATAAAAACCTTAAAATGAAAGTATATAGCGTGTTCAATATTAGCGAAAATAGACAGGATTTCATTGATACTGTCATGCGAGAAACTCAATATCAAAAAGATCTCATATCTTTGATTCCAGACAATAAAGAGTTCTCGCAAATTGATAAATTGATTGGAGAAGTTAGTCGCTACTCCTACATGGAAGAAAAGTATTCCAATGAGTCAGATCCAGATAAACGTCATATTATTCGAGAGTTTTCCATCATTCGCGAAGAGAAGGAAAAACAACTCAGAGTTTTGATTGAGGAAGCGTATCACAATGCTTCAATGGTGTACTTGTTTGATGAGTACCGGCTCAATGCGAACACCTTCTGTAGCGAAATCAAAGAAGTACAACGCAAACAGATCAAGAATATTTTTACTAAACGTCTGTCCACTGGTCTTTCTGAGAGTCTAGTTTCTAAAATTTTTAGTTTTCCGAAGGAAAAATTGAACCAATTGTTTTCTGGAGACGATTTTCGGTTTTTTGATACCCATGGCAACTTTATTGGCAATCATTTGAAAGTAGTTGAAGAAATCAACGCCAAGATTAAAAACCGGTATATTGATGGTCGCACAATTGAATCAGAACTTTCAGATGCTCCTTGGGGCTACTCTTTTGGCACTATCATTTCAACATTGGCTGTTCTTTTTCGGACAGGTTGTCTATCTGTTAAATATAATGGGAATATATGGTTTTCATATGAACAGAGTGGTATTCAGGAAGCATTTACAAATGGTACCAAGTTTAAATCTGCATCATTCAAATCTATCACGACTTCTCTTTCATCTTCTAAGAAAAAACAAGCTGTGCAATTTTTAATGGATGTAGATACTGAAACCTGCGATAATCGTAGTGTGGACTGGAATATTAACGATTTTGATCTAGCAGATAGCATCCGACAAATGGCTGACCATTTGATTGGCACATTGACAACGATGGAAGATACAGTGGATGGGTTTAGTACTCTTTTCCCAACATTAAATGAGCAGAAAAGAATATTGCAGGGATATATTGGAAAAGTGACAGAAAGCAATTACATCCAAAAAGTTGAGACCCTGCTTGAAAACCGTGATCAGTTTTCCACAACAGTGCAAACAATAAAAAGAGTTCAAAAGTTTATCAAAAAGAATCTTCCCAAGGTTAGAGAATTCAAGAATTTTATAGAAGAAGTAGCCAGAGAGTTAAAAAAAGCAGACCGTAAAGACAATGCTATAGAAGAAGCATATGAAGAATTTAACCGACTCTATAAACAAGATATAGTAAAAAACTTCAATGAACTCCAGAATCAGGTACAAATTGTAAAAGACAGGTATTATGATTTAATTAAGAATGCACTGGATCGCATGAGCCATGAATATCAGATTCTTAGTGGAAAAGTTGATAAAGAAATCAAAATTCTGAAAGAGTATCCGCAGGAATTAAACATACAAAACCAGAAAGAGTTAGATAAATTCAAGCGTTACTGTTCAGACCGAATCGTCAAAGAACCTGTACTCGAGTACTCTACTACATGTAGTAAGTGTGGCTACTCACTCTCGGATATTTTAAACTATACAGAACTTGTTTCAAACAAGGAAAACGAGCTGTTAATACTTCAAAGCAGTTTCATTCAAGAAGTTCCCAAATCGAAAACGGATACTGACGGTACACCGGATCCTCCCTCGGTTCCCAAAAAACCACGAAAAATCCCTTTTCATCTTACCAACAAAGTCATAACCGTGCAAGAATACAAATCCCTTCTTGCTGAACAATTAGATCTTCTTATCGGTGCTAACTCAGATGAAGAAATCGAAATCGTAATCGAATCGTAGCATACACAATGAAGTATACCGAACAAGAAATCAACAAACTTATTCTGCAAGGAGAAAATCTTACACAGGAGTTTAAAAGTGACCTTAAGAGTTTACCGGACAGAGATCTCATATCCACGATCGTATCCTTAGCTAACACTGATGGTGGCAGTATATGGCTTGGGGTTGAAGACGATGGTAAAATTACGGGGCTACATAAAAACCATTTAGATGTAAACAAGATCCCTTCATTAGTTGCTAATAAGACAAATCCATCGATATCAGTTAGTGTTGAACTATTCAAAGTAAAAGGTAAGTCAATTGTTAGGATAAATGTTCCAATGTCTCGTCAATTGGTATCAACCTCAGATGGTTTACTATTACGTCGACGACTAAAACTCGATGGAACACCAGAATCGGTTCCATTCTACCCCCATGAGTTTATTCCAAGAATATCTTCTCTAGGGCTCATTGACCCATCTGCTATTATTGTTGAGGGGGTATCTGCAAATGAACTGGATCCTATCCAACGATTACGTATTCGGAATGCTATTAAAAAATATGGAGGTGAACAGTCATTACTCGCCTTAGCAGATGATGAATTCGATGGTGCACTTGGACTCTGTCAGGAGATAAACGGAATTAGACGTCCAACAATATGTGGATTGCTCCTGCTGGGAAATGTAAACCTTCTTCGAATACATCTTCCAGCTTACGAGGTTGCTTTTCAAGTACTTCAAGGTACTGATGTTAAGGTCAACGAGTTTTTCAGAAAACCATTGCTTGAAACCTTTGAAGAGATTGAACTTCTTTTCAGGGCAAGAGTTGAGGAAGAAGAAATTCAGGTCGGGCTTTTCCGTGTACCAGTTCCCAATTATGATAGAAAAGCATTTCGTGAAGCGTTTGTAAATGCTCTGGTCCATCGGGATTTCCATCGACTGGGTGCAGTCCACATTAAAATATCTGATGATGGTTTATCAATCAGTAATCCGGGAGGTTTTGTTGAAGGAGTTACGCTAAACAACCTACTTGTTGCTGATCCACGTTCCAGAAATCCTCTATTAGCTGATGTTATCAAACGAATTGGTTTAGCTGAGCGTACGGGGCGGGGAATTGACCGTATATATGAAGGGATGCTTCGATATGGTCGACCAGCTCCTGATTATTCTATGTCAAACGAGTTTACTGTTTCTGTCCAGATGTCCAATGTGGCTGCTGACCTTGATTTTTTGAAGATGGTTGTGGAGCAGGAAGATAAACTTGGCAATATGCCTATTGATACACTGATCATCCTTTCTAGTTTCAGAAAGCATCGTCGTCTGACAGTCTCTAACCTAGTACCTGCTATCCAAAAACATGAGTCTTATGTACATTCTGCCCTGGAAAAACTTGTTGAAACTGGCTTTCTGGAGCCTCACGGTACAGGAAGGGGCCGTACTTATACCTTAAGTATTAGAATGTATCAAAACGCTGATCAAAGAGAAGAATATATACGTCAAGCAGGTTTTGAGGTAATACAACAAGAGCAAATGGTGCTTCAATACATCAATAAACATGGTAGAATAAAACGAGCTGATGTCATTAGTTTATGCCGTCTTTCAAAAGACCAGGCAACAAGATTGTTGAAACGATTAGTGAAAGAAAGCAAAATTAACATGCATGGCGAAAGAAGGGGTGCTTTTTATGACTTTAACCCATGAGTTATGCGCTCCGCGTATAAGTTATGCGCAGACCTGGTTTTGTCTGTATGCCGGATCATACGTAAAACTTAGTGCGTTTGTACATAAAATACGCGCGCTACATAAAATTATACGCTCCGCGCATATTTTATGCACATTGTTGCAAAAAAGCGTGTACACTGCCAGAAACTACCAATTCTACTCTTGGTTGCCTTATACATATCTTACCATTCATGATGTACACAGGAGTTTAGTGCATGAAACTTTCTGAACATGTAGACAGAATACGTGAGCTTATTGAATCATCCTTTGATAAGCAATTTTCTCGTCTGGGCATCAGCAAGAATAAACAGCTGGATATTGAAAAACTCCCCCAGGAAGTCAGAGCTAAACGATTACATTTTGAAGAAATGCTGGAAAATCACATCGGTGAAACTGGCAATTATGAAAATGCTAGAGAAAAACTCATCGATGAGCTGACCTTTACCTTGTTCAATCGTTTGGCAGCCATCAAAGTTATGGAAGCTGCTGTATTATTCCCACCGATATTGACCAAGCAACCGGAACACGGTGATCGTTCTTTTGGTCATAAAGCATGGTTGGAAATAAACCCGCATATGCGATCAGAGGAGTTGGAAGGCATCCTTGAATATCTGAAAGCTGCTTTTGACGAATTGGGTGAGATGCTTCCCCTTTACAGCAAATCGTATCCCTATGCATTGTTACCCGATGCCATTAGTGTAAACGAAATCATTGATGCCTTTAACGCAGTGGAAAAAGATACCCAGGTGGGTAGTGACATCTGGCAAAGCGATGATGTACTCGGCTGGATGTACGAAAGCTACAATAATGTAAAGAAAAAAGCCCACAAAGACAGCGGAGACAAAACCGAATACAACAAAGTCTCTCTGCAGTCACAGGTCTACACACCCCGCTGGGTGGTGCAGTTTCTGGTGGAAAACTCCCTGGGAAAGCTTTACCTGGAAATGCATCCGGATTCCGAGATCAAACGGCGCTACAAGATAGCCAATGCTCCACAAACCCAAGAACGTAAACCGAAACCGTTGCATGAAATCAAAATCATCGATCCTGCCTGCGGATCAGGAAATTTCCTGCTCTATGCCTTTGATTTCTTTTACGAGCTCTATATTGATCAGATCGAAAACTTTGGAGCTAATTACGTCGAAAAGGATATTCCCAAACTGATCATCGAAAACAACCTACACGGCATCGATCTAGATGACCGGGCGGTTCAGTTGGCCCAGCTCGGTCTGTTTATCAAGGCCAAGAAGAAACGTCGCACTATCGGTGAACTCACCTTTAATGTGGTCTCCTCCGACTTTTATCTACCAGAATACGAAACCGTTGAACATATTTTTACGGAAAGCGCTACACTGGATAAAAGTCAGCAGGAGTTGATTGAAGGTATCTGGACTGACCTGCAATATGCTTATAAATTTGGCTCACTGATTCGTATTGATGAAAAGATAAAGGACAGATTAAAGGCTTTGGAAGAGCAAGACTTCTCAGCCAAACGTGATCTGTTTACTATAGAGAATATAAAATCACATAAGAAGTTTGCCACCAACTTTTTCGCCAAGCTAAAAACGGCAGTTAAGAAATACACACAAGCTCAGGGCAATACCTTCCTGACCAGCAAAACTAGGGATGCCATCATATTCCTTGAGCTGCTCACCACCGAGTACGATGTGGCTACGGCTAATCCACCCTATACAGACAGCTCCGATTTTGGACCAGAGCTTAAGAAGTTTATTGAGGACAACTATAAGAAGCCATACAAATTCCACACGAACCTTTATGCGACCTTTATCAAGCGATGTTACGACTTCACTGGAAAAGCCGGTTTTGTTGCCATGGTTCACCCGCCAACGTTTATGTATATCAAAACGTTTGAAGACGTCCGGAAATTTATAGTCGATAAGACCCATATCAACTTCTTTGTTGAATGGGGTTACTTAGGAATGTTTAACCCATCAGCTCGTGTTGATAGCGCTCTTTACATATTGGAGAAGAACAATAATCAGGAAAAGGATGCCGTCTTTGTAAAGCTGAATCATCTGTATGAAACCAAGCGTTATGAAGCGTTGTTAGAAGCCTATGAAAAGTTTCTTGCGGGAGCAACACATGAACTCCTTTACTCTATCCCGCAAACTAAGCTGAAGATCATCAAATCCTGGCCCTTCATTTACTGGATCTCCGATGAGTTCCGAGAGAAGTTTGGGTTAAATACTATTGGGCAGTCTTTATCTGTTCAACGGGGCTGCGAATCTAGCAATAACAATCGCTTTTTGAAATTTTGGTGGGAAGTTTTTGACAGGAAAATTGATAATGAGAAAGGTTACTATTCTTATGCCAAGGGTGGCCCTTTTAAAAAATGGTTTGGAAATTTATGGCTAACAATTGATTTCAGGACGGTTTCAAAGGCGGCTATCGAAAAGAAGGGAAACTTAACCTCGGAAAGTTTTTATTACAAAGAAGGCATAACCTCTGTAAGGTCAGGCTCTAAAGGTCCTTCATATAGATATTTACCTCCAAATTGTGTTTTCGATAATGGAGGAACATCTATTTTCGGTGCGAACTATGGTAACGAATTAAATGTTCTAGCGTATCTCAATTCATCGTTGGCTAATTATGTTATTGATTGCCTAAATCCAACAGTCAATACACAGATTTTTGACATTAAAAGAATGCCATTTGTAGCACTCTCTGGAATTGTTGAAGAAAGTTTTTCAGAATTAGCTAAGACAAATATTGAGATAACTCGGCTTCTTAATAGTTATTCTCTAATTGAGCTAGAATTTGAGGAGTCTCCATTTTGTAGATTTGGTAAGGAACTTAATTTCAAACAACGGATTCGTAGTTTCTTCAATTCAGAAAACAATCTCCTCACCCAAGTCCTCATCAACGAGGCCATCATCAATGAGAAGATATTCGAAGTCTATGAGCTGACCGAACATGACAAGGCGATGGTGCTGGCCAAAGAAGGTGAAAGTATCGGTGGCCTTCCGGTTTCTCCTGAAGCTCGGGATGCCTATTTGGCTGACACCGAAACAACCAAGGAGTTTCCTCTGGATACCATTCGTGAATTTATTGAGGAACTTCCAACCAAAGAGTTCTCTGCTGAAGAGCGTGAAGTTATTGAAAATGGATTTCCAACTCTCTACCAAAGCAACAACGATTTAGAAGAGTTTTGCACACGCCATCAGGTCAACCCGATCAACATCTGGTACTGGTTCAAGCAGAGCAATGTAATCCCGCAGCAGCGAATGCACACTTTGGCCATGGAGTTTCTAGCAGATATGATCCGGGAAATCCTCATGGAAGATGAAGATGGAATTATCCCTCTGGTACACAACGCTGGTGAAAAAGTGCTACTGGACCGCATCGAAGAAAAGTTCCGCGAGAAAGGTTTCAGTTCTGCCCAGTATTCCAGTTTCGATACAGTGCTTGGACGCCCTATCCAAGAGTATTTGAACAAATACTTCTTTGCAGAATTGTCCGACCACTTAAACTTGTTCATGTATCTACCCAAAACTCCCTTCATCTGGCATCTATCCAGCGGCTCGGAACAAGGGTTTGACTGTTACATCATTATTTACAAATGGAGCCGCGATAAACTACTGCGTCTACGTTCAGTTTACATTGAACACCGGGAGCGCGCATTGGTTAACCGACAGAGTGACCTTTCTGACAACGAAAGCGCTGATGCCCAGAATGAAAAAGATCGGATCTTTAGACAGCTTAAAGAGATCGAAACCTTCAAAGCAAAGATTGATGAACTGCTGGCTGAAGGTTACAATCCTATTCTTGATGACGGCGTCGGCAAAAACATTGCTCCCCTGCAGAAAAAGATAATGATCCCCTACGAGGTGCTCAATGAAGGACAACTTAAAAAGTATCTTCATGCAGATTGGTAATAGGAATACACACATGATTGTATATACCATAGTATTCATATGTGGAGGTTGAAATGACTTACAAAACTCCTGATATTTTTAAATACGGTGCTACGTGGCTTAGAGCTGATTTTCATCTTCACACCAGGGCAGACAAGGAGTTTCAGTATTCTGATGAAGAAGATTACTATTACTCTAAATATGTGGATGCATTAGAAAAAAGCGGAATTAGACTTGGAGTAATTACTAACCACAACAAGTTTGATTGTGAAGAATTCAAAGATTTGAAGAAGACAGCCTCCAAAAAAGAAATATGCCTGCTTCCGGGGGTTGAATTATCTGTAAATGATGGCTCAAATGGCGTTCATACATTGATTATCTTTAGCGATCAATGGCTGGAAAACAATAACAATTACATATCACCCTTCATCACAACTATGTTTCCCGGGAAATCCGAATTAGAATACCAAAATGAAAATGGGAGAAGCGACAAAAACATACTACAGGCAGTTGAAGAGTTGGAAAAAACAGGTCGTGACTACTTCCTCATTTTTGCCCATGTAGAACAAAAAAGTGGGTTGTGGAGTGAAATGGGCGGAGGAAAACTCGGGGATTTTAAGGATAAAAGATATGAAACAGTGCGTCGCAGGACTCTTGGGTTTCAGAAGGTTAGAACACACGACAAATTAGATAAGGTTTGTAGAACCAAGGTAAAAGGCTGGCTTGGTGATTGGTATCCGGCCGAAGTAGAAGGATCAGACTGCAAAGACATCGCTAGCATTGGCCATGGTGAAAAGTGTTTTCTCAAGTTGGGAGATTTTAGCTTTGATGCCGTAAAATATGCTTTGATTGATAAACACAATCGTGTTTCAAATGATCCTGTTCAACATAAACACTCGCATATTCGTTCAATCCGTTTTACCGGGGGAACACTAAAAAACCAGGAGCTTCATTTTTCCCCAGAACTGAATACACTGATTGGTATTCGAGGGAGTGGTAAATCTTCAGTAATTGAGGTGCTTCGTTATGCCCTTGAGATTCCATTTGGTAACGAATCTAAAGATAAAAGGTATAAAGAAAATCTTGTAGGTTTTACGCTAGATAGCGGGGGTAAAGTTGAAATTGATGCGATTGATCGCTATGGACAGAAATATACTATTAGACGAGTATGGAAGGAACCTTATTCTGAAGTTTTAGTGGACAGAAAATTGCAACCCGGAGTTTCTGTTCAAGAATCAATAATCCATCACCCTATATATTATGGACAAAAAGATTTATCGAGCACCAGCGAAGGTTTCGAGAAAGATCTGGTTGATAAACTTCTAGGTTTGAAACTTGATGAAATAAGAAGAAAAATAGCAGTACAAAAAGAAAGAGTTGGAGAATCTGTAGACCAGCTTTTAAAGGTTTCTAGCGTACAGGATCTAATGGAAGAACAAAAAAAGATTAAACAAGATACTGAGCATCGACTAAAGCTTTACTCTGAGCATGGAATTGAAGAAAAGCTCCAGAAACGGCTTGATTATGACAATGATATACGAATAATGGAAAAAGGGATTCACCTCACAACAAGTTTTGCAACTGACATGGAGAGTCTTCTTGCTCAGTACGAGGATGATTTACGTAATTTTAAGGGCTACCAATCAAAACACAATGCTGGACTTTTCAAACAATTCTACCAATACTATGAATCCTACATTTCGATGATGGACAGTATGAAAACATGGTTGAGTGATGAAAATTCTCGAAGAGAGTCGTTGTTAGTTTTCCAACAAGAATTACATCAGATTCGCAAAGGAATGGTGGAAGAATTTGCAGAAATTGAGAGAAAGCTTGAAGAAGAATTAAAAAGTAGCGGAAGTCAAAACATCAGTTCAGATGAGTTTTTGGGTTTAAAGGATAGATTGACGAAAGCCAATCAAATGATTGCTATTTTGGAGAAAGAAGGTAGTTTAAAGAAAAGCCTGCAAAACCAACTTCTCTTAGAACTTCAAACATTGAACGATCTGTATCATGAGGAATTCATTAAGATAAAAAATGAACTCGATAAGATTGGAACAGAAAGTTCTTCAATTTCGATTTACTCTGGGTATAAAGGAGATAAAGAATCATTTTTGGCTTTTTTTAAAGAGATTTTTAAGGGCAGTAGTATTCGTGAGAGTACTTTTCGGTCAATCATAGAGGAATATGATAGCTTTATCTCCATTTATCAAGATTTTGAGAATGCTCAAAACCTTTTTGGTAGCAATCCGCATACCCTTTCTGAGTTGTTTATGGTTAACTTAAAAAGCTTACTCACGTACCAAACTCCAAACAAATTTACCGTTATGTATCAACAAAAAGAGTTGCAACACCATTCCCTCGGTCAGCGTGCATCAGCATTGATTCTTTTTATTCTCACCCAAAAAGAAAATGATATCGTAATCATTGATCAACCGGAAGATGACCTTGATAATCAAACTATATATAAAGATGTAATAAAGTTAATACGCCAGATGAAATGCAAGATTCAATTTATCTTTGCTACCCATAACCCAAATATCCCAGTTCTTGGTGACGCTGAACTTGTTCATGCTTGCTCTTTTATGGATGATACCATTACCGTAAAAAGCGGTAGTATTGATCACGCCGAGACTCAAAAGACTATCATTGACATCATGGAAGGCGGAGAAGAGGCATTTAATCGTAGAAAGGAGATTTATCAAATATGGAAATCTTAGAAATCATGAAAATTCTTGCCCAGGGTGAGGATAGCCATAATCAATTTAAAAAAAATGTGAATAATATTGACTCGTTAGCGAATGAGCTTATTGCCTTTAGCAATACACTTGGTGGAAAGATATTTATTGGAGTGGATGAAAATACAGAAAAAGAAGGAGAAATTGTTGGACTTTCTTCTGAGGATATCTATCGCATTAATCACTTGGTTTCAAATGCTGCCAGCCAAAATGTCAAACCAGCTATCAATCCGTTAACGGAAATAGTAACAATAAATGATAAACGTATTTTAATTATTGATGTTCCGGAAGGTTTGAATAAACCATATCAAGACAAAAATGGTGTTTTTTGGGTGAAAAGTGGATCAGATAAACGAAAGGCAACTTCAAGAGAAGAAATACAAAGACTTTTTCAATCATCGGGCTTGGTTCATGCAGATAAAACTATTGTTAACGGTATGACCATAGCTGATCTTGATATGGATTATTTTGGCAAATTCTTTAAGAAAAGATACGGAGAAAACCTTGAAGATGTTGGAATTCCCTTATCAAAAACAATTTCCAATATGAACTTAGGCAATGATGGAAACTTGAACTTGACTGGCGCGTTGCTATTTAGCAAATCCCCTTTTTCATTTCTGCCTTCATTCATTGTTAAAGCTGCAGCATTTCCAGGGGAAAAAATAACGGATGAGGTTTATATTGACAATCGCGATATTACAGGGAAACTATCGGATGTATTCCAACAAACAATCAGGTTTATTCTTTCCAATATAAAACATGTTCAAGGAGAACAGGGGATTAACAGCATCGGAAAACCAGAAATACCCAAAATTGTTTTAGAGGAACTCGTCGCAAACGCTCTTATTCATCGCGATTATTTTATTCAAGCTCCCGTCCTCATTTTTATATTTACTAATCGCATTGAAATCATTAGTCCTGGCCATTTACCAAACAATTTAACTGTTGCCAATATCAAAGCTGGAAACTCCAATACTCGCAATCCTGTTTTAGCATCTTTTGCACATAACATATTACCATATCGTGGATTTGGTTCAGGGATTTTAAGAGCACTGGAAAATTACCCTAACATTGAGTTTATTGATGACCGTGAAGGCAACCGATTCAAGTGCATAATACAGAGAGTTTTAACAGTATGATTGACCAGTGGTTTAAAAATGACTTGAATCAGATATACGAGCAGCACAATGTTGCAGTGTTTATTGATGAGTCGGGCGAGTCTGCATTTTTACTGAAGACTGTTGAAAGTATTTATACTGTCTATCATGCACACACTGAGTTAGAAGAGCTATATGTAAAGTACATGATTGAGAAAGCACAGCCTAGCAATAAGAAATTTCTTATTTATACAAGAACTACTAAGGATCAGCTTAAATTTATCCGGGAGTATTGCGAAACCTGCGGATGTCTAGAGATCCGTTACCTTCATAACTATATCAAGGATAAAGTCCATCAAATTCTTAACTTAAACATCACTCTGTCTAAAGATGAGATTGTTTCTGCGGCCAAAGTAAGCGTCGGAAAAGATAAGACATACTGGATGGATCTCTGTCACAAGGGTGCCACGGAAATTTTCAACTTGGACAAAGAACTATTAGAATTTCTCAATGACCCCATCCTCTTTTCTGAAGAGAGATATGATGAACAACTTAGAGAGGTATTTTACCATAAGGTAAACGAACTACTTGGAAAGGGGTATCTAAAAAAGCCCCCCACTACGCTTGCTCAAGAAGTCGTAACCACAATGTTTGATGGTTTGTTAGGCGGTACGTGTAATAAAAAACTCGCATCGGTCTATGAAAAATGGCTAGACTCAGTCTCTTACCGTAATTCATTCGACAAATACCTTACAGATTATCTGCCCAGCTCCATTCTAGACATATGGAACGTTAGTATTAACCACCCTTTCCGACAGATAGATGAAAAGTGGTTAGCTGAAATCGGAAACATTTTAACCGACCAAGAAATCATTGCTAAAAAACTACCCAAGCTGCACAAGAGGAATAAAAGCAAGCAAGCTCAAACTCTCGGCATTTGTTTCTGGAGTGATATAATCACCCTGCTCGAATTTGATCCGAAGAACATATCGTATCTAAGTTCTTTTCGTGAATGTGTGGAGTATTACAAAAAGCACTTCTACAAACTTGATACTTCTATCCGTAATTTATACACAGAGTTTCTAGATAAGAAAACAATCCTTGAGCCCTTTCAAGAACTTTACAAAGAATTTGTCACTGTCTTCCTTGATAAATGGTTCCAGTATTGGGAAGAATACAAAGAGAATCAAACGGGAACTCTTCAGCGGATTTTTGATGAATCTTCCAATGAGAAGACTGCCATTATTGTTGGTGACGGTGTTTCTTATGAATTAGCCGAATTGGTTGCAAAAAAGGTTAAAGGCTCATCAAGTCTGACAAAAAACTCGATTCTTGCCGATATACCTTCTGAAACCGAGAACAATATGAGTCGCATTTATATGTCCAATGGTGTTACTGAAGCAATTCAGGATAAGCGTGAGAAATACCTAGCTGCGCAGAACCCGGATATTAGTATGGAATTTGTTCGATTGGATAAGGCAACTGAAGAGACCCAGCCAGGACAGTTTTTAATTTGCACATACAAGGATATTGACGAAATGGGAGAGAAAATTCAACAAAAAGCACTTAAGTATTTTCCCAAAGCTATCGATTACTTTGCCGAAAAGATTTCACTTCTTCTGGCCAGTGGTTATGCTAAGGTTTACCTGATCACAGATCACGGTTTCGTCCTAACAGGACTACTGACAGAAGCAGATAAAATTTCTGTTTCGTTAGTCGGAGATTACCACAAGTCAGAACGATATATCCGTACAGTAAAAAGGCAAGTTGATCTTACTCCAAGGTTAATTGAAGCCAAAAAAAGTTACCATCCATCTGAATATGTGTATTTTGCGAAAAATATAAATTCATTCAAGACCCCCGGATTGTATGGATTTTCTCATGGTGGCTTATCACCGCAGGAATTGATCACTCCTTATTTTTGCTGGAAACGAACCTATGCATCCACATTGCCTGTAACAATTGAAAACAAAACGGAATTGCAAGATGTCACTGGAGAACTCTTTTCTATTGTAATACATGCAAATGAAACTATTCGCAATCTTTTTGCCTTAGACCGAAAGATTTGCCTTGTCTTCTTTTCTAACAAAAAAAAGGTGAATACAAGTGATGTATTTAGTATTTCGCAAACTGAGACGATTACTAAGGAATACACATTTGATGGACATCCGGAAATGGAAGTACAACTTCTGGATGCCGATACAAAGCAAGTACTAGACCGAACCGTAATCAAACAGAACAAAGATAGAGATTTAAATGGACTATTCTAATGATAAGGAACTAAAATGGCAGTATTAAATGATTTGGACAAAAAGCTTCTGGAACACTTCAGGGGATATGTAGTAAAAAAAGATCTTGTTCTTTCTGTAAAGGTTGGAGCAAACGTACCCGTGTTTGTTCTTGAATATCTAATTGCGAATTCATGTTCCACGGATGATGAAGAGAAGATAAGAGTCGGGATGGATAACGTTAAGAAAGTTCTCAGTGAGCACTTTGTAAACCCTGAAGAAAGCTCTCTCATTCATTCCAAGATTCGCGAGCAAGGACGTTACAAGATTATTGACAAGATTTCTGTTGAGTTAGATTCGAAGAAAGATATCTATTGGGCAAAACTACTGAACAGCAACATTAAAAATGGAAACATTACTGATAGCTTGGTGAAACAACATGAAAAAATGTTGATGGGTGGCATTTGGGCAATCATTGATGTGGAATACGATCCAGACATTCGAATAGGACAGAATATATTCCCGTTCGTTGTTACAGATATCAAACCGATCCAGCTATCTAGCTTTGATAACGCAAGGATAATGAATAAACGTAAGGAATTTACAAAGAGTGAATGGCTTGACGTTCTATTAAGAAGCTGTGGTTATGAACCTGGCGCAGAGGGTGTTTCTGATCGTATCAAGATGCTGCTGCTCTCCAGATTACTCCCCATGGTAGAATCAAATTTCAATTTCATCGAATTGGGTCCACGTTCGACTGGTAAATCCTTTGTATTCAAGGAATTAACGCCTTATGCTGTGTTGATTTCTGGAGGCCAGGGTACTGTAGCGAAACTATTTGTGCATGGTTCAACCGGAAAAGTAGGTGCAGTAGGACAGTGGGATGCAATATGTTTTGATGAGGCAACGGATAGGATCTTCAAAAATCGGGATGCTATTCCTCTTATGAAAGACTAGATGGAATCAGGTTCTTTCTCTCGCGCCGGTGCTGGAGGAGAAATAACTGGTGTTGCATCTATTATCCTGAATGGCAATATAAATCAACCCGTTGAAACAGTATTACAAACTTCA
>JAQVSG010000085.1 GCA_028700655.1 Caldisericia bacterium
ACGCCTCGGGCTGTGACATCAGGGGCTTCTGTGCCGGACCGGTCAATGCAGTCCTTGCCGGAGCTTCCATGGTGGCTGCCGGAACGCGAAAAAACGTTGCTGTCATCGCAGGGGGAGCCATCCCCAAACTGTATATGAACAGCAGGGACCATGTAAAAAAATCACTCCCCGCACTTGAGAACTGCCTTGGCTCGTTCGGGGTGCTTATAGTCCCAGATGACGGTACACTACCTGTGATAAGGCTTGATGCAATAGGCAAACATACGGTAGGAGCCGGCGCATCACCCCAGACTGTTACAAGCGTACTGACTCTTGAACCGCTTCAGAAAGTAGGCCTTTCTCTGACCGACGTGGACAAATATGCTCCTGAGCTCCACAACCCGGAAATCACTCTGCCTGCAGGTGCCGGGAACGTTCCTGAGGCAAACTTCAAGATGATAGCGGCGCTCGGTGTTATGAAAAAACAAATAGAAAAGGCAGATATGCCTGATTTCATAAAGAGCCGCGGCATGAAGGGCTTTGCGCACACCCAGGGGCACATACCGTCAGGAGTGCCTTACATGGGTCATGCTGCCGAAGCTATAAGCTCAGGAAAGATCACAAGAGCGATGATAATAGGCAAGGGAAGCCTTTTCCTCGGAAGACTCACAAACCTTGCTGACGGCGCTTCCTTCCTGATGGAAAGACCGTTGCAGTGCAAGCCGGAAGGAGAAAAGGGCGTGACCCGTGAAGAGATCCGCGAGCTCATCCTGGAAGCCCTGGGAGAACTTGCGGCAGGGCTGAAAAAGTAAGGGTACACGTGATGGAAGAGAGAAATACGACTCAAAAAATAATAGGCGAAGTCCTTGCGGAGATCATCGAGGATGTAAAAAGCGGTTGTGTTAAAAAGGTCAGCATAGGCCTTATGGCATACGGCAGCGAGCTCGGCAGCGAAGAACTTTTGAAGGGAGCAGCCCTTGCCATGAAGAATGACCCCTCAGTCAATGTCATACCTATCGGCCCCAGTGTCCAGGGTTTCGAGCAGATGGAATGGATCGAAACGCCTGCCTGTGAGTCTGATATATCCAAAGCGATGGAGGATGCACTGGAAAGAGGGATAATATCGGGAGCTGTGGCGCTTCACTATCCTTTCCCCCTTGGTGTGACGACCATAGGCAAAGTGCTGACGCCTGCGAGAGCAAGACCCTGTTTCATAGCATCATCGACGGGGACTTCATCATCCAACCGTGTGGAGGCTATGGTAAGGAACGCAATTTACGGCATCGCCGCAGCTAAGGCAGATGGGATCACATCTCCCACAGTTGGCATATTGAATCTTGACGGAGCTCAGACTGTACTCAGAGCCCTTCAAAAACTTAGTGAGGTCGGCTATCCGATTAAATTCGGATCCAGCATGAGAAAAGAGGGCGGATCAATACTGAGGGGAAATGACCTCCTTGCCGGATCGGTCGATGTATGTGTTACAGATACCCTGACAGGAAATGTCCTGATGAAACTTTTCGCAGCATGGAACACAGGTGGAAATTACGAGGCCCTGGGCTGGGGATACGGACCCTCGGCAGGAGAAAACTGGAACAAGGTCGAATCGATAATATCAAGGGCATCCGGTGCTCCTGTTGTGGCAGGGGCGATCACGCTTAACGCAAGATGTGCAAAAAACGGATTGCCGGCGGCTGTAGCAGAGGAACTCAGGCTTGCAAAAAAAGCAGGTCTTGACGAGATACTGGCATCACTTCAGCCAAAACAGGCCTCATCGGAAGAAGAAGTTGCCACTCCGCCCTCGGAGCCAACAGACGAGGAAATACACGGGATAGATGTCCTTGAGATCGAGGAAGCCGTAAAGACTCTCTGGAAAGCGGGCATTTATGCCGAATCTTCGATGGGATGCACCGGCCCTGTGATAAAAATGGCAGCTGCACGGATAGAAAAAGCGAAGGCCGTGCTCAAACAGAACGGCTATATTTAGGTCTGAGTTTTGCAAAAAAAGACAAAAAAGAAGGAACATTGTGGTGCATGTATGAAATTAAGTCATAAAAATAAAAGGGATGTAGAAGATAATATTATACTGCTTTTTTAACGGTTCAGAGTAAATAATAAGGTCGTTTAACTAGCCATGACTAAGTATTGTATCTCTAATTTTTGATTCTCACTCGCAACTATTAAATTAACCCAATCTTGCTCAGATGAACAAGTCATTTTTTTACAAGACTATTCAAGTGGGCCAATTTAAAATTATATAAAGAGATGACTCTATCAAATATTCTGTTTTAAAGTTGCAAAATATTTGCCGGCAAAAATATAAAGCAGCTTAATGTCATCTAATTATCAAGGAGGGGATTCAATGAGACTCAATTTAAGAACATTCAATATCAATGGAATTGAGTGGGGTGAGGAAACCACAATAAAAAATAATATTTTATGTGTTAATGCAACAGAAGCAATTCTTGCATGTGGAACACATCCCTATGTTGAGAATATAACTCTCCATATTGCACGCCCCGGAGAGAGCATTCGGATAATGCCAGTAAAAGATGTTATCGAACCAAGGTGCAAGTATGATTCAACCGGATCTATGTATCCTGGTGTAGTTGGGGAGCTAAAACAGGCAGGAAATGGAGATACTATTGCTTTAAAAGGAGCAACTGTAGTCGTTACTCAGAATAATGATACACACTCTGTATGCCGTACTGGTGGTTTTATTGATATGACCGGACCAGCGTCAAAATATTGTCCGTTCTCAAATCTATTTAATCTTGTTATGAATGTTAAGGTTAATGCAGATGCGCAAAAAAATCATACTCAAGCAGTTGACGACGCGTGTAAAATTGCAGGTCTAAAGCTGTCTGTTTATCTTGCAGATAAGTGTAAAAAACTCACCCCGGACAAAGTCAAAGTTTACGAGACCGGCGAAGCAGACTCATCTCTTCCAGGTGTTGTTTATGTTATGCAGATGTTGGCTCAGAATCCTCTTATAAAAGATTTTTATGTTTATGGGAGACTTGCCGGAGCAACGATGATTCCAACATTGTTGCACCCGAATGAAATTATTGATGGGGCACTGGTTTCTTTTGTTGGTTCTCACAATACTGTTTCTTCGGATAAACAGTACATGTATGAGATACAGAACGCACCTGTTATGGAAGAATTTTACAATCTTCATGGAAAATCTTTGCGGTTTCTTGGTGTTATCGTACACAATGAAGTTTTGACTCTTGACGGTAAGATCCGTAATTCACTTTTTTCCACAAAATTGGCCAAGATGATGGGTGCCGAAGGCGCAGTTCTTGTTACAGAAGGTCACGGCAATCCGGATGAGGATATTATGCTTAATGTAAAAAATTTCGAAGACGCTGGTATAAAAACAGTCATTATCTCTGATGAGCTGGGTGGCAGAGACGGAAAAAGTCCGGGACTTGCAGACTGGGTAAAAGAATGCACGGCAATGGTCAGTAGTGGGAACACTCACGAATTGCTTGCCATTCCGCAAAAGATGGATACCTTTATTGGGAATGAGCCTAGCTTAGATATACTTCACGTCGCCATAGACCACCAACCGGAAGATCCAGATTATTTCTATACGGAAATGATACATGTGACCAGTTCATGCTCTCAGGCAGGGCTTTGTAACCTTTCTGCGAAGTGGATTTAAGGAGGATTGCACGGTATGACATATAAAATTATGCATTACATAAATCAATTTTTTGCAGGCGTGGGCGGAGAAGATGCAGCTGATTATCAGCCTGAGGTCAAAATAGGGGCTGTTGGACCTGGCATGCAGATCAACAAACTGCTGGAAGGTGAAGGGAAGGTAGTTGCCACTTTTATATGTGGAGACAACTATTTTGCAACTCACACTGAAGATGTTTTGAAAATGTATCGCAGCGCCCTTGAAGAATTTAAACCTGACATGGTAATTGCCGGTCCTTCCTTTTATGCGGGACGTTATGGTTTGGCATGCGGCCATGTGATTAAAGAATCTTTTGATGTGCTTGGTATTCCTGGCGTGGCAGGTATGAATTCAGAAAGCCCTGCTGTTGAGATGTTCAGAAACGACATGTTTATTGTAAAAACAGGGGATTCTGCCAGAGATATGAAACATTCTTTAGAGAAAATGGCAAAGCTTGCCCAGAAACTTTTGAGAAGAGAAGCTTTATCGGGGGCTGATGCAGAGGGGTATTTCCACAGAGGCATCAGAAAAAATTATATTCTGGATAAAAACGGTGGTCAGCGTGCAGTAGGAATGTTGTTGGAGAAGATGGCGGGCAAGGATTATTTATCAGAATACCTACAGCCAATTCCGGAAAAAGTTGAAGTGGCCCCCCACATTGAAGATTTAAGCAAAGCAACAATTGCACTTCTTACTACGGGTGGAATGGTTCCATTTGGTAATCCAGACCGTATTGAAGGTTCTTCTGCTACAAAATTTGGAGTTTATTCTTTTGAAGGACTGGATGCTCTTGAGACTGGCAAATTCGTATCTGTCCACGGAGGATATGACACCAGTTTTGCATATCAAAATCCCAATAGGATAGTGCCTGTTGATGTAATGAGGGAACTTGAAAAAAATGGCAAGATAGGTAAACTGCATGAATATTTCTACAGCACTGCTGGAACAGGTGCTTCTTTGCTGAATGGAGAGGCTTTTGGGCGGTCAATAGCTGAAATGCTGAACAAGGCCGGCGTAGATGCCGCAATCATGGTTTCCACCTGAGGATCCTGTACACGTTGCGGTGCAGCGATTACAAAAGAAGTGGAAAGAACAGGGATTCCTTGTGCACATATTACTGCTATAGACCCAATAGCACATACATTTGGGAGCAACAGAATAATTCACGGCGATTCGATCCCCCACCCCCTGGCCCCTCTGGAATCTGAGCCGAATGTTGAGTACGAAGCCCGCAAAAAAACTGTTATCAAAGCGCTATATTCACTTGCAGAGGATGTCAAATCATAAGCAAAAATTACCCATTTAGGTTCTGTAGGTTACACAGAACCTAAATGGTTGTTAATTTTTAAGAAACCTC
>JAQVSG010000086.1 GCA_028700655.1 Caldisericia bacterium
AATGATCACAAAAAAGAATTTATGTATTACTCGTAGCTAAAAATTGTTTCCGCAAGAAATTCAATATTCTGGTCTCATAGAGATTATTCTGAGTACACAAGCAACTTTTATAGAAGGGATCTATTTTGAAGATATATCATGAAATTCGCGACTGGCTAAGAGAAGCCATTGATGTTTACATACAGAAAAATGTTGGGAAGAATCCTTCCCAACAAGAGGCAGAAAAAGATTGTAACGCTTCTCAATTCTATGGATTTGTTGAACCTATTCTTTCTAAAATCTGGGACAATCCTGAGGACGAAATATACAATGATAAGTAATCAAGATCAACCATCTGAAGTAACCCAAAAAAAAATACCTTACGATTACTCAAACAAAAGGATTGTTGCATTGGATAAAACAGCAATTGCCAATTTAGCTAAAGATTTTGCAAAATTAGTCATCCAATATTTTGACCCTATAGAGATTATTCTGTATGGCTCCCATGCAAAAGGTACTGCAAACGAAGAGAGTGATATTGATATTGCTGTCGTTGTTCCTGAAGTAAAAGGGGATTTTTTAGATCAAGCAACTTTACTGTTTAAACTATGTCATTCTGTGGATGATCGATTAGAACCCGTATTAATTGTAGAATCTCATGATGATAGCGGTTTTCTGGAAGAGGTTCGCAAAACCGGTTACCGCATTTATCCCCACGCATGACTTTCACTGCCATCATTCACAAAGAAGAGGATATATATGTTTCCGAATGCTTTGAAGTTGGCACCGTTAGTCAAGGCTATACTATTGAAGAAGCAGTGGACAATTTAAAAGAAGCTACAGAGCTTTATCTGGAAGAAGATCCCTTAAATGCACCTACTGTTAGTCCTCTTATAACTACATTTTAAGGAGAGGTTAAAAATGAAAAGAAAAATGGGAAACAGAATATGCAGCCCTATCCATGCTCTACCAGAACATACAAAAAACCCATCATTAGATGATTTACAGAATATGGACCTGACGAAAGAAATTCTAAAAATCATTGATCAGAAAAAAGATACATCAACAAAGAAGCGACAGAAATTCTTAGTTACTAAAGTTTACGACGAAAGACTGAAAGGGAATCGGCTTCAAATTCGTACCCCAATTCCCCGTAGGCCAATAGCACGTGATGAGATGGACTCCGCAACGTTTGACGCAATGATGCAGCGGGGCCTAGATGAGGCTAAAGCTGGTATCGTCCGACCTGCTTCTACGATTTTTTCTGAATTGAAGCAGAAGATGAAATAGTGACAGACAAAAAAGACATAAGTGTCAAAATACAAAAAAGAAATAGAATATATTGAGGTGTTATGATGGTAACTTTACGTTTACCCAAAGAGCTGGAAGAAAAACTAGACCAATTGGCCAAAAAAGAAGAACGATCTAAAGCTTATATCATCCGCAAGGCATTGGAAGAATACTTGGCCGATTATGAAGAAACTCACAATGTGATGTATTTCGTGAAGAATAATGCAAAGCTATATCCAATAAAAAAACAACTTTATTGCCATTCAGTGAACCGAATTCCGAATGAGGTGGAACAATGATAACCATACGATTGCCCAAAGAGCTAGAAGAAAAACTAGACCAATTGGCCAAAAAAGAAGAACGATCAAAAGCTTATATCATCCGCAAAGCATTGGAAGAATACTTGGCCGATTATGAAGACTACTGTAGTGCTGTTGAAGTCCTTAAAAGCAATCCCAAAATATATACCAACGAAGAAGCGACAGAAATTCTTGGCTACTAAACGGTGGAAGTTATTCTGGACAAAAGATGCTCTTAAGGACTTAGATGCAATAAATTATTCCGATTCTGAATTGATTAAACAGAAGGTTTCCCAGTATTTGCTTCAGGACCCTATTCATATTGGAAAACCATTAAAGCATGTACATAAGGGCACCTATTCTTATCGAATAGGGTTATACAGAGTGTTGTACTCTATTGATAGGGAACATGTTCTTGTACTTGTTATTAAAGTTGGCAAAAGAGATCAAGTATATAAGCTACACGAAGATGAAGTGATATATCTCTTTAGTCGAGTTCAGACTGAAAAAGCCGCAGAGAATTACTCTGCTTATTCACCTGATTTACCCGGTTGCGTTGCTACTGGTAAAACACCGGAAGAAGTAGAGAGAAATATGATTGAGGCTATTAAAATGCACATTGAAGGGTTGAAAAAGGACTTTGATATACACTTGAAAACTACTATTTGAACGAAGAAAAGATTAATTGACGCAGCCAGAGTCACGGCTAGAGTCACGGCCAGAGTCAAGGCTAGAGTCGAGGCTAGAGTCAATACTTTCTTCTCAGATAATGCTATTATTACATAAGCGATCAATGAGGAAAACGACTTAGATTCTAACACCAATCTAACACATTCTAACCATTCTTGTCAAATAGGTTGGTTAGAATGGCATGTAAAGTTACAATTCATTATCATCTTTGTGTTTCTTGGTATGATGGGTAGCGACAACAATATGTAGCATAAGAGATGTCAAATGAAGACGAGAATGTTTGGCTAACACAAAAGATGTTGGCTGCTTTATATGATATAGAAGTTCCGACAGTCAACGAACATATCAAGAAAATCTTTTTGATCACGAACTTCAAGAGGAGCAACTATTAGGAAATTCCGAATAGTTCAAAAAGAAGGCAAGCGCAAGGTAAACCGCAAAACTCGTCTGTACATTCTACAGATCCAATGATTGATGTCACCATAGGTGAAAAACTTTTGAGAAAAAATTTTTAAAAGAGTTGTCTATCAATACGTTTATGACAAAGCCATGGGCACCAGTATCAAATTAGAAGAAGGCCAAGAAGTCCTCCAAAGTATTAGATTAAAAGTCCCCAAAATAGACCAAAATATGTGTCAGATACTTGGCTTTGTCCAAGATACGAACAATGGCGAAATCCTCGCCGCCGGCTATACTGATATGATTGATGGAAAATTTTATGCTTACGATTCCAAAAATAATTTAATTAAATACAATATTAGACAACAAAAAAATTATTTTCCTGTCCGCATGTGCACTATTCCTCATTCCTCCGACTTTAATGGCGATGCCAAAATCAACGAAACCGACTTATTCTTACTAATCAAAAAATTTGGTACTCGAAAAGGTGACAAAGATTATCACGAAAGATACAATATTTGCGATATCGGTTTTAGCAAAGATCGTATCGATATTCTCGACATCGTCCGACAAAACAGAGAAATCATTACACAAGAAAGGTTACAAAAGGAAATTGATGCTGCCAATCAAAGACAAATCGTGCTCTCACATCCCCCCCAAAAACTTCCGAATTGCTTGGAGTGGATATGATGATCACACACATTCAACCCCTCCTCTAAACCTCCTATCCGTGGTAAAATATAGAAATGAAGGCAAGATCGAGATGATTGATTTAAGAGAATACTCTTTGATCCCAATTAATAAGGTGTATAATAATGAGTAAAGAGCTGATTTTTGTTAGTAGTGTCCAAAGCGAATTTGAAACAGAAAGACAAGCAATAAAGGCTTTCCTTCTAAACAATCGGCTTATTGCTAAATTTTTTGATGTTTTTCTTTTTGAGGATTTACCATCAAAAGATAAAAAGCCAAACGAACTATATATGGAAAAAATTGAAGAATGCTCAATTTTACTAGCTTTGTATGGAAAAGAATATGGCTCTGAATTATCACCAGATGGTATATCCCCCACTGAAAAGGAGTTTGATAGAGCTACAGACCTTTGCAAGGAAAGACTGGTTTTTATTTCTAGTGCTTTTAATAAACGACCTCATCCTAAGCTAATAAAACTAGTAACAAAAGTTAGTCAACAGCTAAAATATAGTAATTTTTCAGACCTGCAAGACCTTCTAACTAAAATTTTTGATAGTTTGATCGATTATTTGAGTGATAACAATAAAATTCAATCAAAACCATTTGATAGCACTCCAGTTTATGATGCATCCCTTGAGGATGTTTCCCAAGACAATATACAGAAATTTTTACTGATAGCTAAAAAGGAAAGAAATATTACCTTACCACTATCGGCAACTAAACAGCAAACTCTTACCCATCTTAATCTGCTAGATAATGGACAACTACTGAATAGTTCTCTCTTATTATTTGCTGACAATCCCCAAAAATATTTTCCATCTGCCATTGTAAAATGTGCCCATTTTCATGGTTCTATTATCGAAAAGCCAATTCCTTCTTACCAGGTATTTGACGGTACACTTTTTATGCAGGCTGACCAATCCGTTGATTTTATTATGTCAAAACTTAATAGAACAGTGAACTCACGAACTTTTGGACCACAAACAGTTGTTGATTACGAAATTCCAAAAGAAGCTATTTCGGAAATCATAGTAAACGCTATTGCACACAGAGATTACTTTTCAAATGCATCCGTTCAGGTTTGTATTTTCTCTGATCGGATAGAAATATCTAATCCAGGACATTTACCAAGAGGATATACTCCATACACCCTTACCATTGCACATGAGTCAAATCCATTTAATCCCCATATTGCAAGAACTTTGTATTATGCACATTACATAGAACATTTTGGAACTGGAACTCTTGATGTTATCAGGATGTGCAACAGTACGAATCTACCAAGCCCAGAATTCTTTCAACGAGGCAATGATTTCGTTGTCATTCTTTGGCGAAATTGGTTAACCGATGAAGTAATAAGAAGCTTGAATTTGAATGAACGTCAAAAGAAAAGTTTACCATTTTTGAAACAAAACAAACGGATTACAACCAGAGAATACTGCGAAATTGCTGCTACATCGATAGCTACAGCAAAAAGGGATTTTGATGAGCTAGCAAAGATGGGGATTTTAACTTTAAAAGGGGCTGGTCGAGGTTCTTATTATGAGCTTAACAGTAAACAGCTCATAAACAGCTCAAATGGCTCATCCAGTTAAAATGAAACGGCTCATAAACAGCTCAATCGGCTCATTACTCTATTTGATTGGGTGTATTTGTAAAGACCG